>JBOHFJ010000008.1:0-38915 GCA_050699655.1 Pseudonocardiaceae bacterium
CACCAGACCTTCGTGACCCCGCAGCACGACGGGATCACCAGCACCGGCCGCATCCCACACCCGCACCGTGCCATCGACGCCCGCGCTGGCCACCCGCTTCCCATCCGGACTGAACGCCACCCCATTCACCGCGCCTTGGTGACCCCGCAGCACCACGGGATCACCAGCACCGCCCGCGTCCCACACCCGCACCGTGCCATCGTCGCCCGCGCTAGCCACCCGCTTCCCATCCGGACTGAACGCCACCCCATTCACCGCGCGTTGGTCACCACGCAGCGTGACTCGCACTTGTGAGTCCAGCGTGGCTTGGCGCAGTGCCGCCTCGGCTTCGGGGGTTGGACTGACTTTGTACGCTTCCTGGGCCAGCAGGAGACTCAGCTCTGGATCGATGACCAGTTGGTTCGTGGCGTTGACCGCGAGCTGGCGGGACAAGGCCAAGTCACGCTCGTCGGTCACCTGTCTGGTCTGGAAAACGGAGAACAAGCCGAGGCCGACGACCAGTATAAGTATGATCCATAGCAGGCGGATGCGGCGGCGGTCGCGGGTGAGGCGTCGGCGTTGAGCGTCGTCGCTGAGTCGGAGGAACTCGGTAACATCGTTGCTCAGCTCGTCTGGGCGCAGCCGCAGCCAGTACAACGCCTGCTCCAGAGCGCTGCCGCGCAGCAGCCGCTCGGTGTCGTGGGAGGTTCGTCCGCCGGTGCTTTCTTTCCACTGCGTGCGGTTGTTCTCAACATCGGCACGCCAGGCCAGAAAGTCGTGGTCTTCCGCCAGCCATTCGCGCAGCAGGCCCCACTCGCGGATCAACGCGTCGTGAACAAGCTCAACGATGGGTTCGTCGCTGGTGGGGTCGCGGCTGGTAATCAGCAACCGCCGATTGGCCAGAAGGGTGACCACGGTGTCAACGTCACTGTCACTATCACCCGATGTGTCCACCTTGTCGGCGCGCAGTTGGGCGAGGGTGCGCCGTTGACGAGTGGCGGGGATGTCGGCGGCCTTATCGCCGAGTCTCACGAGCGACGTGACGATCCGGCGGACGAGAAGCTGCTGGGTCGAGGACAACTCCTGATAGGCTTGGTCGCACCAGCGGGTCAACCCGCCGACCACCCCGCCGATCTGCTCGTAGGCGCGGTGAGTCAACCGGCCGTCCTCACGTCGGCGCCAGAGCTCAGTCAGGGCGAACTCCAACAGGGGCAGCACGGTGATTGCCGCACCGCCGCTGGGCACGTCCGCCGGTGGCGCGACGGTTGCGGCGTCCCCAGCGATGCGCTCGACCAGGCGCGGTTCGATGGACAGGCCGGCGAGGGCGGCTGGCGCTTCGATGATGGCGCGCAGCTCGTCGGCTTCCACCAGTGCAGGGACGTTGACCAGAGCCTGCGCCACCAGCCGCATCAGGCCGGGAGCGGTCGCGGCCAGCCGACCGTAGAAATCATCCCGGAGCACCACGATCACCGTGACCGCTAGCTGCTGCTCGGCCACGGCGGTCAGCTGCTCGAGCAATGCCCGTCGCGGCTGCGGTGCCGTGGCGGTGAGCAGCTCCTCGAACTGGTCAAGCACCAGCACGAGCCGCTCGTGTTCCGGGTGCTCGTCAAGCCAGCGCTGTATCGCTACCGGCAGCCCAGCCGCCGCGTCAGGAAGGCCGGCCTGCTCCAGCTGCGCGAATGGCTCGGCCCCGGGCCGCACGCTGAGCCAACCCCAGCGGTCGCTGCCGGGAATCTCCCCGCGGCCCAGGGCGGGCAGGACACCGGCGTGGATCAGCGAAGACTTGCCGCTCCCGGAGGGTCCCAGCAGCGCAAGGAACCGGCGGTCGTGACGCAAGCTGGCCAGCACCGCGTCCACCGCGTGGCCGCGGCCGTGAAACCACTCCGCGTCGGCGATCGTGAACGATTCCAGCCCCCGGTAAGGACAGATCCGCGAGACAGCCAGCTCTGGGCAGACCTTGCGGAGTGTCTCGGTGGGTGTGGCGTAGGCGGTCATCTGGCCGCGGGCAAGTCGATCGGGACGGGCCACCGAGCTCACCATCCCCACGACCAGCCCGGTGAGCTCATCGAGCACCGGGCCGCCGCTAAAACCCTCAGTCACCTCGCTAGACTCGGTCAACTGCAGCAACGGCACATCACCGTCGCCAAGGATCCGATCACCGGCGACGCCATAGCCGTAATGACCCGCGCTGGGCGCATTGGCAGGAAACCCGAACGCCTTCACTTGGTGCCCACGAACTCCCAGCGAGGCGCCTAGCGAAAGCTGTTGGGCCTGCGCTGGCGGCACGCCCTCCAGACGGAGGAAGGCGACGTCCTCACTTTCTGGGCTGCGCCACAGCTGCGGCTCGACCCGGGCGGTCCGTTCACCATCGTCCAGATGAACAAACCGCACGGTTACTGGGCCGGTCGGGGGCTCCGCGTCCCCGCCATAGCTGGACAGGACATGGGCGCAGGTCACCAACAGCCGTTCGCCGACGAGGAAACCGGTCCCTGCGGGCCGGCCACGGATATCGAGAACCTGCACTGTGCCAGTAGTGAGGTCAACCGACCAACCGGTCCCTGATCCTGGCAGGGTCGGCGGCTCACCGGTCGGTGTCATCGCTTGGTCCCCAGCGCAATTTGACCTTCAGATGACACCCACCAGCAGCCTTAGTGATCACCGCCCCAGCTTCTACCGTGAGATTGACCCCGAACTCCACCGTGATCTCTCGCGAGCGGGACTGGCGCAGCTTTGCCAAGATGGATTGCGCCACCAACGTCACCGGCTCCAACGCAGCCTCCAAAGTCTGCGCTGCCTCAGCCACAACCTGCCCCGGCCGCCCAGCCTTGACCACACCCCCTTCAGCGTGATCCATCTCCACGACGATCACGCCACCACTTTCCAGCGGCACCGCAACCAGTTCCATCACCGCCCCCTCCCACCAACCACCCGCACCTTCACTACGCCACCCCGGGGCGGTAGAGGACTCCTTGCCGGTGTCAGGCGACCAGACTGATGAGATCACCCAGCTCGTACCGGGCCTCGTACCTCGGCCGGTGACCTGCCTCCACAGGCTCCGCGCAATCGCCCATTCGTACCAATCCACCGCATGCCACAGTGGCAACGTCGACTTCTCCGACAGTACGTCACCGATCGGGAATCCGGGTGCTAGGCGCAACCCGTGAGTGGTGTTGCGGGGTCACAGGTCGCATCGCCACTCACGGGTCGCGCAGCGACAAGAACTCCGCGTCGGTGTGGTGGTGGGCGAAGCCCAGCTTCTGGTAGGTCCGCAGGGCGACGGCGTTGTCGGACTCGACGTAGAGCATGGCTTCCGGGACCCCTCGCTCGCGCAGATGCGCAAGCCCCGCCGCGCTCAGCGCGCCGCCGAGGCCGATGCTCTGGGCGTCGGGGTCGATCGCGAGCACGTAGACCTCACCGAGGCCGTCAGGATGCACCTTGGTCCAGTGGAAGCCGAGCAGCCGGTCGTCCGGATCCACCGCCAGCAGGAATCCCTTGGGGTCGAACCACGGCTGCGCCTCGCGCACCAGCAGCTCGCGAACATCCCACCGGCTCTGCTCGGGGTGCCAGGCGAACGCGCGATCGTTCACCGCCACCACCGCCGCCTCGTCCACGCCTGGCGCGAAGGCGCGCAGCGCCACCCCGGCGGGCAGGGCTCGCGGCGGGATCGGCTCGGCCAGCCCGCGCCGCAGCTGGAACAGCTCGCGCAGGCGCGCCAGCTGGGCCCGCCGCGCCAGCCGCAGCGCCGCTGGGTGCTCGCCGTGCGCCCACACCCAGAGCGGCCCGGGCACCCGATCGAGCAGCGCGGCGAGCAGCGCGGCGCCCACTGCGCGGCGCCGGTGCTCCGGGTGCACCACGAACTCGGCGCCGCGGCGCTCGACGCGCTCGTCCAGTCCCGCGTAGCCGACCAGCGTGCCCGCGACGTCGTGGGCCAGCAGGTGCACCGTCCCGGGGCCGGGATGGTGCAGCCGCAGCGCGGCCGCTTCGGACAGGGGGTTGACGTCATCGGCCGCCGCGGCGGCTGCCAGCAGTCCCAGCACGGCGGCGACCTGCGCCTCGGTCGGCGCGACACTCCAGCTCAGCACCGGGGCCACCGGGTGGTCAGCTCCGCTGCACGGGCAGTGAAGGGGCTGGCTCAGCCCAGTCTGGATCAGCGCCGTCCGCGGTCTCGGCGTCTCGCGCCACGGCGCGGTCATGCTCGGCACGGTCGTGCTCGGCACGCTCCCGGGAACCTAGGTTGCGTACCGGTCGGACGAACTTGTAGCCGACGTTGCGCACCGTGCCGATGAGCTGCTCGTGCTCGGGACCGAGCTTGGCCCGCAGCCGCCGCACGTGGACGTCGACCGTGCGGGTGCCGCCGAAGAAGTCGTAACCCCAGACCTCCTGCAGCAACTGCGCGCGGGTGAACACCCGGCCAGCGTGCTGCGCGAGGTACTTGATCAGCTCGAACTCCTTGTAGGTGAGGTCAAGCGGTCGGCCGCGCAGCCGAGCCGTGTAGGTGGCCTCATCAATCACCAGCTCGCCGAGCACCAGGGAGCGACCGCGACCAGTTGCGGACTCGGTGGCACGCCGCGCGACCAGCAGCCGCAACCGAGCGTCGACCTCGGCCGGTCCCGCGGTGGGCAACAGGATCTCGTCGGTTCCCCAGTCGGCGGACAGCGCCACCAGACCGCCCTCCTGGATAACGACCACCACCGGCACATCCAGTCCAGTGGATCCCAGCAAGCGGCACAGGCCGCGCGACCCAACCAGGTCCGAGCGGGCATCGACGAGGACCGCGTCGTACGGTCCGGCGTCTAACAGGGCGGCGACCTCCGGGGCGGCCGACCGCACGGCATGCCCCAACAAGGACAGCGCGGGCAACACCGAGGACGGTACGGGATCCGCGGTGAGCAGCAACAGCTCCATGCCCGCTCCCTCCTGCCGTTGGCGGCCGACGGTGCCAGCACCGGGTCCAGATCCAGGTGGGCCGCGACCTGCCGGGTGTTCTGCGGAGAATACCGTGCCGCCTGCGAGCATGAACACAAAACGCGAGACGGACAGGACGGTGGCGCCAGGTGCGCAAGTTCATCACGGCGGTGCTGGTCGTGGTGGCCCTGCTCGTGGTGGCGGATTTCGGCGCCGCGGCAGTCGCCGAGCACGCGGTGGCCACCCGGCTGCGCCAGCGGCTAGGACTGCCCAGCGACCCGTCCGTGCGGATCAACGGCTTCCCGTTCCTCACCCAGGCGGTAGCTGGCCGGTACGGCTCCATCGACGTGCGGGCCAGCGGCCTGTCCGTGGACCAGCTGCACGACCTCGATGTGGAGGCAACGCTGCACGACGTCGACGCGCCACTGTCCGAAGTGATCTCAGGCAACCTCCAGTCGGTGCGAGTGGAGCGGGTGGAGGGGCGGGTCCGGGTCAAGGACTCCGACCTCGGTCGGGCGATCGGGATCGACGACCTGCGGATCCAGCAGCCCTCGGAACAGGAAATCAAGGAACTGTCGCTGCCGGGTGCGTCAGCGCCCGATCATGGGCCCGATAACGGGCCCGATAACGGCGTGCCGAGCGATCGGGCACCGATCCGGCTGGTGGCGACCATCAACTTCGCCGGCCAGCCCACCGAGGTCATCGGGTTGGGAGTGATCGAGCTCACCGGTGGCGTGCTGCGGATCACCACCCGTGATGTGCGGCTGTCCCGGGACGGCGGCGCTGAGGTGGGCCTGCCCAGCGGGATCCGCCAGACCGTGCTCAAGACGCTGAGCACCGACGTCAAACCCGGCGGCCTGCCGTTCGCCGTCACTCCCACCAAGGTCTGGGTGCAGACCGGGTCGGTGGTCGTGGCGGGCACCGCCACCAACGTGATCCTGGGCCAGACCGGTAGCGGCGTCCGCTAACCAGCGAGTACCCTGATCAGGGATAATTGTGATCGCGATGACAGTCTACGACAGCTTCCACCGAGCCATACGCAACGGCACGGCCGGGCGAGACATACCGCGGTGGGCATTTGATGTTCTCGGTGCGGTCGCCCAGTACCGCACCAGCGTCGCTGGAGTGCGGCACCCGCTAGGGTTCGTGTGTCTTCCCCTCGAGCGAACGGGCGAGGTGGGGGTCTGTGTGCACGTATGGAGCGACAGCCTCGCACGCGCGAACCCGACGACGTCCACGATACATGCCCACAGCTGGGACCTGATCAGCTACGTGCTATACGGCAGCGTTCGCAACGAGGTTATCGACGTCATCGATGCGCCAGACGACGCCCAGTACCGCGTTTTCGAGATACGAAGCGGCGGGGACGTCGACGAGATACACGAGACCCCACGGCTGGTCCGTTGCGAGATCAGGGCTGCCGAGGTCAACCACCCGGGGAACATCTACTCGCTGGCCACAGGCGTTTTTCACACCACAGTGGTCCAGGGTGAGGCGGCTACGGTGGCGCTGGGCAACAGTCGGGGAACGAGGGATCTGTCGCTCGGCGGGATCGACAGGAAGACCCATCGGGTATGGCGGCAACGCTGCGATCGCAATGAGACCGCCCACGCGGCCCGTGTGGTCACCGAACAGCTGGCGAGATCCGCATCGTTGACCAGGAGGACCGATGGGACCACCGGTGGTTTCACCGCGTGAGCAGCAGTGCCCCGACGCTCAGCGCCAGCGCCACGACCGCCAGGCCCAGGCTGGTGAGTACAAACTTGCGCAGCGGAATACGAAGGCCATGATCGCGGCAGGACTCCAGGCACAGCAACGTCGCCAATGACGCCCAGGGAGTGACGATCGGCCCCACGTTGGTGCCAATGAGCAGAGCCAACAACTGATTGCTGTTCACCCTCGGGATGGCCGCCTCTCCCGCGGTATAGGCAGGCAGGTTGTTGAGTACATTGGATAATCCGGCACCGGCCGCCGCGGCCCGATACGATCCAATGCCGTTGTGTCCTGTGCCGATGAGCGCGGTCATGACCTCAGCCAAGCCATACCGGCTCAGTGTCGGAACCACCAGGAACAGCCCGATGACGAAGATCAGCAGCTGCCAGGGGATCAGGGCCAGCCGCAGCTTCCCGCGATCGAGAACAGCGAAGGCGACCACGACGATCAGCGCGGCGGCGGCGGCGGAGTAGCCGATCTGCTGGTGGACGAACGGGATGGCGAGGATGAACAACAGGCAGGCCGCCCCCGCCACCCCGAACAGGGTGCGCTGGCTGGGCTGATCAAGCCTCAGCGGTGGCGGCGGAACGTAACGATCGACGCCCCGCTCGCCCCGGCGCCAGTAGCAGACCCAGAGAAAGAACATGGTCGCTACCACCGCGGCCAGTTGCGGGAGCCACATCCGGGCGGCGAACGCCGGTGCCGCGAGCGCCACCCGATCAGCGGCGAGCAGGTTGGTGAGGTTCGAGACCGGAAGGAGCAGACTCGCGGTGTTGGCCAGCCAGACAGTGGTCATCGCCAGCGGGAGGGCCACGATCCGCGCCTTGGACCCCAGGGCCAGCATCACCGGAGTGAGCAACACGGCCGTCGTGTCGAGGTTGAGGAACATCGTCGTGAGGGAGGCGAACGCCACGCATAACAAGAACAGCGCCAGGTAGTTGCCCCGCCCCACGATCGCCATCCTGGTCGCGATGACGTCGAAGACCTGCGCCTGCCTGGCGAGCTTGGCTAGCACGATCACGCTGCCCAGGAACAGCAGCAGCGGCGCGATTCGCCCTAGGTTGTCCTCGGCCTGCGCCGCTGGCAGCAGCCCGGTCAGCACGCACAGGATGCCAGCGACCAGCAGCCCGATCCTGATCCAGTCCAGCACGCTGGGCTTGCGCAGCATCACGAGCAGACTCTGCGGCCACCGACCAACATCCTCCTGGGCAACGTCCTCCTGGACGGGCCTGACACGGCCGGGCACACTTGGCATGGTATCTATCCAGCGGGGGCGGCGGCTTACCCGGGGAGATCGTGTGTCGCTGATCGTGAGCGCAACGGCCTGGCGCACGTCATACTGACGGCATGCGGTTGGACCCGGCCCCGCCGATCGACGTCTTCATCAGCTACTCACGGCCCGACGAGGGTTGGGCCAGCTGGATCGCCTGGCAGCTGGAGACCGCTGGCTACCGCACGATCTTCCAACCCTGGACCTTCGTCCCAGGTACGGACTTCATGGACTTCATGGATCGGGGCGTGCGGGATTCGGCCCTAGTCGTGGCCGTAATGTCCCGCAACTATTTCAAGTCGCGCTATGGACGCATGGAATGGCAAGCTGCGCTGCGCATCGACCCCACAAAGCTCGTCACGATCCGCATTGAGGACTGCCCGCCGGAGGGCCTGCTCGCCACGATCACCTACCTGGATCTGGTGGCGGTAACCGACCCCGACGCGGCCCGGGAGCGACTGCTGGGCCAGCTGAGTTACGCACTGGTCGGGCGGGCCAAACCCACCCGGGAGCCGGTGTTCCCGGCACATCTGGCCACCCTGATCGAGGTGCCGCACCGCGATGCGGACGAGTCGCAGCTAACCCAATCGCAGCTAACCCAGTCATACGAGTCGCCGCCCGTTCGCCGCCGCCCGCAGGCGCCACCACCCTATCCCCTCGCCGTCCCCGCCCGGCAGGCCCCGCGCGAGGCGATCACGCTGCTGCACGTGCCTGGACCCCGATTCGGACGGGGTACGGGCAGCCCTCTTACCGCACGTGACCTGCAGGCAAGAGTCTGGGCCAATGTGACCCAGCTGACCGATGCCGGTGCGCCAGCTCCCGAGCTGATCCTCGTCACCGGCGACCTGATGGAATCCGGTCGACCGCGGGAGAGGGACGATGCACTGGCGTTTCTGACCGGGCTGCAAGCGCTGCTCGGGCTGGAACCCACCCGGTTGATCATCGTCCCAGGCGGCCACGACGTGTCCCGGGCCGCCTGTCATGGCTACTTTCTGCAGTGCGAATCCCGGGACATCCAACCCCAGCCACCGTACTTTCCCAAGCTGGAGTGCTATGCCCAACTGTTCGACGATCTCTATCAGGGCCTCGACGGGCCGCTCTTCGACGCCGCGCAGCCGTGGACGATGTTCGCCGTGCCGGAGCTCCGGGTGGCCATCGCGGGCCTGAACTCCACGGTATCCATCACACACCAGCCGGAGGACAACTACGGCTGGATCGGTGAGGAACAGGCCGCCTGGTTCGCTGAGCAACTGCGGTCATTTGAAGAATCCGGATGGCTGCGGATCGGTATCATCGGCCACAATCCCGACCCAGGCGGCGGGTCGGCCGGTTCCGACCCAGCTGGTTCCAACGCAGCCCTGCTGCGTGACGCGGGCACGCTCGATCGGTTGCTCGGATCCCGCCTCAACATGCTGGTGTGCGGCCCAGGTCCGGGTGGCACGAGCATCGACTTCCTCGGCTCCGGCCTGCCCGCAGTGCCCGCGACCGGCCCCGGTCAGGAAGAGATCATCCAGGTGACCGCCGACGGCTTGCGGCGCTTCTCCGCCTACGGCGACGGGACGCAACCGGCACCGCTCAGCCGTGTTTGGCAGGCCATCGGCGGCACCTTCCCCACGACCCCGGCGGAGCAACGCGGAGCGGACAACGGTGAACCCACGCCGGAGCGCCTCGGGCCGATTCCCACCGTCGATCCGCAAAACCTGCTGCTGGACCGCATCAAGGAGGTCTGTGAGACCCGGTACGCCCAAGTCAGGATCCGCCGCGTCAAGACGAATCCGCCCCACCTGCTCGTCACCAACCAAGAAGAAGGTTTCACCCCGCAGTGGCGGGTAGGCGCTTATGTGGGCGAACTGAGCCGGGAGGTCGTCGAGAGTTTCCTCCGGCACGAGCCCGGCCCTGGTTCCGAACTGGTATATCAGGGCTCCGCACCGCCGCAGGCGCTCCGGGAGGAGGCGCTGCGCCGGGGGGTGCGGCTGCGTAGCTTCCTCGAGTTCCAAGGTCTGCTCGACCTGAGCGACTACCTCGGCAAGCAGACGACCCGGCTGCGCACCGACCCCCTCTACCCCCCGGAGCTGTACGTGTCGCAGCGCTTCCGGGAACTGCATCCCAGCGGCCAGGCCATCCGCGACGACCTGGCGGAAGAGCTCATGCGCCTGGTCACATCCGACTACGCCCGGTTTGTGCTGCTGTTAGGCGACTTCGGGCGGGGCAAGACGTTCGTGCTGCGTGAGGTGGCCCGGCGCATCGCCGAGACGACCCCACACCTGATCCCGATGCTGATCGAGCTGCGGGGGCTGGACAAGGCGCATTCGGTGCACGGCCTGGTCGCCGCCCATCTGGCCAACAACGGCGAGGGACTGATCAACCTGAAGGCGTTCGACTACATGCTGCGCGAGGGCCGGATCGTTCTGCTGTTCGACGGCTTCGACGAGCTGGCCACCCGGCTGACTTACGACCGCGCCGCCGAGCACCTTGACACACTGCTGGCGGCCGTCCAGGACCAGACGAAGATCATCGTGACCAGCCGCGCGCAGCATTTCAAGTCCGACACTCAGGTGCTCACAGCACTCAGCGAACGGGTAGGTGGACTGCCCAACCGGTGGATCTTCAGCATCGAGGACTTCACCCAGCACCAGATCCGCGAGTACCTCGTCAAACGCTATGGGGGCGATCAACAGCGAGCCGACACCCGCCTGAGTATGATCAGAAATATTCAGGATCTGCTCGGCCTGTCCCAGAATCCGCGCATGCTCAGTTTCATCGCGGACCTGGACGAAGCTCGGCTGCGCGCGGCCGCTGACACACGGCACACGATCAGCGCGGCGGGACTGTATCGAGAAATCTTGGATTCCTGGCTGTCCTACGAGGCGAACCACGCTACCGGTGGCCCCGGCGCCGCGGTCACCCTGCGCCTGCCCGACCTGTGGGAAGCCGTGACCACGCTCGCCCTGCGCCTGTGGGAGGCCGGCGAGCCCTCCCTGCGGCTTGCCCAACTCACCGAGGTGGCGCAGACACTGTCCGGCCTCGCCGAAAGCCGGCTGTCCCCCGACCAGACGGCCCATGCCATGGGCCGGGGCAGTCTCCTGGTGCGCACCAAGGAAGACCTGTTCGGCTTCATCCACGGCTCGGTGGCGGAGTGGCTGGTTGCCAACATGATCGCCGGGCAGCTCAACTCCGGTACCCCCGCACCCCCACAACTGCAACAGCGCACGCTGTCCACACTGACCATCGACTTCCTCTGCGATCTTGCCGACACTCGTGCCTGCCAGACATGGGCGAGTTCCGTGCTCACTAACACGGGCGCGGGCGAGGTGGCTCAGGCCAACGCTCGGAAAGTCACTACCCGGCTGCGTACCTCGCCGACGGCCGACCTGCGCGGCACGTCGTTGAAAGGTGAAGATCTTTCCTACCGTGACCTGCGGGACGTCGACCTCACCGGCGCCGACCTCACCGACGCCCTCCTGGTGGGCGCGAACCTCACGCACGCGATCCTGCGCGATGCCCGCCTGGTCGGGACTCGGCTAGACGACGCGCAGCTGACCGGCGCCGACCTCACCCACGCCGACCTCACCCACGCCCGACTGGCGCGCGTCGACCTCAGCGGCGCGACCCTGACCGGAAGCCGGTGGACTCGGGCGGCGCTCATCGACGCGACGGGCGTCCCCGACGCCCCAGAGCTGCTCGAGGCGGCCATCGCGCCCGGCCACCCGGTGGAAACGGAGTTCGCACCAGCCTCGATCGGGGTACGGCACGGCTTCCATGCGGAGCGGGGCCGGCTCCCCCAAGCTCTCGACTACAGCCCAGACGGCGACCTGCTGGCTATCGGCAACGACGACGGCGGCGTACTCATCTGCGACACCGCGACCGGTCAGCCGCTGCGTACCCTTCAGGGACATCGCGGACGCGTCTTTTCGGTGACCGGTGGCGAGGGCGTCCTCGTCACCGGGTCGACCGACGGCACCGTGCGCATCTGGGATACGGCCACCGGTCGCTGCCGGCATGTCCTTCAGGGGCACCAGCAATGGTCGTGGCCGGTAGTGATCAGCCCGTCCGGGGAGGAGGTGGCCACCGGGGATGCTGAGGGCGTGTTGCGGCTGTGGGACATCACGAGCGGCTCGCTGCGCCGTGAGCTCCCCGCCGCGGGGTCTGGCTTCATCTTCAGCCTGGCCTACAGCGGTCAGCTGATTGCGGCCGCCTACCGGGACGGGAACCTCCGCTGCTGGGACAGCTCAACGGGCGTCTTAGCCGGTGAGTTCAGCAACGCGGCCGGTCCGGTGTACCGAATCGCCTTCAGCCCCACTGCGGACATGGTGGCCGCTGGCGGGCAAGATGGGACGGTACGCCTGTGGGACCCGTCGACATTCCGCCAGCTCCGCCAGCTGCAGGGCCACACCGGAGGCGTCTACACGCTGGCGTTTCACCCGAGCGAGCCCCTGCTCGTCAGCGGTGACACCGACGGGGGTGTCCGGGTGTGGGACACCACGACCGGCCAACTCCGCCACACGCTGAGCGGTCACGAAGCCGCGATCTACTGGGTCACCTTCAGCCCGTCCGGAAATCTGATAGCCACTGGGGACAGAGCGGGAGCCGTGCACCTGTGGGACAGCGCGACCTACCAGCGCCGCCACGCACTGACCGCGCACACCGGGTCGGTCTGGCCGTTCGTCTTTCGTCGCGACGGCGCCCAGCTCGCCATCAGTGACGATCAGTTCACCACCCGGTTGTGGGATCCCGCTACAGGCCAGTGCCGACACACCCTGACCGGTCATGGGCGGCAGGTGACCTCGGTACGGTTCAGTGCGGACAGCTCGATGCTCGCCACGAGCAGAAATGACGGCGTGGTCCGACTCTGGGATCCGAGCACCGGTCGTCAGCTGCGGCGGCTCCCTGACGCGGACGACCGACTGGTCAGGTTGGAAAACGCGATCTTCAGCACGGTCGGGCACCGTCTTGTCACGGTGAGCAACGACGGGCGGCTCAACCTCCTGAACCTGGACACCGGTCGCGACGAACGGCGCCTCGACGTGGGGTCCAACCCCATCTGGGCGGTGGCTTTCAGCCCATCCGGGGAAGAGCTGGCCACCGCGAACGACGATGACACCGTCGGGCTGTGGTATCGCGCCACTGGGCGGCTGGTGCACACCGTGGGTGAGCATCGCGGGCGGGTGCGGTCGATCGCGTACAGCGCCGACGGTGCCCTGATCGCTACTGGGTGCGACGATCAGGCGGTCCGACTGTGGGACGCGGCGTCCGGGACGCTGATTCGCACGATGCGGGGTCACAGCGACCGTGTCTACTCCGTCGACTTCAGCGGAAACACGCTCGCGAGCGCGTCCTGGGACACCACGGCCCGGGTCTGGGACGTAACGTCCGGAGAGACACTGCACGAGCTGACACAGCACACTCAGCGGCTGTGGACGGCCGCGTTCAGCCCCTCCGGACACCAGCTGGCCACGGCTGGGGACGATCTCGTCGTCCGGCTGTGGGACCCGCGCTCCGGTCGAAGCCTGCATACCTTGCCAGGGCACACCCGCAGCGTTTTGTCGGCAACGTTCAGCCCGTCAGGGGACTGGCTGGCTACCGGCAGCGACGATGGGACCACCCGACTGTGGTCCATCACCGGCGACGAGCCGACCGCCCGGCTGACCCTGCTCGGGCTACCCGAAGGGTGGGCGGCCCTGGCGCCGGACGGCCGATACAAGCTCGAAGGCAATGTCGGCGGACAGTTCTGGAATATGATCGGCATGTGCCGGTTCGAAACCGGCGAGCTGGACCCCTACCTACCGGAGATCCGGCAACTGCCGCTGGAAACCCCCTTCTGAGACTCTCAGTGAGTAGGCCGGCGGTCGACGGTCTCGCCAAGCGAGAACACGCCGTAATTCTTCGTGCAGGTGCCGTAGGCGCTCATGCCGAACACGGCCAGTTCTGTCAGCGGACCACTGAACGAACGAGGAGCCGGTAGATCGCCAAGGGCAACGCGATAGTCGTGATCACGTGGCCACGCCAGTGTAACGTGCGGGTTGAAGCGATCGATCCCACCATTCTCCTCATCAGCAACCTCGTCGTAACCATACCGCAACAACTGTTGCCGCCTCGAGTCCCGCAGCGACGCGTTATCCAGCAGATCGCGAATTCGGGTGCCGGACGGGTCCACCTCGCGCAAACGCCCTCGCCGGAGTGGTTCAACTGACATGATCACAGCATGTTGCAGCGCGCGCCACGCCCTCGACTTCGCGAAGTACACCTCTACAGCGCCGTACGGATTGTGACGGTACTCCACTCCTTCCGCATCAAGGGACGGCAGCGTTTCCGCAAGCCGTTCAACGACGTGCGTGACTTCGTTCACCTCCACCTCATCCACGGCGAGCATGAACAGCGACACATGCGGCTCGCAGTGCTCCCCACCCGCACCCGGAAACGGTTTACCGAGCTGGAAATGTGACGCCGACCCCGCCGCCCTCATCTTCTCGGACACCAGCTCGCTGGACACAACAGCATGCATGCGAAGACTTTCCGGCATGAGCAGCGCGACATCAAGGGGGACAAGTGTCATCGGCGTAGCCTACGCCGCTCGACTGTAGATCTTTGCTCAGGATCTTTCCTCAGGGCTGGCATCACCAGCCGCCCAGGTCGACCAGTCGCTCCTGCCAGGTCTGTCCCGCGGACCGAGCGTCTCCGGTAGTCTCGATGTCGTGCACTCCCTGCTGACCAAGCGCCGGGTGGTGGATTACTGTCGTTTACACAGCAGCCTGTGTCGGACGCCCTGACCCGGCGAGCCGCCACCCTGACCTCCGGATACTCAATCCCCCACGGTCACCGAGCAGTTATGACCCCACAAGCACCCGCTGTGAACAACGCCAACACAGAACGAGGAGCTGGCACATGAGCCGTGCAGACGTCCTGGTCACACCGGACTGGGCGGAGCGGAACCTGAACACCGATGGCATCGTCTTCGTCGAGGTCGACGAGGACACCACCGCCTACGACACGGGACACATCCCCGGGGCGGTGAAGATCAACTGGAAGACTGAGCTGCAAGACCCGGTGATCCGTGACTTCGTGGACAAGGGCGCATTCGAGAAACTGCTGTCGGGCAAGGGCATCAGCAATGATGACACCGTGGTGCTCTACGGCGGCAACAACAACTGGTTCGCGGCCTACGCCTACTGGTATCTCACCCTCTACGGGCACCGTGACGTCCGACTGCTCGACGGCGGGCGCAAGAAGTGGGAGCTTGACGGTCGCCCCCTGAGCACCGACGAGGTGAGCCGGCCCGCCACCAGTTACACCGCCCAGGAACAGGACACCTCAATCCGGGCGTTCCGCCAGGAGACGATCGACGCGATCGGCACCAAGAACCTGATCGACGTTCGCTCGCCCGACGAGTTCTCCGGCAAGATCCTGGCGCCGGCGCACCTGCCGCAGGAGGGCTCGCAGCGTCCGGGACACATCCCCCGCGCGCTGAACGTGCCCTGGTCCAAGGCGGCCAACGAGGACGGCACCTTCAAATCCGACGACGACCTGCGGACGCTGTACGGAACGGCCGGGCTGGATGAGAGCAAGGCGACCATCGCCTACTGCCGGATCGGTGAGCGCTCCAGCCACACCTGGTTCGTGCTGCACGAATTGCTGGGCCAGTCCGACGTCAAGAACTACGACGGTTCCTGGACCGAATACGGCTCGCTGGTCGGCGCGCCGATCGAGCTCGGCAGCGGGGGCTGATCCTCATGTGCGGAGCACCAGAACAGACTCAGGAATTGCCGCCGGGGACGGACCTGAGCAAGCACACCGTGCTGACCGGCACAGTGCGAACGGATAAAGACGCCCCCGTGGGAGGTGCCTTTGTCAGGTTGCTCAACGGCACCAGGGAGTTCACCGCCGAAGTGGTGTCCTCAGCCTCGGGTCAGTTCCGTTTCTTCGCCGCCCCCGGTTCCTGGACCATCCGAGCCCTCCACAAATCCGGCACCGGCGAAAACCACATTACCACCCAAACCCCAGGCTCCTTCACGATCGACATCACCCTGTCCTGAGCCCGCTCATTGCGGTGGTGACTCGAAGGTGAGAGCGGCGGGGAGGGCTAGTTCCAGGGCGGTCATGAGGTCTTGGGGGGTGGGGGCTCGGTCGGGGTCTAGGAGCCACTGAATTCGCAGGCCGTGATACACGGCGATGAGGAATGAGGCGACCTGCCGCGCGGTGGAATCGGACAGGCCCTCGACCGAAGCCCGCACCATGTCGGCCACCGTGGCGCGGGCCCGCTCGTGGCACTCAGCGAGCTGGGCACGCAGCCCTGGCACCCGCTCGGCCTGGGCCAGCGCCTCGACGAAGGCCACATTCAGCGGGCGGTCCCGCTCGACCGTGCGCACCAGCGCCTCCCAGGAGGCCCGGACCCGCCGCAACGGGGTCGCGGTGGGATCAGCGAACACGATCCGGGTGATCTGCCCGATGTACTCGTCGAAGCATTGCCGCAGGGCCTCGTTGAGCAACGCCTCCTTGGACCCGAAGTGGTAGCTGATCGAAGCGAGGTTGGTGTCCGATGCGGCCACCAGATCCCGTGCCGTGGTGCGCGCGTATCCCCGTTCCAGCAGGCAGCGCCGAGCGCCGGCAAGCAGCGCCTCTCGGTGTCCCATGACTGGCGATACTACCGGGGCTAGACAAACGTATGTATATTGCCAGGTATGGTGCGCAGGCTGCCCGGCCCGCCACTGCCGGCATTGCTGCAGGCCGGTCTGGTCTGGTGCAGTCCCGTCCACTTCGTGCGCTTCTGCCACTGGCGTTACGGTGATCTGTTCACGGTCCGGATACCCGGGATCGGCACGCTCGTGTACCTGGCCGACCCGGATGACATCAGATCAGTGACCCGCGGTGACCCGGCGATCTTCCATGCGGGAGAGGCGGCCGCGCCACTGTGCCAGATCGTGGGCTCGAAATCACTCCTCATGCTCGATGATGACAAGCACCGGCGCAGCCGCGGGCTGCTGCTGCCAGCGTTTCACGGCGACTCGGTGCGCCGGCAGGTCGCCGAGATGGTCGCCATCACCACCGAGGAGGTGGCCCGGTGGCCGGTCGGCGAGCGGTTCCCGTTGTTTCCCCGGATGCAGCGGCTCACCCTCGAGGTCATCCTGCGCACCGTGATCGGGGTGCACGACCAGCGCCGGCTCGCCGCGCTGCGGACGGCGTTGCCGCCCATGCTGGAGATCGGCTCCCCGCTGGAGCTGATCCCGCCGCCGCGAGCGCTGCTCCGGTTCGGCAGGTGGCGCCGCCGCGCACAGCGCAGGGCCGCGGCCCTGGCGCTGCTCACCGACGAGATCAACCGTTGCCGCACCGACCCCCGGCGGGCGCAGCGGACCGACGCGCTGGCGATGCTGGTGCGCGGCGTCGAGGGCTCGGGGGTCGGGGGCGCGGGGCCACCGATGACCGACGACGAGCTCCTGGACCAGCTCGTCACGCTGCTGCTGGCCGGGCACGACACCACTGCCACCGCGCTGTCCTGGGCCTTTGAGCGGCTTACCCGCCATCCCGCGCTGCTGCACCGCACGGCGAGGGCCGCCGAGGACAGCGACGACGCCTGGCTCGACGCGGTGTGCAAGGAGAGCCTGCGAGTGCGGCCGGTGGTCTTCGAGTTCGGTCGCAAGCTGACCGCGCCGGTTCAGCTGGCCGGGCACCACATTCCGGCCGGCACGATCCTGACACCCAGCATCAACCTGGTGCACCACAGCGGCCGGAACTACCCCGACCCGGAGGAGTTCCGGCCACAGCGATTCCTCGATTCTCGGCCCGATCCGGCCGTGTGGCTGCCCTTCGGCGGCGGGGTGCGCCGCTGCCTCGGCGCCACCTTCGCCCAGGTCGAGATGCGCACCGTGCTGCGGGAAGTCCTGCGCGCGGTCGAGCTGTCCCCCACCACCGCACCGGACGAGCCGGTGCTGCCCCGCCATGTGACCATGGTGCCGAGCCGGGGAGCGATGGTGACCGTGCGCCGCCACATCCCCGCCCCTGACCGCGTCACCTGACAGCGAGCCTGACCCAGATCCCACCTCCCCTCCCGAGTCCCGCCCGCACTGTGATTCCCGAACTCAACAGGAGCGCTGTTCGGCGCCGACTCGAGAACTCTGTTGTTGAGTTCGGGAACCACAGTGCGGGCGGGGGCACCCATGCGAAGTGGCAGCGGCCGATTAGTCGCTAAGTTTTTGACGATTCCGTCGACACCGAACGTGACAGCACCGAGTCCAGTGGTCAACTTTCCAACAAAATTAACCGTGAAGTTTTTGTCAGTGTCGATGGAGAATACGATGGGCAGTAACGGTGGCTGCCAAGCAATGTGGCCTCGGGGGTGAGGGGAAGGGGACCACCGCCGGCGTCCGGATTCTCACTGGAGCCGAGACGCTCCGGCAGGCCTCCGTACCCAGCTCCGTTGCCGGGCCCTCCGTAGCTGGGTACGGAGGCGCAAGCGGTAAGGACGAGAAGACCGACGACGAGGGCGACTGTGGCTCGTAGGCATCGACGCACGCGCCGTAAGACACCTAACCTCTCACCCGGCAGAGCCGATTGGGGCCACCGATCCAGCTCGGGCAGCTGCGGTACTCGGCCACCGACGTCACGTTAGCTCCTTAGCCTCAGCTGCGGGGCGAGCGGATCACAGTGAGGTCGCTCACCGTGGTGAGATGATCGAAGTCGCGGTCATCGTGCAGCAGTGGCAGGCCTTCGCGGATGCACACCGCGGCGATGAGGCAGTCCGTGGTGGTGCGAATCGGGGTGCCAGCCTTGCGTCCGGCGCGATACAGTGCCGCCGCGAGCCGGAAGTCTTCCAGCGACTGCAGCCGAGCCACCTCGAACGGAGCCAGATAGTCCTCCAGCCTGGCCAGCTCGCCATCATCGCGGGCACCCTGCAGCAGCTCGGTAAGCACGACATCGGTCAGGCCGACCTGCTCGTCAGCCAGCAGCCGGTGCGACAGGTCCTCCACCTGCAGGGTCGCCCGGTCGGCGAAGAAGTCGATCCACCTGATCAGCATCACGGTCCGCGGCGGGAAGGCCAGCGGTGATGCCGGCCGAGTCACGGTGGTGGGGTACCCCGCTCGTCGTGTCGGTGAGCAGCGCCGTGGCCGACGAGCTCCCCGCGCACGGTTACGAGCGCAGGTCCAGGGTTCCAGCGGGCACCATCGCGTCGGTCACCTGCACGTGCGCTGACGGTCCTCGCGACGGTGATCACGTTTTGTGTGCCGTCGGCGACACGACATGTCGCTGGGGGCACACAGATGGCGATCAACCGGCGTGCGGCGCCTATGCTCTCGTGGGTGACAGGCGGCCCCAATGGTTTTCACGGCGACGAGGTAGCACGGGCCGCGGCGCGCAGCGCCTGCAGCCGGAACCTTCCCGAGTTCACCGACCTGCCGATTCCTGGTGACACCGCGAACCTGCGCGAGGGGCCCGAGCTGCACCCCCGCTGCCTGATGCTGCTGCCGCTGGTCGGTGTCTGGCGCGGCGAAGGCGAGATCGTCTACCCGACTATCGACGGGCCGTACCGCTTCGGCCAGCAGGTGGTGTTCTGCCACGACGGGCGGCCGTTCTTGCGTTACGAGTCGCGGGCCTGGTTGCTCGACGACGCTGGCAAGGTGATCCGACCAGCAGCCCGGGAAACGGGGTTCTGGCGGCCCCAATCCGATGACACCATCGAGTTGCTCGCCGCGCACGGCACCGGCATCCTGGAGCTCTACTACGGCCGGCCGCTCAACCAGACGTCGTGGGAGCTGGCCACCGACGCGGTGGCGCGGAGTTCCTCGGCCAAAGAAGTCAGTGGCGCGCACCGGCTCTACGGCATCGTCGAAGGCGGCGACCTGGCCTACGTCGAACAACGCGCGATGGTCGGTCAACCGATGCAGCCGCACGTGTCCATTCGGCTCAGTCGCGTGGTGGGCTGAGCACTACCAAGCGGGGCACTACCAAGCGGGGCACTACCAAGCGGGGCACTACCGGGCAGGCAACGGCCTCCGGGAGCGTCGCACCCGAGCGGGACTTGTACTCGGGCACCCCCGGGGGCCGGGTGACTGCCTTGGATTCGCCAGCCGCCTCTCGCGGTCCGCCGTTGTCGTCGACGACGGACCAGATTGGAGGTGGCCTTCCACGGCCGTCGGCGGCTCTAGCTGACAGCCACCTCACGAGTCCCATAGCCGTTCAACCGTGGGCCACCTCCTTTCCCGTGTGCTTGCACGCTAACCGCGCGACGGCGGGTTCGGCAAGGTCAATATCAACAGACCCATCAGCGGGCCCCGGAAGCGGGCCCCGGAAGCAGGCACTGAGGAGCCAATAGACACTCCACGCGGTGAGTACACGTTCGGGCGCGGCACGCAGCGCTACCATCAGTGTTGTGGACACCAGCCTGCGCCGCACGCTGCACGAGCGGGGGATGCGGATGACCCCGCAGCGGCAACTCGTGCTCGATGCGGTGCGGGAATTGCGGCACGCGACCCCGGAGCGGATCTGCGAGCACGTCCAACGCCGCGCGCCAGCCGTGAACATCACCACCATTTACCGCACCCTCGACCTCCTCGAGGGCCTCGACCTGGTGCGGCACACCCACCTCGGGCACGGGGCGCCCAGCTATTCCACCAAAGCACATGAGCACATCCACCTGGTGTGCCACCGATGTGGCGACCTCACCGAGATACCCCCCGAAGAGCTCACCGACCTCACCGCCCAGTTGCGAGAACGGTTCGGGTTCGTGCTGGACCCAAGCCACCTGGCGCTGTCCGGGCGCTGCACCGGGCCGTGCGAGACCGGGGCGGAGGCCAACGGCTTGTGAGCTCACCTCTGCTGGCACTGCCCGGTGCGGTGCCTCCGCCCGACGAGTCCCCGGACCCCGGAGTGGCCTGGCACCACGGTGATCCGTTGGGCGAGCAGCGCGCCGCCGACCGCGGCGTCGTGGTGGTGGACCGGTCGCACCGCGAGGTCCTCGCCGTGCCGGGTGAGGACCGGTTGAGCTGGCTGCACACCATCACCACCCAGCACCTGCTCGCCCTTGGCGAAGGCGAGCACACCGAAGCACTGGTCCTGGATCTGCGCGGACACGTCGAGCACCACGCTGTGGTGTCCCATGATCGCTCAACGGTGTGGCTGGACACCGACCCCGGCCGGGGACAGGAACTACTGGCCTACCTGAACTCCATGGTGTTCTGGTCGAAGGTGGAGCCGAGGGACGCGACGCCGGAGCTGGCCGTGCTGTCCCTGCTGGGCCCCGGCACCGACCAGGTACTTACCCAATCTGGCGAGCTGGGCGGGTTCGTGCGCACCATGGCCGGTGGGGCCGACCTGCTGGTGCCCCGCAGCGAGCTCGCAACCGTCTGGCGGCGGCTTGTCGAGGCCGGCGCCACCCCGGCCGGCACCTGGGCCTACGAGGCGATCCGGGCAGCGGCGCTGCGCCCTCGATTGGGAATCGACACCGACGAACGCACCATCCCGCACGAGGTCGGCTGGATCGGCTCCGCGGTTCACTTGGACAAGGGATGCTACCGGGGCCAGGAGACGGTGGCGCGGGTGTCGAACCTGGGCCGCCCACCGCGGCGGATGGTGCTGCTGCACCTGGAGTCCCCCGACACACTGCCCATCACTGGGGACTCGGTGCGGGCCGGCGAGCGAGTGGTCGGCCGAGTAGGCACGGTCACTACCCACCACGAACTGGGCCCCATAGCCCTAGCCCTCCTCAAACGATCAATAGAACCACCCACCCCCCTCCAAGCCGGCGAAGCAACCGCATCAATAGACCCAGACTCCCTCCCCCAAGACACCGGAGACCCCCCCGGCCGCACCGCCCAGCGCCGCCTCAAATTGTGATCGCACGCATTCAGCGGGCTGAGCGGGCCAAAACACACCCGAATAACCCCGCTCAGCCCGCTGAATGCGCCAGAAGTGGGAGGATGGACACGTGATCGAAGTACGGCCGGGGGGGCGGCGGAGGATTGATCGGGTTTTGGATCCCTCCTACGTCTTGGGACTGGGCGAGCTGGGGCTGGGTGAGGTGCGGGCGCGTCGGGACGACGCGGCTCAGGAGGAGACCGACCTGTCCTACCTGCGCCGTCTGCTGCACGCCCGGATCGACATCGTGCGTGCCGAGCAACGACGCCGCCGCGAAGGTGGCGTCGTCGCGCTCGTCGCCGAGCTGGGCCAGATCCTTGCGGTGAACGCCGTGGGCCCGGCCGTCGGCTCAGGCCGCCACCAGCCGCTGCGGCCCTCGCGAGCCGAGGCGCACCGGCGCCATGCCGAGGCGCTAGTCGCCGATGTCAATCTCTCCAATGTCGAGTCACGCTCCGGCGAGCAGCTCGAGAGCGCTCTGCGGGCCTACCACACGGAGGAAACGTCGGTATCTCAGCGCCGCCGCGAGGTACAGCAGGTGGTGGACACCCTCAACTCCGAGATCGGTTGCCGGTATGCCAGCGGAACCGCCTCGGTGGATGAGCTGCTCGCCGAGCAACTCCAAGTCACCGAACCACTCACATAACCTGTGGTCTTATGGATGCATGTGCACCTTTCGGCCCGCTCATACACGGTCTCATGGATGCTTGTGCGCCCTTCTACCGGTGAAAACACTTGCCCGATCGTTTTCACCAGAAACCGGCGATGTGCGATCCTGGAGCTGAGGGGATTCATCCACCGTGCAGTATGACCAGCCGGCCATGCAGGCCACCTTCCACCCCGAAATCGAGAGTTTTCGGCGAAGCGACGTCGCGGCCGCCGTAGCGGAGTTCCATACCGCATTTAAGCTCCCCCGCCAGGCGCACCCTTCCGTCACCGTGGAAAAAACCGTAGAAACACTGCGAGTCTCGCTGCTTGAAGAGGAAGTCCGCGAACTGATCACCGCAACGCGCGCTCGCGATCTGGTCGGAATCGCCGACGCCCTGGCGGACATCACCTACGTGGTGTACGGTACCGCGTTGACCTATGGAATAGACTTGGACGCCGTACTCAGTGAGGTTCACCGATCGAACATGAGCAAGCTGGACCACGATGGCGAGCCGATACTTAGAGACGACGGGAAGGTGCTGAAGCCTGAAGGTTATTCGCCGCCCGATATTGCGGCCGTGCTGCAACGCCAGATCGCCTTGGCGAAACCACGGCCTGATACAGCTACTCGATGAGAAAGACGTGAGACCCCACCGAGCATGGATCCGCCCCGCTAAGGTCGGGATCGCGCAGGCGCGGGAGTTGGGGTCGCCCACCCGCGCTGCCCGCTACGGCGACCCGGGCCGTTCCGCCGGGCTACTGGTACCTCGCCAGGGCCACGGACCACGGCGCGACCACAACTGGGCGCACGCTCAGCCTGACGGACCGCCATGGCACGGTCGTGACCAGTCCGTTTCCGGCGAGGTGGTGGACCGAGCGCACCCGGTGTCGTGCCGCGTCGCAGCCCGTCTGGCCCACCCTGTACGGTGGTGGCTAAGAGAAACACTGTCGAGATGAACAGGGCCGCCGGTTTTCTGGCTGCTCTGTCTCCCTGCGCGAGGGGGTCGAGCCATGGGGCGCGGCCGAGCCAAGGCCAAGCAAACGAAGGTGGCCCGGGAACTCAAATACAGCTCCCCCACCACAGATCTCGCGGCTCTCCAACGAGAGCTGTCGGGCGGCAACCGCACCACTGTCAACGGCGATCGTAGTGGCGGGGACCCTCCAACCGAGGGCCCTGCCGATGAAGTGCGCACCGACGAGGACGACGAGGTGCGCCGCTGAGGCCGCGCGAACCTCGGCCCCAGCGGCGCACCAGAGGAGGCAGTCAGAACCGCGGGTGGTCCCCCCGCAAGACAGCACGGGAGGAGTCCTGAGCAGTGTCCTCGACGGCCACGTCGCGAGCCTTGCTCACGTCACCGATGACCCACGCGGGCACGTGCCGGGCCTTCAGCACCGCCAGCGCACGATCCACCTCAGCCCGGTCGACCACCGCGACCATCCCGACACCCATGTTGAAGGTGCGCTCCATCTCCGCGCGCTGTACCCGACCCCGCCGGGCGATCAACGCGAACTCCGCGGCCGGCGTCCAGCTGCCGCGTTCCAGCACGGCGACCAGCCCGCGGGGCATCACCCGCGACAGGTTCGCCGTCAGACCACCTCCAGTGATGTGCGCGAAGGTCCGCACCTCAGTCTCCGCGACCAACGCCAGGCAGTCCTTGGTGTAGATCCGGGTAGGCTCGAGCAACTGCTCCCCCAGGGTGCGGCCGAACTCTTCGACATGCCCGTCCAGCGGGATCCGGGCCATGTCCAGCAACACATGCCGAGCCAGCGAATAGCCGTTGGAGTGCAGCCCCGAGGAGGCCATCGCCACCACCACGTCACCGGGCCGCACGCGGTCGGGCCCGAGGATGGCGTCAGCCTCGACCACGCCCACCCCGGTTGCGGACAGATCGTAAGCGTCATCGGTCATCATCCCGGGGTGCTCGGCGGTCTCTCCGCCCAGTAGCGCGCAGCCCGCCCGAAGGCAGCCGTCGGCGATTCCCCGGATGAGCTCCGCGATCCGCTCGGGCACGACCTTCCCGACGGCGATGTAGTCCTGCAGGAACAACGGTTCGGCACCGCACACCACCAGATCGTCGACCACCATCGCCACCAGATCGATTCCGATGGTGTGGTGCACATCCATCGCCTGCGCCACCGCGATCTTGGTGCCGACGCCGTCGGTGGAGCTGGCCAGGACGGGCTCGCGCCAGCGACCAGGCTTGAGCTTGAACAGGCCAGCAAACCCACCGAGCGCGCCCAGCACTTCCGGGCGGCGCGCCCGCTCGGCGTGTGGTCGCAGGGCGGCGACGGCCTGCTCCCCGGCGGCGATGTCCACCCCGGCTACGGCGTAGGTGGTGTATGGACTGTCGATCTCGGTAATGGCAGGCACTCCAGGACACGGGTGACGATGGCGCGAGAGATGCCCCTACGAGCAGTTAACACCACGTTACCTGGTCAGGGACGACACCCGCGGCACCGCGTCGAGGTCTTCGAGCAAGTACTTGCCGATGGACTCGCTGGGCGGCAGCGGGATCGGGTAGCGACCGTCGAAGCAGGCTGTGCACAACCGGGAGGCTGGCTGTTTGGAGGCGGTGATGAGGCTCTCCAGGCTGACGTAACCGAGACTGTCGGCCCCGATGGCACGCCGTATGCCGTCAACGTCGGCATTGGTGGCGATCAGCTCGGCGCGGGAGGCGAAGTCGATGCCGTAGAAGCACGGCCAGCGTACCGGGGGGCTGGCGATCCGGACGTGCACCTCGATCGCCCCGGCTTCGCGCAGCATCCGGACCAGGGCGCTTTGGGTGTTGCCTCGCACAATGGAGTCGTCCACCACGACCAGACGCAAGCCTTGGATGACGTCGCGCAGCGGGTTGAGCTTGAGCCGGATGCCCAGCTGGCGGAGCGTCTGGGATGGCTGGATGAAGGTGCGCCCAACGTAGGCGTTCTTCACCAGCCCCTTGCCGTAGGGGATGCCCGAGCCCTGCGCGTAGCCGATCGCGGCTGGGGTGCCCGACTCGGGTACCGGGATGACCAGATCGGCGTCGGCTGGATGCTCCCGGGCCAGCCGGCGGCCGACCTCCAATCGGGTGGCGTGCACGCCCCGCCCCGCGATGGTGGTGTCCGGGCGGGCCAGGTACACATACTCGAACACGCAGCCTTTAGGATCAGAACTGGCGAAGCGAGAGCTGCGCAACCCGCTCGCGTCGATAGCCAGCAGCTCACCGGGCTCCACTTCACGGACGAAGCTGGCACCGACGATGTCCAGCGCCGCGGTCTCACTGGCGATCACCCAGCCACGCTCCAGCCGGCCCAGCACCAGCGGGCGCACACCGTGCGGGTCCCGCGCCGCGTAGAGCGTGCCCTCGTCGCAGAAGACCAGCGAAAATGCCCCCCGCAACTGGGGCAGCAGGCGCTGGGCGGCCCTCTCGATGCCGGTGGTCTTGGAGTCGATGGTGTTTCCATTGCCGATCCCGGTATCCGCCCCGATATCCGTCCCGGCGACGAGCATCCCGGTGATCAGGTCGGAGTCGGTGCTCGCCCCGTTGCGGGTGGCCACGCCGACCTTCCGGGCCTGCACCAGCAACTCGGCGGTGTTGACCAGGTTGCCGTTGTGCCCCAGCGCCAGACCCGAGCCGGTGGCGGTGGTGCCAAAGGTGGGCTGAGCATTCTCCCAGATGCCTGAGCCGGTGGTGGAATAACGGCAGTGCCCGACCGCGATGTGCCCGACCAGGCTGGACAGCACCTGCTCGTCGAACACCTGGCTGACCAGCCCGAGGTCTTTGAACACCAGTACTCGGGTACCGTCGGACACCGCGATTCCGGCGGCCTCCTGACCCCGGTGCTGCAGCGCGAACAGGCCGAAGTAGGCCAGCTTCGCGACCTCTTCGCCGGGCGCCCACACGCCAAAGACACCGCACTCCTCGCGCGGTCCGGTGTCGTCGTGGATGTCTGGGCTGTCGTGGTCGGGGTCATTCCAGGGCGTTTGGTTGCCCACCTGCGACTCCACGGGACTGGCGGCCGGGCTGACCACAGCCGCCAGTCTACGGGCCGTCGGCGCGGGACACGTTCCGGTGCGGCGTGATCAGTAGGAGACCACGAGCCGGATGTACCGCAGCGATGCGGCAGGTCCCTGGCTCGGTGCTGGTCAAGCGCAGCCACACGAAGTCGAAGGGTTCGTGTGGACAACCGTCGCGCCTGACCATGCGACGGTCTTGGGCTGGGCGAGGACGCCCGCTCAAGCCCGCCACCAACGACACCAACTCCCCATAAGAGGGCGATGGCTCGGACACGGACACAAACCGAGATAATCGACGATCACGGACCGAGATCCAGTCCGACACGCGCAAATTGAGGCTGTTGAATAGCAAGGTGCACCAGGCGACGGAGGCTGCAAACAATGCGCTGGCCATGCCGGAGGGTGAGTCCCAAACATCATGCGCAAGCCGAAATCTCCCGCCTCGCTGCCTATTACCTGACCGACGACAGCGCCGCGGTTCGGCGTGCCGATGAGATTCTCGGTGCATCCGACGGTCATTCTGGTGCCGTGAAGGCTTGTGCACTGGCCGTCCGCGCCTTGGATCAGCGGCGTACGGGCCGGGTAGACAAGGCGATTTCAATCTTGCGCGATACGGTCGAGCTCAACTGTGCCACCACGGTCGCGCAGTTGCTCGACCCGCGTTGGATCCTGACTTCACTCCACACCAAGCTCGGCGAGCTCGAGGAGGCGATAGTGGCCATCCGCGCATCCTCACGTGCGCGTGCTGACCTCTCGTCGCGCTGCGCGCCGGGAACTCATCCTAGCGCCCCTTGGACTCTAGGAGTCCACGTCATTCACAGTTGGTACAGGCGTTCGCGTACGGCGCGCGACAAGACGAGATTCCGCAGAGTGAACCACTGACCCACCCAAGCACACCGAGGCCAAGAAGCCAGCGATGAGGAGTAGCACGGGCAAATAGACGGCGTCGCCCACGGCGACCGCGAAGCGAGCGGAACGTTCCGCAGGACTACCGGTGATCGCGAGACCCGACGTCCTACCGGATAACTTTGACTCCATTATCGCGGCGGTGCAGGCACTACCGAAGACGGCCGCGAGAAGTCGAGACGCCGTAAAGACACCCGCGCCGGCTCCCGCGAGATCAAGAGGAAGCCGACGAAGCGCGCCGACTGAGACCGGAGTGCTGATGAATGCCGCACCGAATCCCGTACCTCCGAGCAGGACGAGAACGCACCATACTGGACCACTGTCACTCAAGACCTTCCCAAGAAAAATTAACGACGTGATGAGGATCACAAATCCCGCACCGGCCAGATAGCGCAGATCAACTTTTAGACTTAAGCGCCCAACCCCCTGCGCAACCGTTCCCGTGACCACGGTAATTGGAAGGAACAGAAGCGCGGCTTGCGTCGGCGAGTCACCCATACCCTGCTGCGCATCTAACATTAAGAGAAGCATCAATGACGTGATAGCGAAACTGGTTGACGCGAGTGACACGCAGCCCATAACGAAGCTCCGATGGCCAAATAATCGTAATGGTACGAGCGGCTCCGCCGAACAGCACGCTTGCCAACCCACGAACCCCATAAGCAAGACGACCCCCGCCACGATGAAGTGGCACACAGTGAAGGGGCCCACCACATTGGACCATCTGTATTGGGGGCCCTCCTGAATACCGAACACCAGCAAGAAGAACGCCACACCACTCAACGCTACTCCAACGATGTCCAGCTGCCTCGCGGTAGTGGGAAGGGATGGGATAATCTTGACCGCGAGATAAATCCCCAGTATGCCGATCGGCAGATTGATCAGGAATATCCAATGCCACCCGAGAGCCCCGACGATGAGTCCGCCGATCTGCGGCCCAACCATACCGGCAATGCCACCCACCGCACTCCAGCACGCCAAGGCGGGTCCCCGGCGGTCCGCCGGGATGAGGCGGGTGATCACGGCGAGCGGCTGAGGCATGATGGCTGACGCGCCAAGACCCTGGACGCACCGGGCTAAGACAAGCCCCGTAAGACTCCCCGCAAGACCGCATCCTAAGGATGCGCCAGTGAATATCAGAAGCCCGCCGATATACATTGACCGCTGGCCGAGTCGATCTCCTAGCCTCGCCGAGATTAAGATTGGAACGGCGTACGCGAGAAGGTACGCACTGGACACCCACGCCGCGCCGGCAACAGTTGCGTGTAGGTCTGTGATGATGCTGGGGATCGCAATCGAAACGATGGTCGAATCGACAAGGATCATGAAGTATCCGACTAGGAGTACCCACAGGATGGTCCAAGGACTCGCACCCTCTTCCATCTGATAGCTTATCCCGCCCACAGGTGTTGGCCTTTCTCCCACGGCTGGTTCGGCGGCTCGCGGGCGACGTGACTTCCTCCTTCATTCAATGATACCGCTCGACGGCAGCCTCCGCGCAGTCAAATCGGCTGCCTCAACCATGCCCACGCCTAACCTCTCAGCTCATACCGACGATAAGGTGACAACGACCTACTGAAGTGTGTAGTGTGGCGGCAGGGAGGCCGCGAGTAAGTTCAGCGAAATGGATGATGAGCGAGCACAGCGCGCCCGGATTTTCGGGCAAGCCGCCGAGCTTTATGACCGGTGGCGCCCTGGCTACCCGGAGGCCCTCGACGCCGACGTCTGGACGCTCGGGGCCAGGGGACGCGTTCTCGAGGTTGGTGCCGGGACAGGTCGGGCGACGTTAGCGCTCGCTCAGCGCGGAGCAACGGTCGTCGCGGTCGAACCGGACGCGGCGATGGCCACCGTCGCACGGCGGCACACGCGGGGAATGGCGGTCGATGTGCGGGAATCGACCTTCGAAGACTACGCCGCAGCGACCGGCACGTTCGATCTCATCGCCGCCGCCCAGTCGTGGCACTGGGTAGACCCTGATCGCGGCGCATCCGTTGCCGCCCGCGCGTTGCGTCCCGGCGGGGCCTTGTGTGTGTGGCGGAACCGTCCTCGCGAACTCGCCGGCCCGGTGTGGGATGTGATCCGGGATGCCTTCGCCGAGCACGCCCCCTCCTCGGATCTCCGCCCCCTCCTACGCCAGCAGCGCGAAGGGGAACAGCAGATCGAACCCGCTCTGGGCTTCATGCCGTGGACCGTGCGCACCTACGACTGGTCCGCTCACTACGACGTCGAGAGCCTCAGCGGGCTGGTGCGGACTTCTTCCACCTATCTACAGCTGCCCACGGCGCAGCGCGAACGGCTGATCAACGCGATCCGAACGGCCATCACCAACGTGCTGGGTACCGGCCAGCTAGAATACAGCTACCGCACCACCCTGCTGACCGCGCACGTGTGTCCACGTGTCAGCCACTAACCAATGCCTCTTCGACTAGTTTGATCATGCTGCTCGGGGGCTGATCGCCCCCATCTCACGCAGCTCGCCGACCATCGCCTCCCGCAGCGCGTCAGCGGGTGTGGTTTCGCCGGTGTTGCTGGCGTTCATGTCTCGGCGTGTGCTCACGCGGCCAGCCTTCATCAGCGGTGAGAAACAGGCCCAAGGACTCGCGGACCGGGGAATGCTTCCGCCAGCGCGCGCTGGCGACCCCGAACAGAAACTCTCTCTGGGTGGGTTACACGGTCAGGCCGGCTCGGTGGGCTAGTCCGCGTAACTCCGTGCCCAGGGTGTCTCGGCGCGCGCCAAGGAGCAACGGGGCGATGGTGTCGCGGACCATCGGATCCCGGCGCACCGCACGGTCCGACTCGCCCGCTTCGAGCGCGATCCCCTTTACGCACTGGGCCACCTTCATTTACCGCAGCACCATCGTTTACCGCAGCCGGCCTAACTCCCGCCGCCCCGGGGCCGTCGCCTCAGGGCATCACGCCGCAGTGAGGGCGCCGTCACCAGGCTGCTAGCCGGCTCCCCTGGCGTAGAGCTGGGTGGCGGCCGTGACGTCGAGCACGAGGATCCGCTGGTAACCGCCGGCAGCGGGATCACGAGTGAGCCGCAGCGTCGCGGTGCCGTCGGCGTGGGCGGGCCTCTCCACGGTCACCGCCCCTGCTCGCCCCGAGCCCCGGGAGGACGATGATCAGCAGCGTCCGAACCTGGCCGAACGATCGCAGCGGGCGTTGCCACACGGAAAACACCCCCGGAAACGCACCCGGACGAGCGACCTCACCATCCGGCTCGCCATATCGGCTTCAGCGCGCGCACATCCCACCCAGCACAGGGCGTCGGCTCACACCACTGCCCCACCCCCACAACCCCCACTCGAAGATCAAACTCCCGCACCGCGACCGCATACATACCCCCATCGTGAGGGATCCGCATTCAGCGGGCTCAGCGGGGTTATGAACACCTCTTTTACCCCGTTGAGCCCGCTGAATGCGGGGATGGGGTCAAGGGGAGGTAGGGGGAGAGGTCGGCGCGTTGGCCGGACGCCGTGAGGCGTCCGTTGGCCAGCGCGGTGGGCCAGCTCACCCGGGCGGTGGCTAGTTCTAGCCAGGTGCGCGGGGTGGTCTCGACCAGGTTGGGTGGGGTGCCCCGGGTGTGCCGGGGGCCAGCGACACACTGCACGGCGGCGAACGGCGGTACTCGCACCTCAACCGTGGCGCCAGGAGCCACTTGCGCCAGCGTCCGAAGACTGAGCCGGACCGCCCGCGCCAGCTCGTCGCGAGCAGGCTCCGGAGCGCTCCCATCCAGCCACGCCGCGACCACGGCGAGCGCGCCGCGCAGCTCACGAACGTCGACTCGGCCGCGCTGGGTCATGAGCACCTTCTCCCCGCGAGCAAGGGGTCCCGAACAGCGCTGGCAGCGTGGCTTCCCAGGCCGCGCGCAGCTCATCCAGGGTGAACGTGGCGACGGTGACAAGTTCCAGCACGGGCGCGGCGTGGACCTCGCCGAGCCGGGTCACCGGCACTCCGTGCTCGGTGCACAACCGCGCGAGATGATGCGCACCAGCGCCGGGCACGCTGAGCACGACGCGCGCGGAGGACTCGGAGAACAGCGCCACGAACGGATCAACCTGGGCCGGCAACGTCACCCGGGCACCGAGGCCGCTCAGTAAACTGGCTTCCACCAGCGCCTGCGCCAGACCGCCGTCGGACAGATCATGGGCCCCACTCACCAGGCCGTCGCGGGACGCGGCGGCGAGCACCGCGCCGATCGCCTGCTCACGGGCCAGGTCCACCGCGGGCGGGCGACCACCGAGATGCCCGTGCACCTCATGCGCCCATTCGCTGCCGCCGAGCTCGTCGCGAGTCTCACCGAGCAGCCAGACCTCGTCACCGGTGCCGCCCCAGCCGGTCGGGATCCGCCGGCGCACGTCGTCGAGGACACCGAGCACCCCGACCACGGGGGTGGGCAGGATCGCGGTGTCCCCGGTCTGGTTGTAGAAACTCACGTTTCCCCCGGTGACGGGGATGCCGAGGGTGGCGCAGCCGTCAGCCAGGCCGCGGACGGCCCGCTCGAACTGCCACATTACGCCGGGGTCGGTGGGCGCGCCGAAATTGAGGCAGTTCGTCACGGCCAGCGGGGTGGCACCGGTGACCGCGACGTTGCGGTAGGCCTCGGCCAGCGCCAGCTGGGTGCCGGCGTAGGGGTTCAGCGCGCAGTACCGGGCGTTGCCATCGGTGGCCACCGCCACTCCGCGCTGGGTGGTCTCGTCGATGCGCACCAAGCCCGCGTCGCTGGGTTGCGCGAGCACGGTGGCGCCCCGCACATAACGATCGTACTGATCGGTCACCCAGGCCCGTGAGCAGAGCCCGGGGCTGGCCGCCATCCGCAGCACCGTGGCGCGCAGCTCCGCCGCGGTGGTCGGCCGCGCCAAGGCATCCGGCGGGGATGCGCGCAGGGCGCCCTGGGTGGCGGGCCGTCGCACCGGGCGGTGGTAGACCGGGCCCTCATGCGCGAGCGTGCGGGGTGGCACGTCCACCACGGTCTCACCGTGCCAGGTGATCACCAAACGGTCGCCGTCGGTGACCTCACCGATCACCGTGGCGGTGAGCTCCCACTTGCCGCACAGCGCCAGGAAGGCGTCCACATCGCGGGGACGCACCACGGCGCACATCCGCTCCTGAGACTCGCTGCACAGGATCTCGGCCGGCGTCATGCCCGGCGCCCGCAGCGGCACCGAGTCGAGATCCACCCGCATGCCGCCGTCGCCCGCGCTGGCCAGCTCGCTCGTCGCGCAGGCCAACCCGGCCCCGCCGAGGTCCTGGATGCCGACCACCAGGCCAGCGTCGAAGAGCTCCAGGCAGCATTCGATCAGAACCTTCTCGGTGAACGGGTCACCCACCTGAACACTAGGCAACTTCGCGCGACTCCCGCTGGCACTGCCGCCGAAGCTTTCGCTGGCCAGCACCGAGACCCCGCCGATGCCGTCGCGGCCGGTGCGCGCACCAAACAGGACGATCTTGTTGCCGCTGCCGCTGGCGTGCGCCAGGTGCAGGTCAGCCACCCGCATCACGCCCAGACACAGCGCGTTGACCAGTGGGTTTCCCGCATAGGCGGGGTCGAAGACGAGCTCGCCCCCGATGTTGGGCAAGCCGAGGCAGTTGCCGTAGCCGCCGATCCCAGCGACCACTCCGGGCAGCACCCGCGCGGTGTCCGGGGCGTCAGCGGGGCCGAAGCGCAAGGAGTCCGCGACCGCGATCGGCCGGGCACCCATGGCCATGATGTCGCGCACGATCCCGCCGACCCCGGTCGCCGCGCCCTGGTAGGGCTCCACATAGGACGGATGATTGTGCGATTCGATCTTGAACGTCACCGCCCAGCCGTCGCCGACCTCCACGACACCGGCGTTGTCTCCGATACCGGCGAGCATCCGCTGGCGCATCGCCTCGGTGGTCGTCTGTCCGAAATAGCGCAAGTGCACCTTGGATGACTTGTAGGAGCAGTGCTCGCTCCACATCACCGAGTACATCGCCAGCTCGGCCGCGCTCGGTGCCCGCCCGAGAATCTCCAGAATTCGCGCATACTCATCATCGCCCAGCCCCAACGCCCGATACACCCGCACCCGCTCAACCTCAGACACCCTCGCAGGGTACGGGCCGCTCCGGGAGCGCCATTCGGAGCCGAATCGCGATCTGCGGCCGCGCGCCGAGTGCCGTGAGGAGCCGAATTACGGTCGAGGGGGTGGCGGTAGACTCCCGCACACGAGAAGGAGGCGACTGTGAGTGATGCGTTGCGGGTGATCCCGGCCGAGGGGTGGACGGTCGAGGATCTCGACGCGCTTCCGGAGAGTCACTACCGCCACGAGTTGACCGATGGAGCACTGACTGTGTCCCCCGCACCCTCAAGCCTGCACCAGGCCGTCGCGATGCGTCTCGGCTTCCGCCTGGAGGCGATCGCGCCCGAGCCGCTTGCCGTCACGCAGGGTGTGGAGATCCGCTTCGGGCGGCAGCTGACCCGCATTCCCGACGTCCTGGTGATACGCAGCGATCACCCGGATCGGCACTGGTTCGCCCCGTCCGAGGTGCTGGTGGCGGTCGAAATCGAGTCGCCGGGCAGCCACGTGGAGGACCGCACCACCAAGCCAGCCCTGTACGCCCAGTTCGGGATCCCGCACTACTGGCGGATCGAGCTGGAACCGCCACTGGTCAGTGTGTACAGCATCGGGCACGGTGACTGCTACCAGATGACCGGGACGAGCCTTCGACTGTCCGTCAGCGACCCGTTCCCGCTCGACTTCGCGGTCGCCGAGCTGTTGCCGCGGTGGGCGGGCCGGGGCAAGGGCCCCGCCGTCCCACAACAGGGACTCTGAGAGCCTGTTGGTAAATAGTCAGGTGGCTTGCTGATCGTGTTGTTCGGGTGTCGACGCCTCTGGCGCGGGGTCTGCCCCATCGCAGTCGCTCGGGGGTGACCACTGGGGGCCGGCCGCCGATGCGGCCTCAGTGTCGGGCCGCGGCGAGCCCGGCGTTGACTCGTTCCCGGGTGATCTCCCGTTCCATAAGGGTATTGATTGACACCGTGTCTCCAGGGTCTCAGACTTTACCCTGACAGATTGGTGGTTGGCGAGGAGTGGGCGGGGTGAACGGTCAGCGCACGGAATCCGGCGTTACCCTGCTCCAGCGGTTTCAGCAGCGAGATGAGATGCGGGACGGAATGGGGAGAGGCTGGTCTGGCTGCGATGCTGATTCTTGGCGCCATCAGCATCGGTAGTTGAACACCAGCTTCGGTAAGGTGGGTCGGTCAGTGGTCTGTCTTCCCCACTTTGTCCTGTTCTCCTGGAACCTCTACGACACCCCTGGAGAGTTAGCTGGCAATGTTGATAGCATCGGAGCTCGCGTGATTCGCCGGTGGGCGCGTACATCTTCGGTGCTTACGGCGACCGCGTGGGGCGGCGCGACTCGCTGTACCTGTCCATTCTCCACCGGCTGGCGGACACCCCGTTGTTCGAGCGGGTCAAGAACACCACCGGGCGGGCCGCCCACCCGGTGTGGGAGGTGCTGCGCGAGCACCCCAAGGCGTCGCTGCGGGTGGCCGGGCTGTCCATGGCCGGAATCATGGCCTACTACGTGTGGCTGAAATTCCTGCCCAGCTACGCGCATGCCAGCGTCGGCATCGATCTGGCCACCGCGCAGACCGTCAACGCCGTGGCGCTGGTGATCACACTTCCGCTGATCCCGCTGGTCGGCCGCCTAGTCGACTGCTACGGGCGCAGACCGATATTGTTGATCTTCGATATCGGTCTGGGTGTGGCGGTCTACCCGCTGCTGCTCGCCCTGCGCGCCGGAACCGCCGGCTTCGTCATCGCCCAGGTCGGCGGCGCGGTACTGCTCAGCTTCGGGATGGTCGCCGCGCCGGTGGCGAAGGCTGAACTGTTCCCCACCCGGGTGCGCGCGGCGGGGATCTCCTTCCCGTACTCCGTGACGGCGGTCGTGTTCGGCGGCAGCGCGCCGCTCCTGACGCTGTACTTCGCCAACTCCGATCACCCACTGCTGCTAGGCGCCTACGTCAGCGCGGTCTGCCTAGCCGGCTCGCTGGTCTACTTCTTCATGCCAGAAACCAAAGACCGCTCACTGGACGATCAAGCGCTCACCCGGTAGATACCAGAGGCGACAGAGAAGGCAACATAACCCACGCAGGGGTGGGAACCGGCCACCAAGGTGTGATCAGTATAGAGTTGATCGGGATGGACGCCAGTGGGGAGGAGCGCGTCGCGTTGGGCGTCGGGGTTCCGCTCAACGGTGGACACCCTTGCGTAGCCATGCAACACGACTGTCGAGAACAGTGGCTGCACCCGCTGGCCGTCGTTGTTCTCCGACACGAGTTTTCGACTCTGGCGACCTGTGGAAACTTCTCGGAGGTGTGAGTGTCGGTCAATGCACGTATGCCGACACTCAATTCGCATGATCAGGGCCGGTCGTTGGCCGCCCTGGACGCGGTGAACTTCTTCGTCGCCGACGTCCAGTCAGGGATGGGCCCGTTCCTGGGTATCTACCTGCTGACCAAACCGGGCTGGAACGCCGCGAGCATCGGCCTGGTCATGACGATCGGCGGTGTCGCGGGCCTGGTCGTGCAGACACCCGCCGGAGCGCTGGTCGACCGGACGCGGCGCAAGCGCGCCCTGGTCATCGGCGCCGCGGTGGGGGTGTCGGTCGGGGCCTTCATCATGACCATCACCCCGAGCTTCCCCGTGGTCACAGCGGCCCAACTGGTGATCGGGGCGGCCGGGGCCGTCTTCCCGGCGGCGATCGCGGCGATCGCGCTGGGCCTGGTCGGACCACGAGGCTACACCTACCGCACCGGGCGGATGCAGGCGTTCAACCACGCCGGCAATGCGATCGGCTCGACGGTCGCGGGGATCGCCGGCTACCTCATCACGATCAAGGCTACCTTCTGGCTGGTCAGCGTCCTGGGTATCTTCGTGATCGCCGCAACGCTCGCGATCAACGGAAGGTTGATCGATCACGATCTGGCCTGCGGCTTGCGGCCCCAGGACGACGGGAAGGACACCCCCTCCGGCTTCACCGTGCTGTTGCGGAACCGGCCGCTGCTCGTCCTCGCCGTCTCGGTCCTACTGTTCCACCTAGCCAACTCCGCCATGCTGCCGATCATGGGGCAGAAGCTCGCGCTGGGCAACGCCGGCCGGGGAGCGTTGTTCCAGACCGCGCTGATCGTCGTGGCCCAGCTGGTCATGATCCTGATGGCGATCCTGGTCGGGCGGCGGGCGGACCAGTGGGGACGCAAGGTCCTCTTCCTGGCCGCCTTCGTCGCGCTGCCGCTGCGCGGTGTGCTGTTCACGCTATCCAACAACATCGTCTATCTGATCGGAGTCCAAGTTCTCGACGGTGTCGGTGTCGGCATCTTCTGGGTCTTATTTCCAATCATGGTCGCCGACCTGACCCGCGACACCGGGCGCTACAACGCCGCACTCGGGGCGGCCACCACGATGCAGGGCATCGGCTCGGCGCTCAGCACAACGCTGGCCGGCACGATCATCGTCCTCGGCGGTTACGACCTGGCCTTCCTCACACTGGCCGGGATCGCGATCCTCGCCTTGCTGCTCTTCGTCGTCGCGGTACCGGAAACCAGCACGGACTCAGCGGTCACAGCGGCATGGGCACACCAAGCTTGGCGGTGACGTACAGCGCGCCACCGAAATACACTGACGCTGACCCGTCGGCTGACAGCCCACCGGCGAACCGTTCCGCGTCGTCCACTGGCCGATAGCCCAGATCCTCGCCCTCGCGCAAGGAACACCGGCCGCGGGTGTTGGCCGACACGCCCCACACGATCCGGTAGCCAGGACACGGCACGCTCAGGCACGCTTCGAACAACCGGCCGGCGTCGTCCGGGGACAGCCAGATCCCCAAGGCGTGCTCATCCGGCGGGCGCGGGAAACACGAACCGACGCGCACGCAGATCACATCAAAGCCAAATCGGGAGTGGTACAGGCTGCCCAGCGCCTCCACCGCAGCCTTGCTGAACCCGTAGTAGGTGTCCGGTCTGGGCGCGCTATCCGCCAGCAAGATCTCCCGCGCGCCTCGGAAGCCGACCACATGGCCGCTAGACGCCAGAATCACCCGCGGCACCCCAGCGGCGCGCACGGCCTCCAGCACAGTGCGGGTGCCCTCGACATTGACCGCCATGATCTCCGCCCAGCTCCGCTCGCCACTATGCCCCGCCAAGTGGATCACCGCATCGACACCGGCACACGCACCAACCATCGCTCCCAACTCAGTAATCGAGCCGGCCACCACCTCGACCCACTCACCAGCAACAGCCTCCTCAGGTCGCGCGGTGTCCAGCAGCCGCAACACCCGCCCCGGCCGTCGCAACCGAGGACGCAGGATCCGCCCTATCCGCCCGGACGCCCCGGTGATCAACACTCGATGCACCCGCCCGCCCGCTTCGCGCCACTGGCCCACCTCAATCACCTTAGGTGCTTGGTAGCCGCCGTTCCCCGGTGCTGCCCCGACCGCGATGAGGCGGTCGGCTCCCGACCGTGCCGCGCGAGAGCTTCTCCACGCGCTAAGAGCGCCCAGAATCCAATACCGCATCCAGTACCGCGTCGAGGACGGAGCGGAAAAGGTCCAGCCCGTCGGTTGACGGGCCGGTGAGCGGGTCGATCGCGTGCTCGGGATGCGGCATCAGACCGAGCACCCGGCCGTCGGCCGAGGTGATCCCAGCGATGTCGTGCGCCGCGCCGTTCGGGTTGCCACCCAGGTAGCGGAACACCACCCGTCCCTCGCCCTCCAGCTCGGCCAGCGTCGCCGGATCGGCCACGTATCGGCCCGCGATGGATTTCAGCGGCACCACGATCTCCGCACCGGGGGCATACCGACCCGTCCAGGTGGTGGCGGTGTTCTCCACCCGCAGCCGCTGGTCGCGGCAGACAAAGTGCAGCCCGGCGTTGCGCACCAAGGCACCGGGCAGCACACCCGCCTCGCAGAGGATCTGGAACCCGTTGCAGATGCCCAGGACCGGGGTGCCCCGGCGGGCGGCGTCGCGCACCGCGCCCATCACGGGTTGGTGCGCGGCGATCGCGCCAGCCCGCAGGTAGTCGCCATAGGAGAAACCGCCGGGCACCACCACCGCGTCCACCCCACGCAGATCGGGCTCCGCGTGCCACAGTGGCACCGGCAGCGCCCCAGCGCGGCGCACGGCGCGGGCCGCGTCCCCGTCGTCGAGCGTGCCGGGAAAGGTGATGACGCCGATCCGGCCGGCTGTGATGTCACAGGGGATCTCACAGAGCTTCACAGCCGGCGCACGGTCCAATCCTCGATCACTGGGTTCGCGAGGAGCTCGCCCGCGATCCGCTGCAGCGTCTCGGCGTCGACATCGTCATCGACGTCGAGCTCGAAATGCTTTCCCTGCCGCACGTCGCGCACCCCATGCAAGCCCAGCCGGGGCAACGCGCGCACGATCGCCTGACCCTGCGGATCGAGGATCTCGGGTTTGGGAACGACGTCGACAACCACGCGGGGCACGCTACAAGAGGCTACACACGAAGATCGGGGGACGCCGACCTGAGCTGGTCTGCTCCCCCCGATGGCTCTTCATCGAACTACTGGGACTACTTGGGTCCGGCACCCACCAAGCTAAGCAGATCACCGGTGTCACTCACGATGGGCAACCCCTGCAAAACATTGCCCAGAAGCGTCGGCAGCTGCACCGGA
>JBOHFJ010000009.1:0-37293 GCA_050699655.1 Pseudonocardiaceae bacterium
GGACCGTGTGGCGCCGACGACACGACTAGTGCCCTACTACGGCCTCCCGCGTTGGGTCGCCGGGCGGCGGCCCCAGGAACGGATCACAGCCGGCGGTAGGTCAACGTAGTTGGGGTCCCGCAGCATGGCGCGGACCTCGGCCAGCTCGTCGGCCGTGATGAGCCCGGTAGCCTCCATGTGCTTGCCGAGCTGCTCGTACATCAGGTCCATCATGATGGCCTCGCGGGTGCCGCCACGCATCATCCGCAGGCGGCACTCGGCGTCCACATCGGCAAGGCCGGCCTCGATGAGCGGCCGTGGAAAGGTTCGAGCCCAGTTTGGGTCGGTGCCGATCATGTGCTGCACTACGGCGGTCGCGGCCGCACCGGCCGTGCGGATGAGCGGGTACGGCGAAGAGTCCACCGTGAAGCTTGCCGGGTCGGTGACCACCAGCCAGCCGTTGGGGCGTAGCCAACGGATCATGCGCTGAATCATTAGCTGCCGGTCGGGCACATGTGTCAACACCGCGCGGGCGTGCACGAGATGAAATGACTCCGGCGAAAACTCGACCTCGGTGATGTCGGCCTGCACGATTTCCAGATTTGGGTGCGCGCTGGAGTCGAGCTGCCGCGTCTTGCGGTCAGTGGCTACCACGCGGCCCTCGGGGCAGCGATCGGCGAGCCAGTAGGCGATCGAGCCAGCCCCGGCTCCCACCTCGAGACAGTGCCAGTCGGGTGCCAGGCCGAGCCGCTTGAGGAGCGCGGTGGTCGCGGGGTCCTGTTCCTGCTCGACTAGGTCGAGTCGACCCTGTTCCGCGGCTGAGTCGGGGTCAAGCAGGTTGGAATTGTGGTGCCGGCCTTCAGCCACTCCACGGTGCGGTTGGACCTCGGCCATGTTCGCCTCCCTAGGCACAGCGGTCATATGAATCGAGGCGGTGGCCGCCCGTGATCCGGCCTGTACCGTGGCGTCGCCCACCCGTTGGAAGTCGATCCCGGGCGACAGCCTGCCTACCGTGCCCTCCACCACCAGCAGTGACATCAGCGGAAAGGCGAAGTCCGACGCGGCGTAGATGCGATGGCGCTGCTGCAGCTCGTACACGGCATTGCCGAACACCGACATATCGACCGCGTTTCCCGGGTCGGCCTGCCGCGCGACCAGCTCCGCCATGTCAGCGATAAAACCCTCGCTGTCGGTCCGCGGGCCCACGTTCACAGCGCTTTCCAGCACGATCTCGCCGCACCGGCGCCCGTCGCCAGCCGCCATCCGGGCGAAGAACTCGCCCACCAGGTCGCGTACCCGGTCTGGCAGTTGGACGCAGTACCCGGCGTCTAGAATGATCACGCGCTCGTCCGGCGACAGGTAGAGATTGCCGGGGTGCAGGTCGCAGTGGACGAATCCGTCGACGAAGAACATTTTGTGCACCGCGGCCAGCACGGCTGTACCTAGCTGCGCGCGCACCTCGCGCGCCAGCGTGTCTGGCGTACCCACGTCGAGGTCGGGCAGATACTCGAAGACAAGGCAGTTCGGGGCACAGAGATCGGCGTACAGCTCGGGCACCCGCACCTGCGGCATCGACGCCACGCTTTCGCGGATGCGCTCGGTGTTGCGCGCTTCCTGCGCGAAGTCCAGTTGACCGAGGATCGCCCGGCTCATGTACCCGACTAAGTCGGCCATCGGCATTCCGCGCATCTGCGGCATCCGCTCGGCGATTCGTACCATGCTTTTCATCAGCGCAAGGTCGCTGTGCATCCGCACGTCGATGTTGGGGCGCTTGAGCTTCAGCGCCACGGTCCGGCCGTCGCCGAGCACCGCGCGGTAGACGCACGCGATGCTACCGCTGGCGACCGGCTCCGCGTCGACGGCCCGGATGTCCAACCGTGGCTGGTCGGCCATGGCCGTGGCCAGCGCAAGGTCGGCCTGCTGTCGTGACATCGCCACGACGGCGTCATGCAGGCGGCTCATCTCGTCACACAGCTCGGGGGTCATCGTGTCGCGTCGGGTGCTGGAGATCTGCCCGAACTTCACGAACGTGGGGCCTAGCCGCTGCAGGCCGCGCACCAGCCCGCGATACATGTACCGGCGGGCGCGTGAGCGGTCCCGGAAGACCCGCAGGACGAGCGCCGCCGGCAACGTACGGACGGCCTCCGAACCGGCGATGACAACGATCGCGAGCAGCCGCAGCGGCAGCCGGGAGTCGGTGAGTCGGATCGGGTTCACACGCCAGCTCCCGGCTGGAAGTCGGTCTGTGTCGGAAGTGCCTTGGTTGCCATGTTCACCCCTCGAAATCGCCAATCAGGGCGGATATCGCTGGACGCCGACCAAGCCTGATCCCGCTCCATGGGTAGGCTGGTAGGTAGGACCCAGCGGACGGGTGCGGCGCGAACTCCGGCTGGAAGCCCATCGGCAGCCAGTACAGGACGCTCGAGGCGTACCGGATCGACGCCGGTGGGCCGGTGTTGTTCAGCTGCGTGGCCAGCGTCCAGGGCTCCACCGCTGCACCCCATTCGGCCACACACACCAAGGTTAGGGCGACAGTACGACCGGTGGTTCTCGCGAATTGCTCTTCCCGGGTCGGACCGGGGCCGAGGTGCGGCGCTGCTGGCGGAGCGAAGGGCCTAGCCGGACTTGCTGAGCACCAGGTCCGCCGCTGACTGGCATGGCGGCGCTGTACTCTGCTCGCGATGCTCGCGCACGCTCTGCTCGCGGTCATCGTCACGACCGAACACGTACCATCGGCGAGCTGATCGCCCTGACCTACAAGGAGATCCGACACGCGCCAGTCACTACCGCCGCCAAGAAGCTCAACTCACCTGGTCACAATCTACGGCTGGAGTAGCTAGTCACCACTATGCGCCCGGAGATCCGCGATGAGACTCGTAACGCTGTTCAAGCTCTACGTCAACGACTACGACATGGCCCTGAAGTACTACATTGACAAGTTAGGATTCGAGATCGCCGAAGACGTCAGGCACGGTGATTACCGCTGGCTGATGATCAAGCTTCCGGACAACCGGGAGTTCGGCATCAACCTCGAGCTCGCGCGAACACCTGAACAGCAGGCCCTGGTTGGCCGACAAGCCGCCGATCAGCCTCTGTTCAGCATCGAAACCGACGACTGCATGCGGGACTACCTGGAGATGGTCCCGGCCGGAGTCGAGTTCGACGGCGAACCGGTGGCCCAGCCTTGGGGCGTCGGCGTCGCGCTGCGCGACCTGTACGGCAACCTGATCTACCTCAACCAGGACACCCAGTAGCGTCTCGCCGGGGGCCGGTCGGCACCGCCGCAACGGCACCGCCGCAACGGCGCCACCGTCACGGCGTACTTGGTCACGGCGTACCTGTCAGCTCGGCGTCGAGCATCCGCCGCAGGTAGTGACCGGTAAGGCTGCCGGGGGTGGCGGCGACCTGTTCGGGCGTGCCAGTGACGACCACGGTGCCACCCCCGCTGCCGCCTTCCGGCCCGAGGTCGATCACCCAGTCGGCCGCCTTGATGACGTGCACGTCGTGCGCGATGACAATCACGGTGTGGCCCTTGTCCACCAGCGCGTGCAGGATTCCCAGCAGCCAGCGCACATCCTCGCTATGCAGACCAGTCGTGGGCTCATCCAGGATGTACAACGTGTGGCCGACAGCCCGACGCTGCAACTCGGCAGCCAGCTTGACCCGCTGCGCCTCACCACCCGACAAGGTCGTCGCCGGCTGACCCAGCCGCAGGTATCCGAGCCCGACGTCGACAAGGATCTGGAGGGGTCGAGCTACGGCGGCCACGTCCGTGAACCGGGCGGCGACCTCGGTCACAGACAGCTCCAGCATGTCGGCAATGCTCAGACCCTGGTACTTGACCTCTAGGGTCTCTGCGTTGTATCGCCGGCCGTGACACACGTCGCAGGTGACATACGCGTCAGCCAGGAACTGCATCTCGACCCGTGAGGTGCCGTCGCCGTCGCACGCTTCGCATCGCCCACCGGCAACGTTGAAGGAGAACTGCCCCGCCTTGAAGCCACGCTCCTTCGCTTCCGGGGTACTGGCGAAGACGGTGCGAATCTGGTCGAAGACGCCGGTGTAGGTTGCCGGGTTGGATCGTGGGGTGCGCCCGATCGGCGACTGGTCGACCTGGATGACCTTGTCGACCTGCTCCCCGCCGATGACCCTGTCGTGTGCGGCGGGCAGCGCGTTCGCGCCGGTGCGTCGGCGAGCCAGGACCCGACCCAAGGTCTCATTGACCAGCGTGGACTTTCCGGAACCTGAGACGCCACTGACCGCCACGAAACAGCCGAGCGGAAACTCGACGGTGATGTTGCGTAGGTTGTGACCGCGAGCGCCGTGAACCACGATGCGACGGCCAGGGTCGACGCGGCGCCGCTGCCTGGCCGCGATCCTGCGCTTGCCGGACAGGTAGCCGCCGGTCAACGAATCCGGCTCGGTGAGCAGTCCGGCCAGTGGCCCGCTGAACAGCACCTGACCGCCCTGTTCCCCGGCGCCAGGTCCGAGATCAACGACCCAGTCGGCGCACCGGATGATGTCGAGGTCGTGTTCGACGATGATGACCGTGTTACCGCCGTCGCGCAGCCGGCGAAGGCTCGCCACCAGCCGGTCGTTGTCGCGCGGATGCAACCCGACGCTGGGCTCATCAAGGACATAGGTGAGGCCTGACAGACCGGTGCTCAGCTGGCTCGCCAGCCGGACCCGCTGCGCCTCGCCACCCGATAGCGTCGGCGCTGGCCGGTCGAGCGCAAGGTAGTGCAGTCCGACCTCGATCAGATTGCTTATCCGTTCGTGGATCTCCTCAAGCACGGGGCCGGCGATGGTGCGGTGCGCAGCCGGCAGCTTCAGCGACTGAAGAAACCGGTCGCACTCGGCGAGGGCGAGCGCGCTCACCTGGGCGATGTTGCGATCGGCGAGCTTGACCGCCAACGGCCCCGGTGCCAATCGCGCCCCGCCACACGACCCGCACGGTACCGTACGCATGAACGACTCGATGCGCGTGCGTGCGGCTTCGCTGCTCATTTCCCGGTGCTGCTGTCGCAGCCACGGGACCACACCCTGGTACGTGGCCTCGTATTCGCGCACACCGCCGTTGGCGGTCTTCTGCCGCACCGTGACCTTCGTCCCCGTACTGTTCAACAGCGCTGATCGGGCCTTCGCCGGAAGATCCCCCCAGGGACTGTCGGTGGGGACCTTCAATGCGTCCGCCATCGCCGCCGCCATCAGTAGGTGAACCTCGGCGTAACGATCGGCGACCCACGGCGCAAGCGCCCCGTCGGCCAGCGAACGGGTGGGCTCGGGCACCACCAGCTCCGGCTCGATGTCCATCACCGTGCCGAGACCCGCACAGGTCGGACAGGCGCCGAACGGCAGGTTGAACGAGAAGTCCTTGATTTCCGGCGGTACCGCCGTCCGCTCGGAATGCTCCAGGCAGACCAGTACCCGGCCACGCCGTTGGAGCACCCGGTCGCAGCGGGGACAGTGCACCTGACCGATCCGGGCGTACAGCAGCCGCAGCAGGTCGTACAAGTCGGTAACCGTGCCGACAGTCGATCGAGGGTTGCGCGAGGTGGTCTGCTGGTCGATGGCTATCGCAGCAGTCAACCCGTCGATGAGGTTGGCCTCGGGCTTTTCGAACTGACCGAAGAACTGCCGCGCGTAAGCCGACAGCGACTGCACCAGTCGACGCTGGCCCTCGGCGAAAATGGTGTCGAAGGCGAGGCTCGACTTGCCGGAGCCGGACACACCGGTGAACACGATGAACGACCGGTGCGGAAGTTCGACATCAACCCCGCGCAGGTTGTGCACCGTCGCGCCGCGCACAAGTAGCCGCGCGGGCATCGGCGGCGGTTGGTCACCCGGATCGAGGCGACGGGACTCACCGGCGGGCCTGTTGGGTGTTGACGAACGGGTGTTTCCCGGTGCGGTGCTCAACCCCGGCCTCCGGCAGTCGTTTGTGCATACGGGCAGGTTCGCGGTACGAGCATAGCGGCTGCGGTCGGCCGTGAGGCGGGCTGACGGCCGCCCGGCCGGCACCAGCGATCGCAAGATCCGAGAAGTCTGTACGGGGCTCGATTCATAGTCTGGATTCGTCACTCGGGACAAGTCCAGCCTAGGCGAAGGAGTCCTCCGATGACCGTCTCTACTGACCACGAGGAAATCACCCAGAGCTATGAGGAACTCGCCACGGCGTTCCGGGTTCGGGCGTTCGTCGAGCGCGATCTCACGGCCATCGACGAGTACCTTGTCGACGACTTCGTCGACCACTTCGCACCTCAGGGGGATCTGCCCGGAAGGGAAGGCGTGCGCCAACGGTTCAGCCAGGCCGCCGATGGATTCCACACTCTGAAGGTCGAAATCGTGCACTCGATGAGCAAAGGAAACGTGCTCATGCAGGCGATTCGCATCCACATGAAGCACACCGGCCACTTCATGGGCCTGTCAGCGACGGGCAGGGAGTTCTGGATCGGTGGTTTCGACGCCTTCGAGATCCGTGACGGCAAGCTGGCCGCGCACTGGGGGGTTTACGACGTCGCCCGGATCCCCGACTTGCTTGGCCTTGCTGCCCGCGCCGAAGAGCCCGAGGCGGCGAACAGCTGGGCATCGATGTGGAGCTCGACCGGGTCCTGACAGGGTTCGAGCGCGGGAGAGAACTAACAGTGGACATCCCCGACCTCCGCGGACCCACCACCGATCCGACGGAGCTCCTCCAGCTTGCGGAGGGCATGCACGCCATCGAGGTTCTCGCTGCGGCCGTCGGCTGGCTGGATCTCTTCGAGTGGCTCGCCGATCACCCGGCTGATACCAAGACCGTGGCGGCAGCGTTCGGCCTTCCCAACCGGCCGACGCACGTGATGCTCACGCTGCTGCGGTCGTTGAAGTTGGTCGATCGGGACGATTGCGGCGTTTACTCGCTGACTCAACTGGCCCGGGAATACCTGCTACGCGAGTCGCCGTGGAGCGTCGCCCCGGTTTTCGCGGCGCTCAAGGACCGGCCCGCTTGCACCGACATGCTCCACGTACTGCGTACCGGCCGGCCGATGACGTTCGGCGCGGCCGACGACTGGGCTAGCGGTATGGGCGACGAGATGTTCGCCGAGTTCTTTCTTGCGGCGATCGACAGCCGCAACGCTTACTTGGCCCACGCGGTGGCGAGGGAACTCGACTTGACCCGGTCTCGACGGTTACTCGACGTCGGCGGTGGGTCCGGCATCTACTCGTGCGCACTGGTGCGACGAAACCCGGAGCTGACCGCGACGGTCTTCGAGAAGCACCCGGTAGCCGCGGTGGCCACGCGTGCGATTGCCCGCCGCGAGCTGAGTGACCGCGTGAGCGTGCTGGCCGGAGACATGCTGGCCGAGCCGTTGCCGGCAGGCTACGACGTGCACTTGTACTCCAACGTGCTGCACGACTGGGAGGAAGTGCAGGCTCAGCGCCTGCTGTGTTCGTCGTTCAGGGCGCTCAATCCGGGCGGGCGGGTGGTGGTGCACGACGCGCTGCTGGACGACAGCGGCGCGGAGCCGGTTGCCGTCGCACAGTACTCGGTGCTGCTGATGGCAGTCACGGCCGGCCGCTGCTACGCGGTGTCGGAGGTGCGGGATCTGCTGTCGGAGGCGGGCTTCGCCGAGATCACCCACACCGCAACCGTCGTACACCGGGATCTGGTGACCGCAGTGAAACTCGCGTGACGGCTCGTACCTGGCAACGTATGGGAGAAAACACCATGACCGCGGAGACGTTCGACACCACCGGTACCGCGCACGCAATGCCAGATTTAGAGGATCTGCATCCGACCGCCGCTCTCGGCGCCTCATATAACCCCTTCGACCCGAATTTCCTCAACGACCCGCACGCCTTCTTCGAGCGGGCCAGGGCCGAGGCGCCAGTATGTTTCAACCCCGTGTTCAACATATGGCTGGTGACCGGCTACAAAGAGGTGATCAGGGTCTGCGAGGACTCGGTTCTGTTCTCCTCCAAGAACAAGGTCGATCCGCCAGCGTCGGTCCTGCCGGAGGTGCTGAGGATCCTCAAGGAGGAGGGCTACCCGGTAGCCATGCAGCTGTTCAACAGCGATCCGCCGGAGCACGCGCGGATCCGCGAGCTCATCGGCCAGGGCTTGACGCTGGCCCGGATGAAGGCGCAGGAGCCCAGCATGCGCCAACTGGCCTGCGAGACGGTGGACCGCTTTGTCGGTAACGGCGCGGCCGACCTGCGAGCGGAGTACACCTTCCCGGTGCCTTTGAGCGCCATCCTCGACCTGCTCGGCGCCCCCCGCGAGGACCACGCCCAGATCAAGATCTGGGACGACGCATGGGCCCGGCTGTTCACCTCGGCGGATGCGATCGACGACCAGTTGGCTGCGGTGCGCGAGGTCGTCGCCTACCAGAAGTACTGGGAGACAATCCTCAATGATCGGCGGGCGAACCCCTGCGACGATCTGCCCAGCGCCCTGACCCACGCCCGAGTGGACAGCCGCCCCCCGCTGTCCAACGGCGAGCTGATTTGGCAGTTCATGGGTCTGCTCGCGGCGGGGCACGCGACCACGACGGATGCGTTAACCAACCTACTACTTGTACTGCTGAGTGAGCCGACGCGGTGGGACGCGCTACGGGACGACCCGGAGCTGCTGCGCAACTCGATCGATGAAGGGCTGCGCCTAGTCAATCCGGTTCTGGGCCTGCCGCGGGTAACGACCAGGGAGGTCGAGCTCGGCGGCGTCGTCCTGCCCAAGGGCGCCGAAGTACTTGTGTCGTTCTGCTCGGCCAATCGCGACGGAACGGTGATTGTGGACCCCGACGACTTCGTACCCAGCAGGGCTGAGGTGACTCGCCACATGGGATTTGGCCGCGGTATCCACTACTGCATCGGTGCGCGAATGGCGCACATTATGATGCGAGTGATGTTAGAGGCGCTGGTCGAACGGCTACCGCGGTTGCGGCTCGAGCCGGGGTACCAGGTCGAATACGCCGTGCACCCCTTCCTGTGGGGTGTCGGCCGGCTCCCGGTGCACTGGTCTTGACGACATGGTACAGCCGACGCTGTAAAGCAGGGACCCAACGACAGGAGGAATTCATGGATCTCGACCTGCGTGACCGCGCGGTGCTTGTCACCGGCGCCACCGCCAACATCGGAGCCGCCACTGCGATCAGGTTCGGCCAGGAGGGTGCCCGGGTTGCGCTGACGTATCGCAACAACAAAGACGCCGCCATGGACGTGGCCGCGAAGGTCGAGGATGCCGGAGGTCGGGCATACGTGCTGCCCTTCGACCTCACCGTGGCAAGCGACGCGATCCGCCTAGTCGACGACGTGGTCGAGCGCTGGGGTAGCCTCGACGCGCTGGTGAATAATGCGGTGCGCTGGCCCGGTGGCATGCCCGGACCGATGGACGAAATGTTCGACATGATCTCCGATTGGGAACTTGACGTCGCAGCGAATCTTTTCGGCAATATGCGCGTGATCCACGCCGCGCTTCCGACATTGCGGCGCAGTTCGGCGGGGCGGATCGTGACCATCTCGACATCGATGCTGGAGCGCGGGATCGCCGGCGGGGCTCTCTACACGGCGGCCAAGGGCGGGCTGCATGGGTTCAACCGGAGTCTGGCGTGGGAGCTGCGCGCCGACGTACTTACCAACATCGTAATGCCGGGCTGGACCGTGGACGGGTCGACACTTCCCAATCCGCTGCCCGAGGACCTGCGCATCGTCGTCGAGGAGCACTGCCGACACACGCCGACGGGGCGTCTCGTTGCGTCCGCGCACGTGGCGAACATGATCGTGTTCTTATGCTCGTCGGCCAACGGAAGTATCACCGGCGAAGTGATCAAGGTGACTGGTGGCTACCTGTGATCCGGGTGTGGATGCCGGGCATCGGCTTGTCGGGCGGCTGCCCGGGCACACCCGGTCAGGCCTTGCGCTCGGCGTCGGTGGCCGGCCGGGCACGGATAGCAGACCAAACGTCGTCGAGGGCGATCTGCGACACCGGTTTCCACCTTGACGTGTGCAGGTCATTGTGCACCACCTGACGGGATAAGTCATGGCCGCCGACGGTGACCTTGGGGTAGGACACCCAGAGCATACCGCCGGGCCGGACGGCCTTCATCGCCGCCGGAAGTAGGCCCGCCAACTGGGCCCTCGTACCGGCGAACACATGGACCAGGTCGGCGGGCAACTCGGATTCGTTGGTGACGATTCGAGCGGCTGGCGGCAGCTGTCCGAGGATTTCTTCGTAGTTTTTTGGTGCACTGATCGGAAAAACCGCATACCCAGGCTTGATGAGCAACCGCGTCGCCACGCCCTTTGCGCTCATTCGAGCATCCTTCCTGCCTGCGTGGTGCCGCTCCGACCGACCGGAGCACACCGGTACAACGATACTATGTTGATCGTTTAGGGGCGGACCACGTACAGTGCGTTGAACGGGTTCATGACCGGCACCTGGTGGACTGAAGTGAGTCCCGCCTCCGTGCACAGCTCATGCACCTTCGCCGGTGGCAGGCCCATCGTTCCGAGACCTGCCCCGCCGTCCGCCAACGACGTGGGGACGCAGAACAGCACGCTTGTGGCGTAGAGGATGGTGGTTGCGGGACCCCTGTTGTCGCTGGGTCGGTCGGCGCAGTTGCTCTCGAGCAGGAGCAGCACACCGTCCGGGTCGAGAACGTGACCGACCTGGCGCAACAGGCCGACCGGGTCGGGGAGGTCGTGGAGGACGTCGAATGCTGTGATGAGATGATAGCGCCCTGACAGCATGCGCAAAGCGTCCCCCTGTTCGAACTGGACTGACTCGGCGGCTCCAGCAGCCTGTGCTGCAGTCCGTGCGCGTTCGATGTTCGACCTCAATCGGTCGTAGCCCACGAAGCGGGAATGCGGGAAAGCAGCAGCAAGGCGGAGAAGGGCTCGACCCGCCCCGCAGCCAATGTCCGCCACGCGAACACCGCTTTGAAGTTTGGCTGATAGTCCCTCAACCGCGGGAATCCACTGCTGCACCAACATATTGTCGAACCAAGTCGCGCTCAGACGCTGCATGCCCTCGTACAGATCGGTGTCGTAGCTTTCAAGTGGTACTCCGTCGCCTGTCGAAAACGCGTGGGCCACAGGCGTGATCATGCCGCAGAAGGCAGCCAGCAACTGGTAAGAACCCCCGAGGCAAAAGGGTGATCCCTCAGCTGTCAGAGTGAGCGCATGTTCGGGTGGCAGGAAAAACCGCTCGCCAGCGGAGTCGGCCTCGAGATAGCCAGCGCTCGCGAGACAGTACAGCCACTCGCGGAGGTAGCGCTCGCTCATCCCGGTCCGGGCGGCAAGCTCGGCGCTCGTAGCCGGCCCGGCTGCCCCCAACTCCTCGAACAACCCCAGTCGATCACCCAGCACACACATGATGCTCACCATGGCACCACTCATGTCCCCCATGATTCGTGCTGAAAACGCTTGCGCTTCATCCACGTCGAACCCAGGGGCTGCGTCGGGAGACGGCTGAGTGATGGCTGTCACGTTGCACATGTCGCCCTCTTTCTTTTCGTGCTAAGAATCGCTGCGCATACGGCGCTAGGCGGTAGCAGCCAAAAAATTGTCGGGCACCAGGCCGAGCTGCTGGAGCAGGTGTAGCCCGTCGGCTACACCCCAGTGGTCGACGACGGCGCCGTCGACCACGCGGAGCTGTCCCATCAGCGCGCAGTGCACTCTCCGCCCCGTGGGTCTCACGCCAATGTATTCGCCACTATGCGTGCCGTGGGCGGTGAGCCTGGTGGCCACCAGGTCGTCCTCGGCTACCAGGCTGTGCACCTCCAGATGCAGGTCGGGAAACGCCTTCATGAAACGTGACATCTGGGTGGCAGTGGATTCGGCACTCAGATGTCCGTGGCGCGAGTGATGTACCATGTCCGGGGACCATAGCTGTGTCAAGCCGGCGAGGTCTCCACGGTTCCAGGCATCGATCAGGCGCTCGACGATCGCTTTGTTCTCACCGGCTGACACGATAGCTCCTTTCTATACGGGCTGCGGCGTCGAAACGTACGGCCCGCGTCGTCACGGTTTACGGCTGAGACATATCGGGTAGCGGGGCCAGCGGGTCTCGGGCGAGACCGTGAAATGACCCGCGAAAGTGCACGAGTGGGCTGCCGACCTCGACCCAGCCGAGGGCCAGTACGCGGCCGATGACGATGACGTGATCACCGGCGAGATGGGTGTCCTGGACCCGGCAGTCGAGGAGGGCCAGGCTGTCCCGCAGGAGTGGGCAGCCGCTGATCGGCGCCGTGGCCCAGCCCGCGGCGGCGAACTGGTCACGGCCGGCCGGGCGGTCCGGGTTTGCGAACCACCGGGCCGTCGCCTCCTGCTCTTCAGACAGGACGCTCGCCGCGAAGACGGGTTCCTCATCCAGAAGTTCGAGCAGGCGGGCGGTGCGGTGGATGGCGGCTAATACCAGCGGCGGCTTCTGCGAGACGCGCGAGAAGGCGCTGCAGGTCATGCCTTGCATCCGGGAGCCACTCCGAGAGGTGACGACCGTGACACCGGCGGCCAACCGCCCGAGCACTCTGCGAACGTCGTCGCCGGTCGGGTCGACGGCCGCAAGCCTCGCGGACCGCCGCACCGCTGACGTGACCAAGGTCATCGCACGCCCGCCAAGGCCGGAAAAGAGAGCGGGCGGCCATCACCGAGCAATGACCGCCGACCCTGCGGCCTCATTGGGCGGCCAGCTCCTCCGGGGAGAGGTAACCGCCCATGTTAAAGCGAAGGCTGGTCACATAGGCCACCGGTTGGTCGTCCAGATGGCGGCTGTCGTGCAGTGGCAGCATTCGGTAGATCTGACCCTTGCCGGGCGCTCCCGCCGGCGGGATCTGGCGCACGTCGTCAATCGTCAAGATGATCGGCTCCTTGTTCACCAGCTTCATGCCGAGCTTCGGCATGTCGAAGATCGCGCCGACGGCCATCCGGCAAGCCTTGGCCGATGGGCCCTCGCCCGCATACGGGTCGAACGGCGTCCGGATCTGACCGGTGGACAGGCAGTCCGGGTTGAGCGTGACCGTGATCTTGCCGAGCTCAGCGCACTCACCGACCATCTTCATCTCGATCAGATTGGTGTAGACCTCTGCCTCGGACCACTGCCGCGACGTCGGTTCCGAGCGCACGACGCGCACGTAGCCTTCGAAAGCCACCGTGTACTCGCCCACCCCTGGCACGGCGAAGGTGTCGATCGAGTTAATCCCGAGGTTGTCGATTCCTGGATCGGGCGCGGTCCACGGAATGACAGTGGCACCTGCGTAGAGGTTCGGCACACCGTCGGTCGTGACCGGACGGCCGTAGACCACGGACGGCTGCTGCGTGGATTTAGACATCGTTGCCTCTCAAATTTCGATTATGGTCCGGCCAGTCGTTCAGCTCAGGGCAGTTGGCTCGTGTAATCGCAACAGGTCCGGCCGGGCTCGTCGGCGATACCATCCTGATCGGAGTCGATCTCGCCGTCCTCGGTGGAGTAGACGTCGCGAGAGTTGAGATCAATGACACCGTCGCCGTCCCAGTCGTTCAGCTTGCCCTTGAACGTGCCGAGGATGAACGCGTTGGTCATCGGGCCGACTTCGGGATCGTGCAGTGTCGACAGCACGCCGTTGCCAGGAGTCAGTACCTCTTCCAGTGACCGACCCGCGATCCGGGGCAGGTTGACGTAGCCCCAGCCCTGGAACCGGCCGCGTACGTAGCGGATCGCGGCCTCTTGGTGAACCTGGAACTTCGGCTCGAGATACCACGTGCCGTACCGCGCGAAACCGATGTTGGCCTGGCGGATGCCCTGGCTCGGGTCGTCGGCACGGCCCGACTTGAAGAACACCCTCGGCACCAGCGATTCGAAGAAGAAGTTGCCGCGGTCCCGGCGGGTCCGGTCGGTGAACCCACGGAACAGGTAATTGTCGCAGTGCGGCGAGCCGTCCTCATGTAACCCGGAAATCGTCTTGGCGATCACTAGTTGCCGCTCGCGGGTTGACACGTTCGGGCAAGCGTGTGCCTGGCCATAGATCCGCGCTAGCCCTTGCGGGGCAAGGGAGATCTTTCCCCAATGCGTGTTGGAGTCATCCAACCGCACGTATAGGTCACAGTGGATCAGCAGGTAAATCGTCTCGTCGAACGTCCTGCCCGGCGTGTATCGGGCTGCCCGGCCGTCGAACGCCGGATCGCCGGTCTGTAGCTCACTGATGAACAGTGTCGCCCATTCGGCGATCTCGGGATCGTCGTCGAGGAGAAACTTCTGCAGCGTCGTCACGGCGTTCGGGCCACCCAGCTTCTCGATTGCCCACAGCGCGTCCCAGCGTAGCTCACGGTTGGTGTCTGAGCGGGCCGCCTGCGCCAGGAGTTCGATCGCGTCCCCGTGGTCGCGGTCGGCGTACTCGAATAACGCCTGTTCGCGCATGACCGGGTCCGGGTGCCGCAGCGCCTGCTCACGTAGTTCATCGTTGCTGCGGTTGTCCAGACGAATAGCCACCCGGTCCAGGGCATAGCCGAAGTCGCTTGCCCACGCGGCGGGGTCACCCGCGACGAACCGCGGATCAATGTTGCTCAACGTGGCCCGGTAAGCGAAGTTGAGCGCATCGCGCTGCTCGGTACCCAGATCCTCCAACAGGGCCGGCTCCGATGGGACCGCGTCGGCCCACGAGCCGGGGTCGCGCTCCGCCAACGAGTCCGGAGACTTGCTGCACAGGTCGATAGCCATCGCGGCATCCTTCCGCTCCATAGATCGGTTACCAGAAGTCTGGCGAAGTGGCCGCTGAGCTTCTTCTCATAGATTGCCGTATGGACTACCACTTAACTGACCTTTATTGACTAGAGTGGTGAGAACGTTACCGTCAGAGAGAGCTGATGGTGTGAGGCCGACCCGCTGGGGAGGACCGTGGACGTGTTGTCTGGGAGCGAACCGGCGGGCATTGGCTGGGCACGGCTCACGAGCAGGCTGGGAACTTGGGCAGCCGCCGGACTCCGACATGGGACGGCCGGTACTGTCGACGTTCTGCGCTGCCGGCTGGCGCGGGACGGTGCCGGAGCCGACCGCGCCCGAGGGCGGCTGCTGACGATGCTCGTCGACCTCGGCCCGACGTTCATCAAGGGCGGCCAGCTCCTGAGTACCCGCCGGGATCTGCTGTCTCCGGAACTGTGCGAGACGCTCGGCCAACTGCACGACAGGGTCGCCCCGATGACCCGTGCCCAGGGCGAGGCCGCGGTCGAGCACGCCTACCGGTCTGGTCCCGGCTGGCCGTTCGCCGAGTTCTGCTGGACGCCGGTGGCCAGTGGCAGCATCGCGTGCGTCTACCGGGCGCGGTTGCGCAACGGCCGCGACGTGGCGGTCAAGGTGCGGCGCCCGGAGATACGGGAGCGGATGCGGGCTGACTTCGTCCTGCTCGGCAAGGGGGCCAGGGCCATCGAACGGGTGCCGGGCATGCGCAAGGTGCCCGCCCGGCGCATGGTGGACCAGATCGGTTTCGCTGTGCTGCGGCAGCTCGACCTCGTGGCTGAAGCGGCGGCGCTCGCCACACTACGGACCAACCTCACCGGCTTGGCCTATTTCCGGATTCCGGAACCTTTCCCCGATGTCAGTGGCGACGGTGTGCTCGTCATGGAGTACATCGACGGGCTCGGTCGGTTCGGCCCAGGTGACATGGACCGGGAACGACGCCGCGAAGTGATCCGCCGGGTCCTGCACGGCGTGTACCGAATGCTGTTCCTCGACGGGCTCGTGCACTGCGACATGCACCCCGGAAATCTTTACCTGACAAGGGATGCCGAGGCGGTATTGCTCGACGCGGGCTTCGTGGTGCAGCTAGACTCGGTGGTGAAGCGGCTGTTCGCCGAGTTCTTCCTGAACATGTCACTGGGCCGGGGCGAGGACTGCGCGGAGGTGGTGCTGCGCAGCAGCGAGCACGTGCCCAGCAATGCCGATCTCGGCTTCTTCCGTGCCGGCATCAAGGAGTTGGTCGAGTCCGTGCACCGGCGCACCGCGGGCCAGTTCCGGCTGGCTCCGTTCGCCATGCGGCTGTTCGACCTGCAACGGCGTTCGGGTATCGCCGCGGCGCCGGAGTTCATCTTCCCGCTCGTGTCCCTGCTCGTGCTGGAGGGGATGATCAACGAGTTCGATGTGGACGTCGACTTTCAGGCGGAGGCCATTCCGACACTGCTCAGCGCGCTTCGAACGTGATGCGCGCGAGCGACGCCGTCAACGCTTTCGCCCCGGTTCTCCAGCCGGCCCCGGTTCCCCGGTTTGTCCGGTGCTGCTGGCACATCATCGGCCGCGACTCTCATCCCCTGACGGACGAATTCCGTGCGCGGTCGGCGGCGCCGCGGGTGTGTGCCGAGGACAGGTCCGGCACCGTGGTGCTCCTCGGGACAGAGTTCGGCTGGGAGGACAATGCCCGGCTACTGGACGGAATCGCCGCCGCCAGCCGGGACGGCGGTCGGTTGGTGCTGGTACATCTCGGTGCCGGTGGCGCCAGCCTGCTGAGGACCGCCGCCAAGGAGGATCCCCGCCTGAGGGTCCGGTCCATCGAGCTGCCTGGCACCCCGTCGGCCAGGGCTACCCGGATCGCCGTGACCCTGGCGAACTCCGAAGCCGATCGCTGCGACGATCTCCAGGTCGATGATGCTGGCCGGATCAGCCGGACAACGTGGCAACCGGTCGAGCTGCCCGCAATCCCGCTGTCCTTGGCCTCGGGATCGAACGGACCCGCGCCGGGGTCGGTTCTCGTCACCGGCGGGCTCGGCGGGCTGGGCCTGCGCGCCGCGCATGTGCTCGCTCGGGGGTACGGCCTGCACCCGGTACTGCTCGACGTCGCGGCACCAGCTTCGCTGGCGGCGGCTTCGGCAGCGCACCTGGCGCGGTTGCGAGCGAGCCGCACTGGAGTGACCGTGCTCGAGGTCGATGTCACCGACCGGAGCCGGACGGCCGCCGCGGTGTCCGCGATTGACACCCCGCCGATCCGCGCCGTGGTCCACTGCGCGGGACTGCTTCGAGGCGGCCCACTGAGCGGTGTCACCACCTACCGCCTGGCGGCCGCACAGCAGGCGAAGGTCAGCGGACTACGCAACGTGCTCGCCGCGCTGGATCCCGGCGCACTCCGCCACCTGATCACGTTCGGCTCGATCACCGCCGAGGAGCCGCACCTGAGCGTGGGCTGCTACGCGCTGGCGAATGAGCTTCTCCGTCGAGCGACACTTGACACCGCCCGGAGTCTTCCCCACTGCGCGACGGTGGCGGCGCAGTGGTCACTGTGGAGCGGTGCCGGCATGGCTCACCGTGCGGGGGCCGTCCCGCAGGCCCGCCGCATGGGCCTGACCCCGGTGTCGCTGCGCGCGGGGATGACCGCGCTGGTCCGGTTGTTCGGCTGGCCCCCAGGGCCCGCAGCCGCGGCATCGTTGCTGCTGTACGGGCGGTAGTCGCGTTTCTCCACCACATTCGGGCTCTCAGGGTCTGAAGGTGAACAACTGCTCCATCTGCCGTTGTTGGGCACGCTCCGGAGCGAGCACCATCATCTTTTCCCGAAGCCAGCACGCCAGTGGACTACGCCAGGCTCCCACCCGGGCGAGCGTCCGGGCTTGCGACCATGCCGCCCGCGCCCGCCGGCGCCGGCGTGACTCGTAACCTCGCAACGCGGACTCGAGGTCGAGTCCCGCACTGAGACAGTCGGCGAGCACCGCCGCGTCCTCGAAAGCCTGCGAGGTTCCCTGTCCCATGTTCGGCATGCTCGGGTGTGCCGCGTCGCCGACCAGCACGACACGCCCCCGGTACCACGCGCGCAGCGGAACGCTGTCATAGATGTCGGTGACCATGATCTGTTCGGTGGGTGTGGCCGCGAGCAGTCCGGCAATCGGGTCGTGCCATGCTGAGAACACATTGGGAGGCCGCGAGCCGCCGCGCACCTGGGTTCCCGCTATGGCGGGTGTGGACGCGAACCAATACACTTGGTCGCCGGGAAGCCGCCATATCCCGAACTGGTTGGGACCGCCTAGCGACAGCGACCCAGGACAGGGCGGTAGCGTGAAGGGGATTGTCGCGCGCCACACAGCGAAGCCGCCGTATCTCAACGGCGCGTCCAACCCACACGCGGATCGCACCTTTGATCGGATACCGTCGGCCCCTACCACGACATCGCCGCTGACCTCGACTCCGTCGTCGAACGTGGCGATCGCACGGTCCCGTTCGGACCGGACGCCGACACATCGTGCGCCGAACCGCACGGTGTCACGGCCGACAATCTCAGCGAGTGCTTCCAGCAATTCCGCTCGGTGCAGGGCCATTCCTCGGCCGCCGATCCTGTCCATCACCGGTCCGGGCACCTCGTTCAGTACTCGGCCGGTGCCTGAACGAATCGACATGCCCGGCGCGGCGAGTGCGCGTGCCCGCACCTGCTCACCGGCGCCAAAAGTGGCCAAGGCCGCCAGCCCGTTGGGCCACAAGGTCAGTCCAGTGCCCTCCTTCCGCAGGCCGGTGGCACGCTCGTACACTGCGGTGGCTAATCCAGCTTTGCGCAACGCTATGGCCGCCGCCAAGCCGGCGGGCCCGGCGCCGATGATGATCGCCCGTTGCTCGCGAGTCACGAACAGCCTCCGCACGCTCGAGAGTTAGTCGCGGGTTCGGATCGGATCGATTCGCGCGACTTCGGCGGCGAGCAATAATGGGAGCGCCAGAACAAGCGGCGGATCGATTTGCCGGCGCATGCGCAGCTCAATCCGCAACGGCGCGACCGACGTCGAGCGACCACCGCGGATCCGAACCGTGGCCGGGCTCGCGCCGACGAAACACGCTGTGTTGTCCTCGCCGAGGAGCGTGTCCAGCACGGTCGCGGACGGGCTGAAGCTTATCGCCAGCATGTGGTAGTCACCGTCATTCAAATTCCCGAAGCTGGCGATGCTCGGCACAGATACGACCGAGCAGGCCACCGGCTGCTCCTGCGGGATCCCGGATGGGAACAGCCCGACCAGGGCAAGCGCTCCGCTCGCCGGCCCCCCGGTGATTGCGCTGGTCACCTGGGCCGTGGTCGGTATGGCCAGCGCGACCTGGACCGCGGTGAGCACCGTGTCGAACGACTGGTCCGTGACTGGCTCGATCAGCCTGCGAAACCGCCGAGGTGATATTCCTACCAACCGAGTGAATTGGGTGCTAAACGTGCCGAGGCTGGAGTAGCCGACTTGCATGCAGATGTCGGTCACGCTTATCGACGTGGTCGCGAGCAATCGCTTGGCCTCCGCCATCCGTAGCGCGGCGAGGAAGCGCGCGGGCGTCGATGCCGTCAGTTGGCGGAAGACCCGATGGAAGTGGAATGGACTCAGCGGCGCCGACCGCGCCAGGCTTGGCAGTGAGTGGGTGTCACCAATGTTCTCACGCATGCACCGCACCGAGCGCGATACCGCGACCATCCAGTCGTGGGCGGTGGCATCGGCCGGGCACCTCTCCCGCTGGAATGGCACGAAGTCTCCCTCACCGATCCCGCCAACCCTCACGACGAACCTCCTCTAGCGGCGCCGCCAGCTGTGGGTGCGGCGGCTGTGGCCATGCCTTGTGCCTGTTCCAGCGCGGCGATCCAGGTCGCGGTGAACCGACGCCGCAGCGCGCGGCTGTGGCCGTCCGACAACCCCAGCGAACGCCAGCCCTGGTGGGCGAAGCGCAGCCTGGTGCCGTGGGCGATCGCTTCGACCTCCACCGTGCATGACGTGCTCGCGGAGGCGTTCGGGATCTCGACCGAGAAGGTCAGCCCGTTCGATTCCAGGTTCCAGTTCTCGACCCGGAACCGCCGCGGACCGTCGTCGTCGACGACGAAAAACCAGCGGGGCGCAAACCCGTCACTGGCGATAGGCAACCATCGGTACAACGAATCCTTTGCCAGCGGCACGAAGTCACCCTCCGGGAGGTTCACCGACCCGTCAATGTCATCGCGCCAGTCGTACCGTTCAGGCTCCCCGGTGACCAGGAAACGCCGCAGCCGCCCGAAGAAGTCCGCCCACCCGGCGACCATCTGATCGGCCTCCGCGGGTGTGCGGTCGGGATCGGAGTCCTCGACCGTGATCGTGGAGCCTTCCGCCTGGCTGCTGATCGTCCATCTGATCCGGTTGACCGGTCCGACACCGAGAAAGCTCCACTCGAATTCGATGAACTCGGGCTCGGCGATCTCCGTCGGTGTTACCACGAAGAAGTCGCCATCACCGAAGTCGATCCGGCCCGTTCGGGCGACCATCCATGGCTGATCGAGATCGCCAAACCACTTTCCGATGCTGGCGGGATCGCTTATCGCCTACCAGGCCGTGTTGATAGACCTGTCCACCTGGATAGTGATCCGGACGGTGCCCGAGTCCACGGTGGTGAGTTCTAAGCGCATCGACTCCGAATGATCCACTTCATCCATCCTCATGTAGTTGACCAAAACTCTTGTGACCTGCGTCGCTTCACGGTACCTCCTGACGGTGACAAGGAGTGGTTTCCCCTGGGAGTCTGGGAGTAATCTCCTCGAGCGAGCGTCGACGGGTCTCGACGCCGACCAGTGCGATCGCGAGCACCGCGAGGGCGATTGGCACCGCGCCGAGCAGCGCCGTGATCGTGATGGATGGTGTCGCGATTGCCGCCGCGACGAGGCCGATCACCAGCACTCCGCCAGCCTTGCTCGCGCCAGCGGAAAGTCCCGCACCGCGCGAGCGGACCCTGGTCGGATATATCTCCGTGCTGTATGCCGCAAGCACGGCCGTCATCGAACTAATGCTCCAGACCGGGACGACGAGCAGCACGTGCAACAGCCCGGGGCTCCGCGCGATCGAGTCTCCGGCGGCGACGAAGCCGAAGAGTGCCGCCGCAGTCAATGCGCCCAGTCCGCTGATCGTCTTTTTGCTACTCCAGAAGCCGTACCCTAACGCTACGGGGATGGTGAGCAGGAATCCGATCAGTGACGTATCGCGCAGCATCTTGTCGGTTGTCTCCTCGGTGAAACCGAGGTGCTGTAGGTTCGTCGGGATCCATAGCAGGAAACCGTACGTCATCAGGCCCACGCCAAGTCCAAGCAACAATAGGGCGCCCGTGTGTCCGATGTATGGCCTGGAGAACAACAACGCGTAGCGGTGGGCGGTCCGCGGTGGTGCGTCCGTGCCCGGGGTAGTGACAGGCAGGGTAGTGACAGGCAGGGTCGTGGCGCCGTATCGGTCCAGCACCCCGCGCGCTTCCTCCGCGCGGCCCTCGGCAAGCAGGAACCGAGCTGACTCTGGAATCCACCGGTTCAACGCGATGAGCAACAATCCGGTTGGCATTTGCATCAGCCACAGGATTCGCCACGAGTAGTGCGGCACCAATTCCGCCGACAGCCAACTGGTAATGAAATATGCGACAGCGATGTTACCGCCGATCAGTACCATCAGCCAGCCGCGGTGCCGCACTGGGATCGTTTCGGCCAGCAGCGTGAACGTGATGGGCAGCATCCCACCGGCGCCGAGCCCCATCAGGAAGCACATCAGCAGGTTCCACGTGAAGCCGGGCATCGCACCGCAGATCGCCGTTGTGGCGAACAGCATCCCGGCGAGCAGAATCGACGGTCGCCGACCGATTCGGTCGCTCAGCCAGCCCCAGGCGAACGAGCCGATCACGGTGCCGCTGATCCCGGCCAAGGGCAGCAGGGCGGCTGGGACGTGCCCGTGCGGTGTGAGGCCTGATTTCAGGCCGTACTCCACTGTCGCGCCGGGCAGCACGAAGGACAGCGCGGTGGGCTTCATCACGTCGATCGTCACCGCGAGCGCCATCATGATGAGCAGACCGACGTGTGCTGGGCGGATCGGTGCGTCATCGAGCGCCGACACTCGGATTCGCGTCGTGGTGCCACCCTGTGGCCGCCGGGGGATCAGGCCGTAGGCGGTGGCGAGCAGTCCGACCACGATGAGGACCATGCCGGCGAGCATCGGCGTATCCGGATGCATGCCAACCATCCGGTAGTTCATCCTGGCGGCGCCCAGGTACATCGGCAGGTGGAGCAGCACACCGGCGGTGCAGGCCGCGGCGCCGAGCCAGAACGCGCCAGGGTGGGCGAACGCGATGCCCGAACTAGGCCGCCCCGTCAGTTCCTCGCTGTGTGCGGCGCCTCGGCGGTCAGGCTGGATTTCCATCCGCTACCGCCGAAGGTTCGCGCTGTGGTAGGGCACGAGGGCGTCGCGCAGCTCGTCCGGGACCGGCGCCGGAGCCATCCCCGCCGGTACTCGGCGTAAGCAGGCGATGGTCTGGCCGCCGCGGGCCACCAACTGCGGGGTAGCCCCGCTCACGCGGTAGTAGTCGAAAGTCATGGTGATTCGGTGGCCGTCGATGGCGCCGAGGCCCATCCGCACTTCGACGGCGTCGGTCACGTACAGCTCGCTGAAAAACTCGCAGTGACATGAGACCGTGGCCAGCGCGAAACCCTCGGTCAACGCCCGCAGGACGCTCGGCGCATGCTCAGCGAGGAACTGCTCGCGACAATGGCCCTGCCAGCGAAAATAGTTGGTGAAGTAGACGTTGCCGACGAGGTTGGTTTCCTCCAGGGTCACCAGGTGCCGACAGTCGTAGGTCCTATGCGCCTGCATGGGTGTCTCCCGTGAGGATCGCGACGGCCACGGGTGCGGGGACACCGGCTACGGATACGGCGGTGGATGCGATGAGGCAGTCCCCGCCGCGCAAAAGGACCCACCCTCCCTCGTGCACTCCGCCGAGCACGAGAGGGACCGTCGGTGCGCGTCCGATCTTGGCCAGGCACTCGAGGGCGGTCCAGACCCGGGTGGCCACGGTGGACTCAGGCTCCGCGCACGGGGCTCGTAGCTGTGTGACCAGCGCGGTGAGCTCGAGCCCGAGCAGCCGGCGCCATTCCTCGCGGGGCCGCTGGGCGACGGCTTCCCAGTCGCAGGCGACCAGGCCCGTCGCGCCTACGCTCAAGGTGAGCGCACCAAGGTGGCTGCGGGAGACCGCGCCGGGCGCCTGGCCTGGTTCGGCGCCGCGTGCCTCACCTGCTGTGACGGCCACCCGCAGCTGGGTGTCGAGGCCCAGCGCGGTCGCGGAGCGCTCCAGGTACACCGCGAGCAGAGCGAGCGGCCAGGGGTCGGTGCGCGGCAGCGGTCCGACGTCGCGCAGCCGCAGGCCGTTCCAGCTGATCACTGGTTGGCCGGAGTGGTCGAGGGCCGTCGCGTCCCACACGTACTCGCCGCCCGCCGCGTGCCGCTCGACCGCCCGAAGTTCCAGCACGCCTCCAGAGGTATGCGGATCGATAATGAGCCGGTCGCAGCCGACGGGGAGCAGCCGGCGGTGCGGCACGCACGCCTGCAAGGCGTGCACGGTCGCATCGTTGACCCCTGGGTTGCCGAGTAACAGCTCAGTGTCCGTCCCGGGGAACCACGCGCCGTCGTCGTCTGCCAGTACCTGGGCGCGGCAGCTGCGCGCTCCGGGCGCCGACAATGTCTGTACCCGGCGGAAGCGCCCGGTATGGAAGTACAGCGGGCCGTAGAGATCATCTGGACCGACCGGGGCACTGCCCTCGGGGACGGTCGGCGCCGCCGGGAGCTCCGCGCTCCGCAGCGGGAATCGTGCCCGGAAATGATCGACCCGGTAGTCGGTTTCCTCGCTGCGCACCACGGCCTCTATTGCGTCGTCGCGGCGCAGCGCGCACACCCGGATGGTGCGCGCCCCGTTCTCGGGGACTATGACGGGCCGGTCTAGCGCCACCTCACGTGCCTCGCGCAGTGGGTACCCAGCGAGCGCGGTGGCGGCCTGCGCCATTGCCTCCAAGCCGACCACTGCCGGGAGCACGGTGAGATTGTCTAGACGGTGGTCGGCCAGGTAGGGGTCGTGGCTCATGTCGAGACGGGTGTCAGCGACCAGCTCCACGCCCGGGTAGTGGACTCGCGGGTCCGCCAGGAACCGGCCTGCCGGCTCTGCGTGCCCGGCGTCGATGAGGCCGCCGAGCCGGCCGTGGACGGCGACTGTGGTGGGCAGTCCCGGCGTCGCTAACAGTCGCAGGAAGGTCGCCACGCCCTCGGCTGCCGGGATGGGGGTGACGTCGAGCCGCAGGAGTGTGTCGAGGACCCCGAGTCGTTCCCCCATGCCCGCACCAGCCCAGACCGACCAGTCCAGGTGGAGCACCCGAGTGTGAGGCAGGTCGGCGGACAAGCGCTCGGTCTCGGCGCGCAGCGCCCCGTTGGCCAGCGCGTAATGGCATTCACCGGCCAGTCCGTAGCGGCCGATCACCGAGCCGAAGGTGACCAGCAGCCGCAGCCGCCGCGGATCCAGCGCGGCCAGCAGGTTGCGTAGTCCGCTGACTTTGGGGTCGAGATGGGCGCGCAGTCGGGGTTCGTCGAGATCGGCGAACCGGACCGGCTCGTTGATCCCGCTCGCGTGCACCAGGGCGGTGATCGGGCCGAGCCGGTTCTCGAGCTGCGCTACGGCCTCGGCCACGGCAAGCGGGTCGGTGACGTCGGCGGGCTGGTAGGCGATCCGCGCTCCAGTCTCGTTCAGACGGGCCAGGTTGGCGGCCAGCGCGGAATCCTCTTCCGGGTGCGCGCGGCCGATCAATCCAAGCGCGAGGCCACTGGAAGTTGCCAGGGCGGCCGCGCATTCGTAGCCGATCCCCTTGCCACCGCCGCTGACCAGCAGCACGTCATCGGGTCCCAGCGGCGGATCGCCCTCGGGTTCGAGGGATAGCGGCTGCGGCACCGGTTCACACGGGTACCCGTTCACGTCGAGGACCAGCTCACGCCAGCCTCCCGGTTTGACCGCCGAGTACCGGGCGGCGTGGCGCAGCCCGTCCCGTGTCGCGGGGACGCGCAGTAGCGTGATGCCGACCTCGGGGTGTTCCTGACGGAGAGCCCGCAGGAATCCGCTCAGCCCTGATCGGTGCGTGAGCGCAACCAGTCGTAGGCGGTGCGTGGCGGCACGGGCGGCGGCGAGCAGGGTCGGGAGGGCCCGAGGATCCGCCGGGTCCGGCACATACATGAGGGCGGGGATGCTGGACACGCTCCCGGGATCGCCGTCCCTACCGAAGATTTCGGTTGCCGCGCCGCTCAACGGGTGTCCGGTGACAATGTGGGCCTGCCAAGGCCCGGCCGGGGGCGGCCGTGGGGAACGGCTCAGTGGTCGGTATTCCTCGCCGAAGCAGCGGATCCACGGGGCGATCCCGGGTGCGAACTCCTCGCCGGGGGTGGTGGTCGCCGTGGGCAGCGCTTCGATCACTTCGATCACTTCGCGGATTGAAGCGTCCGCCATGGTCAGCGGTGCGATAGGCCGTTGCCGGCCGGCGGTCTCGGCGGCGGTGGCGACGAGCTGAGCGACGCGCAGCGAGGTCAGGTGCAGGTCACTGAGAAGCCGCGTCTCGGGTCCGATCAGGCTTGGGTCCAATTCGGTGGCGGCGGCGAGCAGGTCACGGAAAATCTCGTCCGGGTTGCGCTGTGCGCCCTTGCCATCGGGTGGGGTCGTGGCCGGAGCCGAGCCTGGTAGGGCGGTCGGGGCGGGCTTTGTGGGAAGGAGGGTGGTCGGTGGGGCGGTCGAGCAGGGGTTGGTGAGGAACATCCGGTCACGCCAGATGTCGATCGGCCGGGCTGGGCGATCAGCGAAGAGGGGACTCAGGTTCGGCACGGCGCCGGCGGCGAACAGCGCGGCCGCCGTCTCAGCGAGCGACCAGTCGCCGGGGTTGCCGGCATCCACGCTGACCGTGGGAATCGGGCAGCTCTGAGTGATCAGGGCGGACAGCGTGTGGCCGGGACCGGCCTCGCAGAACAGGTCGGTGTTCGTGATTACCTCGCTCAGCGCGTCCCAGAACCGTACCGGCGCGGTGATCTGCTCTCCCAGCAGCTCGATCGGGGAGTCGGCCGCGGTCAGCGTCCGGCCGCGCACTGTGGAGACCAGGTGGTGGCGGGGTGGCCGGAACGGGACGGTCCGCAGGTAGTCCCGGAACGCGGCGGCGCAGTCGGCCACCGCCGGGGAGTGGAAGGCGTGGGAGACGGGCAGCACAGCGGCCCGCGCTCCCTGTCGCGCCGCCCGGTCCGCCACGGTGCGGATGTCTGTCAGCGGCCCGGCTAGCACGTGGCAGGCCGGCCCGTTGTAGGCGGCGATGACCAGCGGGGTACCGTCGCACAGCGCACGCGCCCCCACCTCGTCGACGGCCACACTGAGCATCCCGGTACCGGGCGTTCCCAGCGTTCCCATCAGCCGACCACGCTCGCGGACCAGTCGCTCGCCGTCTTCGGGAGACAGGCATCCGGCCCACACCAGCCCAGCGATTTCACCGAGACTGTGCCCGATCGCGGCCAGTGGTTCCACGCCCAGTGATTCCAGCCAGCGCAACGCGGTGAGCGAGGCGCGGTATATCCCCGGCTGAGCGGCGGCGGTGCCCACCGGCACGCCGGGCTCGGGCACCACGACGGGCCGCGGTGACCCATCCGCTGGCTGGTCAACGGCGCCGCTGTGGGGATAGACGGCGGCGCCCTGGCCAGGGAAGAGCAGGGTGAGGCGGCCAGCGACCCCGGAGCCGAGGTAGGCGCCGCCGTCGACCACGAGGCGACCGGAGGGCAGATCGGCGAGTCGGTTGGCGGCGCGAGCCGCCCGCTGACCCAGCTCCTCCGGGTTGGTGACGACCAAGGCGATGCGCAACGACCCCCCGGTTGGTTCATGTCCGAAGTGGCAGGCCAGGTCATGCACCTCGGCTTCGGACAGCCGGGGGGCCAGGACGGCCAGCCGATTCAGGACGCCTCGCAGCTGGTCTGGGCGACCGCTCAGGGAGATCACGTCCGCGTGCGGAGTCCGACGCGAACCGCCGCGCCGTGGGATGGCCACCGCGCGGCTCGTGGTGTCCTCGGGCGCACGCAGTACGACGTGGGTGTTGATGCCGCCGAACCCCATTGCGCTCACCGCGGCGATCCGGGGGCCGGGTGGCCATAGCTCGGGTTCCGGCAACACGCGCAGCGCCGCCCGAGGGCCGCGCAGCAGGGGGTGCGGGGACTCGCAGCCGGTGGTCGGGGGGAGTACCCCGGAGGCCACGCTCATCATCGCCTTGATCAGGCCAGCGACACCGGCGGCGGCCTTGGTGTGGCCGATGTTGGCCTTGATCGACCCGAGTGCGGCTCGCACCGAGGTGTCCCGCCGCAGTTCGGTGAGGACAGCCAGCTCGGTGGCGTCGCCGACCGCTGTGCCGGTGCCGTGGCCCTCATAGAGGCCTACGGCGGAGGGGCTGAGGCCGGCCAGATCATAGGCCCGACGCAGCGCGAGGAGCTGGCCGTCCCGCTCAGGTCGGCTGATGCCACCCCGGCCATCGGAGGACACCCCCCAGCCGGTGATCTCGGCGTAGGCGCGACGCCCGGCCTCGCGCGCGTCGCGGGAGCGCATCAGAGCCACCACCCCGCAGCCCTCGCCCGGCCAGAAGCCCTCGGAGCGCTCGTCATACACGCGCATCCGGTCTTCGGCCAACGCCCCAGTCTTGGCGAACCCGACCAGCTCGAACGGATCGATGCTGAGGTCGACACCACCGGCCAGCGCGAAGTCGGCGCTGCCTTCACGGAGCGCGCGGCAGGCGGTGACCACGGCCAGCAGCGAAGAAGCGCAAGCGCCATCGACGGTGTAGCCGCCGCCGCGGAAGTCGAAGTGGTTGCAGACCCGCCCGGCGATCGTGTTCGACAAGCTCCCGGCGAGGGTTTCCTCATCAGTGGGCGGGAATGGTGACAGGTAGCGCGCCGCTGTTCGCTCCAGCAGGGCAAGCCGCTGGTCCTCGGGCAGGTCTGTCTCGGCCATGGCGGCGGCCAGCACGCGGCGTACGTAGGGCCAGCGAAACCGCAGAGTCCGGGCGCGGGTCACCTCGCCGGTGAGAGTATTGCCGATGATCACGATGACCCGGTCGTGGTCCAAGCCGCCCCCGCCCGGGTGGCCGGCGTCATCAAGCGCGCTGCTGGCGGTTTCCAGAGCCAGCCAGTGGGCTGGATCGGCGGCTCGGAAGACCGGCCCAGGGACGCGAAACGCGGCTCGGTCGAACTCCCACCCCTCCAGCAGCGCCGCGTGGACGCTGTAGGTCTTATCGGGCGCGGCGCGGTCGCGGTCAAGATAGTCGATCGGGTCCAAGCGCTCCGGGGGCAGCCGGCGGAAAGTGCGTCGCTGGTCCAGAACCACCTCCCACAGCTGGGCAGCGCCGCCGGCGTCGGGGTAGCGGCAGGCTGCGCCGACGATGGCGATCGGCTCACCACGGTCGTTGCGAGGCTTGCTCACCGCTGTCGCTGTCCCCACCTCATGCCCGCCTGGACAGCGACGTGGTCACTCGGGGTGCGAGGGCCGGTTCCGGCTCAGCTACTGGCGTGGTGCGGGCACCGGTGCGGGCGAGCGCGACCAGCCCGGCGCCCCGAAGAGCGCATACGATCATCAACGAGAAGAACAGCCCGAACACGACGTGCAGCGCCATCAGCACGCCGTAGGTGATCGCGATGGCCGCGCCGAAGGCCACTTGGTTCCGCGGGCGAACCGGCGTGGTGCCCGGGTCAGTGATCATGTAGTTGGTGAAGAGCACGAAGGCTGTCCCAGTTACTGGCAGCAACGCGCTGAGCGACGATATGTCATCGACGGTGCCGCGCGCCAGGGCCTGCACGACGAATCCACTGAACCAGCCCAGGATGAGCGGGATTTTCCGGGTCAGTGTGGCGTTAAGCATGGTGCCGGCAACCAGCAGCAAGACCGGAATGACTGCGTATACCGGCCCAGAGACCCATTCAGTGAACTCGTACGGTGGAGCGATACCGACCCACGGGAAAAGCAACAGCACGGTAACGATGCCCGCGTTGCTGGGGTTGAGCACATGTCGAAGCCTGGAGCCGACACGGACTCGCACAAGGTGCTTGCTCGATATAGCGATGACCACGGCGAGGACGTAAGGCCACAGGGCGTCGTTAGCGTAGAGCAGCATCGCGATGGCAAGGCCAGCGATGTAGGCGGGCAGCAGAAAATCGATTACCTTACCCGCTGGGGCCAGGTACCGGGGCTGGCGCCGGTAGGCCGCGGCGTCGATGGACTCCAGCAGCATCTCGGTGGCCAGGGCCGCGACCACGGCGACCACGGGGGTCGCATACGCCTGCTCGAAGCCCAGCACGGTGTGACCGACGATCGTCAGCGCGGTGATCGACAGACCGAAGCGGCGCAGCGCGGCACCGCGCGGATCGCATGGAGCCTTCACAGCATTCCCCTCGTCGTGCCGTTCGGTTCGAGAATGACATCGTGCCAACCGGGTGGGAACGTCACCGCTGTGGCATGAAGCTGACCGCAGCCATCACGCCAGGAAATATTCACCGGCACGGTTGTGACGTGACTAGCGCCGAGCCCAAAATGCAGATCGGGGGCGTTGACACCGTTGTGGCCGTTGGCGGGGTAAACCTGCTGTGTCGTCCGCGTGCCATCCGGGCGGGTCAGCGTGGCGCTAGCGCCGATAGCGGGCCTAGTCGGCCCGGTTGCGGCGACGGTGCACAGCGCGTTGCCGGCTGGTAGGCGCAGCCGCAGACCGAGAAACGATCCAGTCCGGGAGCCGTTCTTGTAGAAGGTCGACTGGTCCCACTGGTTCGCCACCACGAAATCCAGTCGCCCGTCTCCGTCGACGTCACCGACCGCGAAGCTGCGGCTGACCGCTTCGGTGCCGACACCGATAGCGTCAGCCACGTCGACGTAGCGCCCGTCCGGGCCGCGGACGAAGAACGTATTGTGGTCATGCCCGGACAGGTCGTCACCGGCGATCACGTGCGGCCACAGGGCGGGATGGGCAAGGATCAGGTCGTTCGACATCGCCGCTTCCTGCAGCTGTGGCCATCGGTTGGTCATTCCGGTGACGAAGCCGGTCGCCTGCATGACCTGGGGCGCACCAGAGTTGTCGAAGTCTGCCGCCTTGACGTCCCATGACCAGCCGGAGCGGGATAGGCCCAATTCTTCGCTGTGATCATCGTACGGCGCGACGCCCCGTCGAAAGGCGGACCGGTCGCCGGTATAGACGAAGGCGAAGTTACTCTCCTGGAGAGCGTACGGTTCAGTGATATTGCTGACCAGGATGGTTGGGGAGCTGTTATTATCCAGGTCGGCGAAAGCTACTCCCATTCCCTTGAACGAGTCGTTGCCGACGACCTTGGATTTTGGTGTGGTGAAATGTCGTACACCCTTCACCTCGTGGAAGCTGAAATGGCCTGGCGTGGAGGAGTTCATCAGCAGATGGTCGGGGCCGAAGTCATTGGCGATGTACAGGTCCGGCCGGCCGCTCCCGTCCAGATCCTGGGCGCCTAGCGCAAGAGTCCATTCATGAGACTCGGCCGGGCCGAACGCGTCCGGCACCTCAGCGAAGCGGACATCCGGGTCCTGGCCTTCAGTGGCGGACACAAACCGATAAAGCCGGGTACTACCCCCGTTGACGTTCCCGTTGGAAAGGGAGTTGGTCATGACGAGTTCCGGTTGGTGCGCGGTCGGATCCAGTACCCTAGCCCCATCGGGGAAATAATTACCGAACACTAAATCCTGGTGGCCGCTACCGTCGAAGTCCCCGATCGTCGCGGCGTTAGTGTTCCACACCTGTGGCGGCGAGACCAACTCGCGCTCCTTGAACGCGGCCGGGGACGGCGGCACGCCAGGAACCCGCAGGAACAACACTGGTGAGCGACCCCAATAATAGACAACCACGTCCTGCCAGCCGTCCTCATTGAGGTCGACGGGCAGACAACCCATCGGGGCGGCGTAGGACGGATACCACAGGTCAGTCGGCTTCAACGTGAACGGCTGGTACCGCTGACCGGTGGTGGGCGCCGGCTCGATGGTGACGGTGTCGGAGCGCGGGTCCACCAGGCAGATGTCGTGGGAGACGGTGCCGCCGTCGACGGCGAACAGGGCAGTGCTCGCGCCCACCGACGATATCCAAGAATTGATCTTCCTATAGGCGGGGGCCATCGGGCGTAGCCGGCGCTCGCCCGGGCGGTCAGGCGAACTGACCGGGTAGGGCGTGAAGTGGAACGGAGCGGCCAGCGCGGCCCGCTCCGCCGGGGACGCCACAGGTTGCCGCGCGAGGTCCCACACCAGTAGGCAACAAGCTATCGCGACGAGCCGTGGCCAGTTCCGGCGTAGGAGAGCTTTGAGGCGCATCAGCCGTGTCCTCCTTTCCGCTGGGACCACAATCTCCGGATCTCCGTACGCCATTGCTGGTAGTGCCCCGCGGTGTGCGGTCCTGGACCCAGCCGGGTCCGCGCCTGGTCAGTCCACGCGGCGGCCTCACCGACGGTGACCCCGGCCAGGACAGCCGCGGCCTTCTCGGTGTGCGCCGGTACGACCGATGACACGCAACGCGCCTTGCACGCGAAGGCACAACCCTGCGCGAGGTGCGCACGGTGCTCGCCCGCCAGGGTGACGAGACGCTCCAGCTCATCCGGTTCGGCCGCACCCGCATAAGTGGCGGCGAGCCCGATCCCGCTCCACAAATCCGCCCGCCGCGCAATCGAAAACTCCCCAACACGGAGCGCGAGCCCTTCGGGATCGGCGCACTCGTGAAACCACAACAACCGGCCCAGCCCTTGATCACGAATAGCGTGCTGGCCTGGCGTCAGGCCCCGCTCGACACGTTGCTCACCGACCACTCGATCGGCATGGAAAAAACCCTGATAGAACCCGAACCCATCCCATGCGAGCCACCGCAGCAGGAGATCAGGGGATCGGATCCCCCACCACGGGCGGAGCCGCAGCCGGGCGAAAGCCCAACCCGCGCCGACATGGACCATGTGTGGGTACGGCTGGGCGCGCCCAGACAACAACGCGCGCAACCGCCGTCCCGACGAGAAAGTGAGCGAATCAAGCACCGCGCACGCCATCCCCGCGCCCTCATAGGCGAAACCCCGCAGCTCCGGGTCGATCGCATCAAGAGCATCCACCCAGCTATCGTCAGAAGTGGAGATCAACGCGTTAAAGCCCTCCAAGAAAGACCGTCCAGAGGACTCCAGAACAGGCCGGGAAGCCCCAGGCCGCAACCGGAACCTGCGTCGCCCAAAATCAACCTCATCGAAGTCCTGCCGCAAGCCCGAGGTCAATACACGATGGATCGGTGAGACGTTCATCTCAATCTATCCGCTCATGGTGCCGTACTTGCCTTGCATCGACAGCGGAGCGATGAGATCCGCCCGTCGCCCCGCTGCGAGCTCCAGTCATCGGGTCTGGTCAGTGAATACTGTGCTCCTCGTCGGACTCACGCCGAACTTCGTCCCGTTTCCCCCTCGGCCCGGACGGAGTGCCTGCGCCGCCAGTGGGCGTTGACCCCTCGGCGTCCCCGATCTCGGGCAGCCCTTGCTGACTTCGGACAACCCCGCTCACAGTAAGACCAGTGTTGTTGGTGATCATGTTTCCTCCCCTCGACACCCCAGACAATATGGTCAGTCGCAGCCTGCGCGTTCGGTGAGATCGTGTCTATGGTTCTGGTCGCGCGACTGGGGGGACCGCACCGCGCAAACACACTGCTTCCCGCAGTACACATCACGCCTATCAACCCACCGTCAACCATTTGTCAACGCGGAGTATTCTCAGAGAATCACGTGTGTGGAACATGTCAACCTGTATTAGGCGACGTCGTGTAAACATTCAGCCTGGGTGTGGAGCGAGCTGACGCGCGGATTTCGCGGGGGGTTGTGCCTTCGGCGATGCGCTGTGCGAGGTAGGCGCGGGTCTGGGGGGCAGTGGCGGACGGTCCGGGCGCTGCTGGCTGGCAGCGGGCTGGTGCCGGCCAGGGCGGCGAAGGCGGCGTCGTGTCGGCACCGTCCGGGATGGGAGAAGTGGTGGTGAGCTCCTGGCGGGTGCCCAGCGGGATCGGCGGTATGCTGCTCGGTCTGGTCGGCGCCGCACTGGCGATCTCGTGGAGCGATCGTTGCCGCGTGAACCAGCTCGCCCGCTCGACACCGATGGTAACTTTTAGTTATTCTACGACGAGAAGTGGTAGGCTAACCACCCTATCGTGTCGAGGAGGAGGATCAATGATGCGACGTAAAGTCAGTAGTTGGTTCCTCTTCGTGGTGCTGACGTTGCTGCTGTTCACACTCGGGCACATCGCCAGCGCCTCGCCTTCCGACGACTACGGCGACTATTCCTTGATGACGCAGCGCCACACTGGTCAGTTCTACTCCGGCGGGAGTCTCGCGGGGCAGTGGTCATGGGTACCCCAGGGTTCGGAGTCCCAGGGCTCGGAGTCGGAGGTATCGTGGGGAGACCCATCGAAGTCGCGACCAGACAGCGTGGAGCAGTTCATTCATGCTGGCGACTGGGTGCTGCTGGACGGGTACGGTCGGCGCGATAGTGGCCCTTACTACGTGCAGCGGGTGAACCGGGAGTTGATCGGCGACGGATCCTGCCAGAACATGACCCCGCTGGCCTCCGATGGTGGTCGTCAACACTACGCACAATGGACGATCCCATCATATTCTTACTGTCTCCAGGCGTGGGGCACCATCACCGAGCGGGTCAGCGGCAAGCCGGTGGAGGACTTCTTTCATTCGCAGGTGTGGTCACCCCCGAGCGCGTGCGCAAACACCTACCTCGGGGCGCGAACCTGCATACGCCAGTCGGAATCGTGGTGGGACAACAACGGCGCCCCAGGGACCCCGATCACCCGCAAGCTGGAGCGTAGCGTGTATCTCGCCCGCGATGTCGGGATGGGCTTCGTGATCGACCAGACTTACCCGTACTCGTGGCGCGCTGAGCTGCGTTCGGTCTCATAAGGCTGGGGTCTCATAGGCTCGGGGTCTCTCATAGGCGCTGGGTGCCCTCAACGGGCGGTGGCGGGCTGGCGTGGCCTGGTAACGCCGGGCCTCTGGTCGGCCGGTTGCGTGCTCGCCCGTAGCGTTCGTGCGCTGCCTGCTTGCTCACTCCGAGCGACTGGCCGATGTCGGTCCATGGCGCGCCACGCGTCCGAGCCAACCTCACCAGCCTGGTCCGCCACCGGTCCACCACGCGGGCGAGTGTCTCCACCGCGGTCAAGGCCTCGAGCACCGGTTCAGCGGGGCGAGTTTCGCTGTTCGTGGCGATCTGCCGTCCAGCGTTGTGCCCAGTATTGGGCCCAATACTGGGCACAGTGTCGGTGGCGGCGTCCTGCGGGAGGTACCGCCCGAAGCGCTCCGCGGCGTGCAGCGCTTCGTAGGTCTGCCATGGCAGCGGTGTCGGGCCGGCGGGTAGCGCGGATCGGGCGCGTGGCGGCCCACCAGGGTCATCCGCTGGCCCATCGGCGGGCGGGAGCTTCAAATACACCCTGGTGGTGGTTCCCTGCGGGTAGCTGCGCTGCTGAACCAAGTCGGACAGGTGGTGAACCAGTAGCAGGCCACGGCCCTCCGGCCGCCGGGGCTCCGCCAGCGGGCGGTCGGAGAGCGGGTCGTTGCGGTGTCCGGAGTGCCGGACTTCGCACACCAGGTAGCCTCGCTCGGCCCAGATCTGCAGGGTGCCGGTCACTGGGCCGGGAACCGGGCCGGGAACGAGGCCACGGGCCACCAGCTCACTGACGATCAGCTTGAGCTCAGCGTGATCGCCCCTCAGACCCAGCCGGACAGCGTGGTCGCAGGCGAACTGCCCGGCGAGGGTGGCTTTGGTTGCGTCGAAGGTGAAGCTGGAACCCATCGCCGAGGAAAACAGTGGGTTGTCTTCGGTGCCGGCCCCCAACTGATCGATGCGGTCGGGCGCGAAGCCAGCGCTGGCCCGCTCGCCGCTGGCATCGATCAGTTGCGGGTGGCAGGCTTCGGCCTCGGCGAGGGTCTGTGGGCCCACGCGGTTGGCGTCATAGGGACACAGCAGGGTGACCGGTCGACCGGTCAGCGCGATATTGATCAGGGTTTCTTGTTGGGCGCAGGCCGGGTACTCCCTGGCGGTGCGCCCGGTCCACAGGTGTTCGCCGATGATCCGAACCCGCCCGAAAGTGTGAGCATCGGCGAAAGCGCGCAGCACATTGGGGATGATTCGCCCCGGGTTGCGGCCAGCGCGGGTCATGTCGAGCAATCTGACTCGCTCGGCATCGGTGCCCAGTTCAGTGAGGATGAGTCGCAGGCTCGGACCCGGCACGGCCAGCGCCACGGGTTCGCCAGCGGCGAGTCCCTCGCGAATGAACGGGACTGTTCCTTTGAGGTACTCTTCGGTGCCGCGGTACAACAGCGCTTGGTGCGTGAAATCGTCAGCGCAGCGCGGCGCCGGGGCGGTCATCGCCCCAACACCCCCTTCAGCGTGCTTGTGTGGAGACGGCTCAGGGAACCGACAGCCAACACACCTACCACCTCGTCTCGACGCGGCAAATAACGGTAACCCACCACCGAAGCAGCGGATCACCCGAATACCGCGCCAAGCCCCACCACACAGAGTAGGCACTGATCCGGCCCGTGACAACCCTAGGTTGCCGGAGATCACACTACGTTGTGGCCAGTGTCCTGTTCGGCGCCGGCTGGACACTGCCGAGGCTGGCCTAAGATTCGCGCCACGCATACCCACAGCAGCGCCACAACAGGCCACAACAGCGCCACAACAGCGAAGGAGAGCCCCATGACGGCGATACAAGATCTGGTGGACCGCAACACAGTGCGTCCGGGTGCGGGCACTGGTTCGATGCCAGGTCGCCCCAGCCTGCGTGTCGCGGTGGTGACCTGCATGGACGCCCGGATTGACCCGGCTCAGCTGCTCGGGTTGCGGCCCGGTGAAGCGCACGTGATCCGCAACGCGGGTGGTGGCGTGACCGACGACGTGATCCGCTCGCTGGCGGTCAGCCAGCGAAAGCTGGGCACCACGGAGGTGATGCTGGTGCACCACACCAAATGCGGGATGGCGACGTTTACCGACGTGGAGTTCTGGTCGGACCTCCAGGAAACCACCGGCCTGCGACCCACCTGGGCGGTCGAGACGTTCCGTGACGTCGAAGCTGACGTGCGGCAGTCGGTAGAGCGGGTGCGGCGAAGCCCATTTCTGGGGGATACCACCGCGGTGCGCGGTTTTGTCGTGGATGTCGACACCGGCGACCTCGCCGAAGTCTCGCCGCCCCAGAAGTGAAGCAGCCGTGAACCCGACACGCCTGATCACTTGGTTCGACGCCCATGCGCGGGCGCTGCCTTGGCGTGAGCCGGGCACCACGCCGTGGGGTGTTCTGGTCAGCGAAGTCATGCTGCAACAAACCCCGGTGCAGCGCGTCACCGGGGTGTGGACGGAGTGGTTGGCCCGTTGGCCCACGCCTTCGAGCCTGGCAGCCGAGCCCCCAGGCGCCGTCGTTCGCGCCTGGGGAAAGCTGGGCTACCCGCGGCGGGCGCTGAGGCTGCACGCGGCCGCCACCACCATCGCCGAGCGGCACGACGACGTTGTTCCGGCCGAGGTGGACGTGCTGCTCGCGCTGCCCGGGGTCGGTGCTTACACCGCCCGCGCGGTGGCCGCTTTCGGATACGGCCACCGGGTTCCGGTGGTGGACACCAACGTCCGCCGGGTGGTGGCGCGCGCGGTGCACGGCATGGCTGAGGCTGGGCCGCCGTCCACTTCCCGCGATCTGTCCGATGTGGAGCGTGTATTGCCGCGGGCGCGGGCAGCTCGCTTCTCCGCCGCGTTGATGGAGCTCGGCGCGGTGGTGTGCACCGCACGGCGGCCGCGCTGCGCCGACTGCCCGGTGCTCGGCGAGTGCGCCTGGGTGCGCGCGGGCCAGCCCCCACGCACGGTCGCGCCTCGAGTGGCGCAGCGTTTCGCGGGCACTGACCGCCAGGTGCGCGGGCTGCTGCTCGACGTCCTGCGGGCGGCGGCGGACCCGGTGCCCCGAGCTCAGCTGGACGCGGTCTGGCGCGACCCGTCGCAGCGCGACCGGTGCCTGGTCTCGCTGCTCGTCGACGGCTTGGTGGAGCAGACGCCCGAGGGTAGCTTCGCCCTGCCTGGAGAGAACGCATGACCGCGCCGGGGCGTTGGCCGTAGGCTGGTGGGCATGGCCGTCGTGAAGATCAACGCAATTGAGGTGCCGGAAGGCGCGGGTCCTGAGCTGGAGCGCCGGTTCGCTACCCGTCACGGGTCAGTGGACTCCGCCCCGGGTTTCCTCGGCTTCGAGCTGCTGCGCCCGGTGGCCGGGGACAGCCGGTACTTCGTCTACACCAAGTGGGAGACCGAAGAGCACTTCCAGTCCTGGCGCACCGGCCCAGGTATGGAAGCCCACTCCGGTGAGCGAGCGAAGCCAGTAGCCACCGGATCCTCCCTCTTAGAGTTCGAGGTGGTCCAGTCCGCTGAGCCGGTTGCCTGACCGCGATTCGGCTCCGAATGGCTGCCCAGGAAGTCCTGTAGGCGTGATTCGGAGCCGAATGGCGGTTTTCTAGCGGCCCCCTGATGGCCTCAGTCGGGGGTTGGGGCGTTGAGTAGGGGGC
>JBOHFJ010000010.1:0-34024 GCA_050699655.1 Pseudonocardiaceae bacterium
GCCGTTGCGGGCCGCACCAGCGGCCACCTGCAAAGCCACCGAGTAGAACCGGGTGTCATCACCCTCCGCGTGGCTCCTGACCAGCGCCTTGACCTGATCGGCCGTCGCCAACGACGTCACCTCCTTCCGCGAGCTCGCGGCACCTGCCCACCTCACACTGACGATAGCGGTCCGTCAGCCCCGAACAGCTCAAGACATCCGTTCCACTTGTTGAAGACGGGTCGACGTCATCGTCGGAATGGCAGGAATTGGACTCCCAGCGGGAGGGTGGCCCAGAGTTGGTCACCGCCGGTGATGGGGAGTTCGAGGCGTTCGGCGACCGCCAGACAGAGACCGTCGCCGAGGGACAGGGAGTCGTCGGTGCAGTTCCGGCGGGTAGCTCTGGAGTAGCCGATGAGTTCGGCGGCGCGCAGCACATCGCTCGCGATGAGCGGCTCGACCGTGAGACCCATGGCGAGCATGTGTTCGTGGAGCTGACCAGCGGGCATGCGGTGGCCGCGCTCGGGTGCCCGGTACAGGACCTCAACGAGGTTCGGTGCCGGGATCACCGCCACGGACAGGAGCTTTCCGATCACATCCGCACCGCGTTCGTCGAGCACCCAGGCGAGCAGGGCGGAGAAGTCCAGGACGACCCGTCGAGGCCCGCTCATAGACCCAATTCCCGGAGCAGCACCCGACCCGGGTCGTCCTCGACGACATCCTCGGCCACCGAGGTTGGTCGCCGACGCTGCGCCGCAGCCTCGGCGATGCGAGTGTCCTCCCCGCGGAGGGCTCGGATGTCCCGCGTGGAGTCCGCCGACCCGTCCTGATCCGGTGCGGCGGCCCAGACCCGGGCCTGCACCGCCGCCGGGGTTTCGAGGACGATCCGACCTGGTCCCTCGGCTCGCGCCACGAGCGTCTGCCCGACCTCAACCCCCGCCTCCTGGCGGACGGCCGCCGGTATCACAGCACGCCCCTTCGCGCCCAGCTCGAACAGCACGGCCATGGGGAACCTCCCAACCATTCCTAACGAGGTCACTAGATTGAGAGAGTACCACCATCGAAATCCTGAGGCACTAGATCGACTTGTGCCCACTCGGCCACGGATCACCCACTGCCAACCGCCCGAGCGACCAGGACGATCGAGCGACATGCGCTGCGGTGAGCCGGGCTCGTGTCTCGGCCAAGGACGTCAGGGCCCCAGGTCCAAGAGCCCGGGAGCCGGCGGGAATATCAGCTCCACGGGACGTCCGCCGCCCCGAATCCTGCCGTGTGTGAGGAGTTCGGCAGCCCAGTCGATGTCCGCGGGCCAGAGCATACGAATCTGGGTGGGGTAGCAGGCCACGGCGCGCCACTTCCGTTCCCACGCCTCGGGCGGAGCGGTCGGTGTCAGCGGCGTCGCCGCTGTGGGAGGACGACCGATGGCGTAGGGAAGGTCCTCCCACAGCAAGATCGGCACTGCGGTGACGACGTCCAGTACCGCAGCCCTGGTCAGCCGGTGATCGATGTGGTGGCCTACGGCGGCGCAGGTGAGCACCAGGTCCGGCTCCACGGCGTCGAGGATGCGCCGGACCTCGCGAGTGACCTCGCGGAGAAGACCACCTGGGCCAAGGGGTAAGTCGTCGAACATCGCCCGATCGTGCTCGCACAACCAACGGCCATCAGGCGCACGCCGGTAGACGGCGTCGAGGAACCCACAGTGATGAGCACGCGCGCCGAGCTCATCCATCGCTGCCCGGTCCTCGCCGATACGCCGCGCTACCGCGGATGCGTCCTCGGAAGATCGCATCTCGCGTGGAAAGCGCGGGCTACCGCGGAGAGCGGCTCGTGCGGGGCTCCCGTGAACAGGGTACAGACCTGGACGTCGACACCTCGGGCGGCGAGGTCAGCCAATGTCGCACCCGCCGAGAGCGCGGCATCGTCGAGATGAGGCGAGACCGCGAGCACGCGCCGCACGCTGTTCACCGTTGGCGCCCTTGCGTGAAGGTGAGGTGGGCGCTCTGGTAACCCTCTTCGACTCGGCAGCGCATGACCTCGATAGTGTAGCGGTCTTCGTAACGGGATCGGGCACATCGGGTCAGGTTCAGCGCGCGAGCTGGGTCGGTGAGAAGGCGCCAGACCGCATCGGCGAGCAGTCCGGCATCACCGGGTGGCACCAGTTCACCGCAGCGGCCCTGGTCGAGCAGTTCGGCTACGTCGCCGACGTCGGTGGCCACCACGGGCAGGCCGTGAGCCATTGCCTCCAGCACGCTGCGGGGTGTCCCCTCGGTGTCCGAGGGCTGGATGAGCACATCCATGGCGATCAATGCTGGTGTCACGTCGCGGAGCAGCCCGGTGAACGTCACCTTTCGGCTCAGACTCAGCCGCTTGGTGAGTATCTCCAGCTCCATGTCCTGGTCGCCACCGCCGACGACCAGGACATGGAGGTCTGGACGGTCCGGCGCCAGCCGGTGCGCGGTGGCGAGCACAAGGTCCACCCGTCCACGAGGTAATTCGCCTCGTAGCCGTGGGCGTGGATGAGCGAGATGCCGCGCTGACGAGGTAGGTCGCCGTAGCTGTCGATGCGAAACAGACCCGGGCCGAGCATCTCAAGATCGACTTCGTGCAACCGTTGCAGGTAATCGCGGGGAGCGCGGGGCGTCAGGATCAAGGGCCAATAATGTCCAGCCTGCCGCTGTGCGGCGGCTAAATCCAGGACGTGCAAGTCCGCGCCGCCGATAGCACCTTCCCGCTGGGGCACAATGACATGCAGCACCCGGTGAGCCGGGGGTGGTGCACCTATGGCGGTCACGCGGGCGACGCGGCCGTGGCGCTCAGCTCGCTCCAGGCGCTGGCCAGTACGTCTGCCGCCATATCCCATGAGGGCAGATACCTGGCGGCCTGGGCTGCGCGGGCACGCTGCCAGCCCCGTTCCTGGGAGCAGGCGAGCAGGCGAGCACAGGCATCGACGAGGGCGGGCACGCCGGAGCATTCCACCACGGCGCCGGGTGGCAGATACCGCAAACCTTGCAGCGCGATCGGGGTCGCGACGACCGCACACCCGCGGGCCAGCGCTTCGAGGACCTTCACCTTGACTCCACCACCCACCGTGAGGGGGCATACCACCACGTGGGCCGCGTCAAGCCAGGGAGCCACGTCCGGGACCCAGCCCGTCACCGTCACGCGGGGCTGGTGGCTTGCGGCCGTCACCAACCATTCGGGTGGGTCCGATCCCACGATCGCCAGGCTGGCGTCGGGACAACGGCGCAGAACCGGGGGAAAGATCTCCGTGACAAGTAACCGGGCGGCGCGCAGATTCGGCTCGTATCCCAAGTTAGCGATGAACAACAGGCGGGCCGATTCACACAGGGCTTTGTCGATGGCGCTCGCCTCCTTACTGAGGTGGTCAGCGCCATTGGGCAGGCACCGCACGTCCGCGTCGGGCACCGCGATCCGGACCGCTTCCGCGTCCTCGTCGGTGACCGCCCCGACGATGCGAACCCGGCGCCACGCGGTCAACTCATCGCTGCGGGTGCGAACACCCTCCAGGAGCAGGGTGGCGCGCTCGGCCGGTGCCGCGCAATGCGCCGCCCGCTGCTCAAACAGCGCGGACTCGACGTTGTGTTCGACGAGCAGCACAGCAGGCCGAACCCGCTCGGGTACCAGCCCGAGCAGGTAATGGCCTTCCACATGCACGACCATCGCTGACTGCCGAAGGCGGTAAGCCAGGTAGTCGCGCGCTGCGGGAGCACCGTGCCGCCGGGTGAGGGGGCCAACATGATCCCCATCCCCAGTCTGGGCAGCGAAGATTCGGACGCGCACTCCATGACGAGTTGCGTCCTCGACGTGGCGACGATCGAACTCGGGCACTTTGGACACGGCCACGACCTCGATATCGAAGCGCGCGGAGAGCCGTTGCAGGAGCTGAGCCTCCCGGACGCGCCCTCCGCTGCAGGCCGGCCACGGTAGATGGTGTGTGAGGAATACAACGGCCGGACGGGCGGAGGACGACACCAGACGAACGTTAACTTGCCGGGCGTGCATTGGGGGCACGTCGATGCCCGACGACGTAGGAGCGATCTAGGCTGCGGCTGTGGAGCTGCCGAGATTCCCGGACCCGTACCCCAGCAACCTGGCAGCCGCGCTGGCCCGAATCGAACCCCACGATCTGGTTATGGACATCGGTGGCTGGTGGAAGCCGCTCAACCGCGCCGACCATATCGTGGACCTGCTGCCCTACGAGACGCGAGCCGGAGGTGGGCGGCTCGGCCCAGGTCCGGAGCGATACACCCGCCACACCTGGCACCAGTTCGACATCTGCCAGACGCCCTGGCCGTTCGCCGATCGGTCCTTCGACTTCGCCTACTGCGGCCAGACCCTGGAAGACATCCGGGACCCGATCGTGGTCTGCAAGGAACTGAGTCGAGTCGCGCGGCGCGGGTACGTCGAGGTTCCTTCGGCCTGGATCGAGTGCACCTACGACGTCGATGTCGGGCCGCTCACGCACCGCTACCCGGGTTATGAGAAGCACCGATGGATCGTGCTGCACGAGGACGGGGAGCTGCTCTTCATCCCCAAGCAGGTCTGGCTCTGCTTGATCGAATTCATTCCTCGAGACGTTTCCTTGCGGTGGCGGACCGATCAGCGCCTGTGGACAACCGGCGTGCAGTGGGAGAACACGATCCGGGCCCGCGAGCTGGCATTCTCAGGCCAAGAGGAGATCATTCCGATGCTGCGGGAGTACTTCGACCGATTCGACTACAGCCCCTATCGTCCCAGCGCGTGACCCGCGTCATCGCGCTGGGTTCCGTGGACGAGGCGCAGGACGTGGCGTCGGAGTGGGAACGCCTGCATGCCGGCGGGTCCAGTGACATTTTCACCTCCCCTGCGTGGTGCCTGGCCAGTTGGCGAGCCTTTCCCGATCTCGGCACGCCCTTGCTGTTGATCGCTCTGGACGGCGCGGGAGCACTCCTCGGTGCCCTCCCACTCACCAACGGCCCGCTCGGCCCGCTGGCCGGGCAGCTCGCTGGGCGACGAGCATGACGTGCGGGTTCGCCGAGACCAGCCCGCACCAGATGTGGTCTCAGCATTGCTGCGGGCGCTGACCCGGATGGGGGAACCGGGCAGGACGGGGCTGGCGGATGTGCGGCCCGCCGGCCTTCTTGTTCGCGCCGCGATCAGTCGACCTGGCAGCCCTGCCCCAGTGATGCACCTGAACGACGCGGACCCGGAGTTCGGTGCGCTCGGCTGCCTCCCCGGGTGGTCCCGGGAGCGCAGGCGAACACTGCGCAGCGCGCGGCGCCGACTGGAGGAATCCGGTTACGTCACAGTGCAGCGCATGACTGACCAAGCGACGCTCGTTGCCGCCCTGCCCGCCTTCGCGCACCTGCGGCTCACCGCGTGGGCGGCTCGAGGACGCCTCCGCGAGCTGCCACTGATGGACCGGCACCCTCGCTTCCCCGAGTTCCTCGCCGACGCCGGCAGTCACCTCGCCGCCGAGGGACGTTGCCTGCTCGTGCGCCTGAATCTCGATGGCGAGCCGCTCGCGCAGGCGCTGTTCTTCCGGGCCCCGGGTGCCGACCTGCTCTACATGAGCACCTACCAGCAGCAGGTGGCTCGGCACAGTCCGAGCCACCTGCTGCTGGCCGAGGCGGCCCGGATGGCCGTGGCGGAGGGTATTCGGGTCATCGAGCTGGGCCGAGGCGACGAGCCGTACAAGTTCGCCCTGGGCGCACAAGCCCGGTACCTGCGCAACGTCGTATTGGCGCCGTGCGGCCACCCAGTCGACCTGCCACCGGTACCGTGACCCGACATGGGACATGGGGAGCATCGGAAGCGGGGCCCCGACCCGCAGCGGCGTACAGGACCACCAGGCTTCTTCGCGACCACGCTGCCCGGCCTCGGGAAATTGCTTCGACAGGAGATCAACGCTCATCCAGATCTCGAACCGGTCGACGAACTCAGCAATGACGGCCGGGCCGACATCGTCTTCTTCCGCATGCACCGCGGCGCCCAGCCGGACTTCACCACGCTGCGACTCGCGGAGGACGTGTTCTGCACGCTGGCGCGAGCCACGAGCGGCCCGCCCCGGCGCCTCGCCGACTCGCTGACGAGCAGGACCGACCTGGAACGCGGACTGTCGGTGTGGACCCGGTTCGCCCGGCACCTGAACTCCTCAATGACCTACCGAGTGATCGCCCGGGTCTTGGATGAGAGCCGCTTCAAACGCACCGAGCTCCGTGATGCGGTCACTACCGCGGTAGCGGGTCAGCGGCCGAGATGGCGCGTGGAGGACCCGGCCGAGCTGGAGTTATGGGTACTCGAATACGAGCGGGGAGCCTTTGTCGCCGGGCTGCGACTATCCGACAAGCGAATGCGCCAGCACGGTGACGGTCGGGCCACTGAACGACGCGGCGCGCTACGTCCCGTGGTGGCCGCCGCGATGATCCGGCTCGCCGGTGAGTCACCCGGGCGCATGCTCGACCCCTGCTGCGGGTCGGGGACGCTCCTGGACGAGGCACTCTCGGTGGGCTGGGAGGCAGTGGGTTCGGACGTGGACCCCGAGGCAGTCGCGATCGCCCGCGAGAATGTGCCCCGGGCTGTGGTGGAACCGGCCGACGTGCTGAATCTGCCCCATGACGACGCCACGTTCGACGCTGTAGTGTCCAACCTGCCCTTCGGGCAGCAGTTTCAGGTCGAGGACCCGGCCCGGTGGCTGCTGCGCGCCTTGACCGAAATGACGCGGGTCACCCGACCCGGTGGCCGGGTGGTGATGCTGATCCCGCCGCCAATGCCCCGTAACCTGCGCGATCTCACCATAACCAGCAGCCACCCGCTGCGGCTGCTCGGTGTCTCCACCCGGATCTGGGCACTCGACCGCGTCCAGGCACAACAAAGCAACACTTCGCAGGATCGCCAGGGTACCGCTGCCGCGCACTCGTGAGGCCGAGAGTCACCTTGGTCGCCGTCGGTGCGGACGCGCATAGCGCGGTGGGCGGTCGAATCGACGCCTTCGCCAGAGGGCTCACCCGGCTCGGCTGGGCCGTCACAGTCATCGACCCGCCGCTGCCCACCTACCCGGTGGACCGCCTGCTCACGCACACGCCAGCAGTCCTGCGCTCGGTACTGGAGAACGCCGGAGTCGAAGGAGACCTCCGACTCGGCGTCGGGTGGCAGGCGCGTCACGCGCTGCGCGGTGTGGCTGCCGACGTGGCCGTTGTGTCGGTGCCGCCGTTCTCCCTGCTAGGGGCCGCCGCGACCACGCTGGACCCACGGGTGCCCCTCGTCGTGGATTACCGGGACCCGTGGAGCGCTCGCCGCCACCCGCGCTACTCGCCCGAGCGACCAGGACGATCGAGCGACACGCGCTGCGGCGGGCCGCCGCGGTCACCTATGCGGGTGGGCCCGCGCTCGGCGACCTGCTCGTCCAGCACCTGCGGCTCCCGCCGAACCGCGTGATCTCCGTACCCAACGGCTTCGACGGAGTCTCGCCTCCCATCGCAGCCCAGCTGCGCCGCGCCACCGGGCATCCGCTCGCCTGCCGCACCGCGAGATCACGCCGAGAACTCTACGAACGACTCCACCAAGCCGACGCCGCACTCGTCACCACGGACAACGCCAGCGCCGGAATACTCTGCTCCGGCCCCACCCGGGAGCGGGGTGTCACGGCGCTCCATACCCTGCTCCGCCTCGTACAGCAACCTGGCTAAGAGGGAAGACCTGGCGTAGTTAGGCATCAATCCGGTGTCAACTCAAGGACGAGGTGGCAGCGCAGCAGGTTCTGGTCGGGAGTAGTGCAGCCAGTAGTTCGTGTTGACGTAGACCAGGCAGCGGGCCTCGCGCACGCCCCGTCGCCGGCACGAGCGGCATCGACCGTGCTGATCCACCGGGTGAGCGTTGAGTAGCTCGAAGAGCGCGGCGCACGCCCAGTACTGGATCGCGGCGGTCTCGCTCCCGGCGGGCTTCACCCCGCCGCGCAGGACGCCGCGCAATGTCTCCTGCAGCTGCGCGTAGGTGGCCTGGTAGGCGCTCGAGGCGTGGGTGGCCCGGCAGACTCTCCGCGCTAGCATCAGCAGGCTCCTCAAAATGACGCACCATCATCTGACGTGAAACGTTTCAAAACATGTGCAACGTAACGCATGACAGCATCGCGTGTCTATGCGGGGCACCTCGCTTCACCACGCAGGGCCTGGTTCACCGGGCCAGGAGGGAACAGACATGTCACGAGGCCCTGGCCCGACGGCGCGGGCGCGGCGGCTGCGCCGGGATCTCAAGCGGCTGCGCAACGACGCCGGGCTGACCGTGGACGAGGCCGGCAAGCGGGCTGGCCTGTCCGGGCCGACGCTCAGCCGCTTCGAGAGCGCCAAGCGCGGCATCACCGTCGACGAGACGGAGAAGCTGCTCGACGCCTACCGGGTGCCGGTGCCCCAGCAGCGGGAGTACCTGGAGATGGCCGAGCGCGCCGCCGAACTGGGCTGGTGGCAGGCCTACGGCTCGACGCTGACCGACGCCACCCAGACCCAGATCGCGCTGGAGGAGGACGCCACCACGATCACCAACTTCGAGCCCGTCGTCGTGCCGGGCCTGCTGCAGACCGCCACCTACGCGCGGGCGGTCATCAGCACGGTCGGACTGTACGGAACGCCGAGGGAGGTCGAAGCCAAGGTCGGGGCTCGGATGGCCCGGCAGGCGATCCTCACCAAGCCCGACCCGCCGCGCCTGGTCGCGATCCTCGACGAGGCCGTGCTGCACCGTGAGGTCGGCGGTCGCGAGGTGATGGCGCGCCAGCTCCGGCAGCTGCTCGACACCGCCGCCGCCCAGCCCAACGTGACAATCCTGGTGATCCCGTTCACGGCCGGTGCCCACGCCGGGACAGAGGGACCATTCGCGATCATGGAGTTCGGGGTGGAGCCGGGTGCGGTCCTGCTGGAGGGCAAGACCGCCGACCTGTTCCTCGAGAAGGAGCACGAGATCACCGCCTACCAGGACACCGCGAGTACACTCCAACGATCGGCCCTCGGGGCCGGCGACTCGGCCGCACTGATCGAGCAGGTGCTCAGGGAGATGGCATGAACAGCGACAAGCGCCCCGGTACGGGCGTGGTGACCCCCTCCCCTGTTGGGTGGCGCGCGAGCAGCCACAGCTCCGCCAACGCCAACTGCGTCGAGATCAACCGCACCCAACCCGAGCTCGTCCACGTCCGGGACAGCAAAGACCACGGGATGGGCCCCACACTCACCGTGACCCGCCGTCACTGGGCCAGGGTCCTTGACCGGATCACCGCCGCAACCGAATGACGATGCGTTCGTGCTTCGAGAGCTTGGCCAGTGCCTATCAGGAGCACTTGGCCGAGGACAGCGAGATCGGCGAGCTGGCCGACTACCACCGTGGCCGCATCGAGTCGGTGTTCGACAGCCAGCCCGACCTGCCGCTGCATCAAGACACGGTGGCCGGGTTCCTGCAGGGCTTCGTGACCACCGTCGCGCACTACGTGCCCGCTAACAGCGTGGAGCAGCAGTCGATCCTCCCGGCGTTGAGCGGCGCGCTGCTGCTCGGCCAGGCTCTGCCCATCGACGCGAGCCCGGTCACCGCCGGGCGCGGCTTCATCGAGCGGGCCGTCGTGGTGCTGGCGGACTCCGACTCCACGAGCGTGGCCTACAAGCTGGTGCGCCAGGCGTTCGACTCGGTCCCCGATGTGCCGATGAGCTGCGCCTCGCTGGGCGGGTTCTGCCTCGGGGTGCTCTACGCCACCCCCTACGTGACCGGCCCCGCCGCCAACCAGACGGCGCTGATGAGCGCGGCCTGCCAGCACGCCCGCGAGCTGCTGGCGCCACACTGAAACCGGTGACCACCCCGCCCTCGCCGCGCGAGAAGTTCATCACGATCTACGGCCGGATGCCGGTGCTCGAAGCGCTCCAGAAACGGGACCTGAACGTCGCGAAAGTGATCATCGCCGACAATGCCCACGGCCGCGCCATCGACCAGATCGTTGCCGAGGCACGCCGACGAGACATCGAGGTGCAGCACGCCTCCCCCTTTCGGATCAAGCAGCTAGCGGGTAACGGCAAGCAGGACCAGGGCGTCGTCGCGGACATCACCGCACCCCGGATGGCCCGGCTGAGCGACTACCTCGCCGCCCGCGGTGACCAGCGCACCACACTGTTCCTGCTCGATGGCGTGACAAACCCCAGCAACATCGGCATGATCTTGCGCAGCGCCACCGCGGCCGGCATCGACGGCGTCATCCTCCCCCGGCTCGGCAGCCCCCACGTCGGCCCACTCGTGATCAAAGCATCCGCCGGGGTGGCGTTCGAAGCCTCAATCCTGAATTCCCCCAGCGCCGCGGAAGCCGCGTCGGTGTTGCGCAAGCGAGGGTTCACCGTCTACGGCTTGACACCAACCGCGAAACGGTCGATCTTCCAGACGGATCTGGCGCCGCGTTCAGCCCTCGTGCTCGGCGGCGAAACCTCCGGATCGACGATCGCTCCCGATACGCGACTGCGGATACCGATGCGCAACCAGGTCGAGTCGCTCAACGTCGCCGTAGCCGCCTCCATCGTCGCCTTCGAACTCAGCCGCCGCCGCGGCTGACAGCACGACAATTGATCATTTCGTGCCACCGTCTGCTATGGCGTGACGAAGCCGGTACAACACTGACAGGTCACGACCGAAGAACGGCAGCAGCAGTTCTGTCTGGGTCAGAAATGGCTGGCCCCGCAAGGTCCCATAGAGCAGATCCCACAGGAAGATAACCGTTCCGTGGTCGATAGGCTCGAAGTCGAGAACCATCTCGGCGCGTGTGTTAACAGTCGGGAAACTCGCGCGGACTTGCTCCAGCGAGCGCACAGTAGCGACCAGCACCCGCACTGACATAGAACCCCACGATCTGTGTTGGCTCAGCGCAGTCAGCACAGCCTGAAGCGTGATTCCGGACATCGCGACATCATCGATGACGTACAGCTCCTCGGCCTCACCGAGCTGGTCAAGCGGCGTGTCGAACGTGACCAGCACAGACTCGGTATGACCCTGCGAGTTGAGCGTCCGCAAGGTAGCGGCCACGACGAGAGAAAACCGGTTCCGGATGCTCGATCGGCGAGCGCACAGCCGTGGCGGGCGGGTGCCGACAAGAACGAGCACGTCGCAGGCTGCGGGCACGCTGTTTGCCCAGAGCCGCTCGACGTCATCGAAGCTCAGGTAGGTCACGCTCGCGGGGATGAGCGAACAAAGGCGGCGGACCTCCTCATGGACCAGCCGCTCTCCGGAGGGTCGATCGTCGATGATGCCGAAGAGTGGAAGGTCGTTGACCAGGTGAAGTCTCACCGCTGGCCGGCCCGTGGAACGATGTTCAGCCGGTAGCGCTGAAGCCTTGGCTCGAAAATGTCTTCGAAGTCAACGTTGCGGTGCTGGTAGCAGCGGTAGCACGGGTGATACGCGGCGACATCGCGGCGTTCGGGCGCGCTATGCCAACGACGGAGCTCCCGCCAGGCTGGTCCGTTCCAGATCTCCCGAAACGACGAGACCGTGACGTTTCCCATGCATGAGTACGCCATCATCGGGCCGATGAGGTGGTCGCAGTAGCCAATGCTGCCGTCGTAGCCGACAGTGGCATATGCCCACGGATGGATGCAGAAGGGAGAATCCTTTCGGACGCCGACGCAGGACCCCAGCGCCGTTCCAGCGTAGAGGTCGACACCGAGCTCGTCGGCGACAGTGGTCGCGCGTGCGATAGCGAGATCGACTTCTGCTTCCAAGCCAGCTACCGCGTTCGGGTCCCCGGGTGCCACCGTCACCTCGTTCAGCACGATCTGACGCACGCCGATCCGCCCGGTGTACCTGACGAGATCCGGAAGGCCCGCGAGGGTCGTGCTCTGCAGAGTCGCGATGATGCGCAGTCCGCTGGCCGGCCGACCTTGGCCGTCCAGCCGAGACACCATGCGCCGCAGATTCCGCGTGATCAAGAGCAGTCTCGCCCCCGGGCGGCAGACGTCCAGGACTCCTTGCTCAGCGGAGTCGAGAGAGACATCCACCATCGCCCCGGTGTCGATCAGCAAGTCGAGTGTGTCCGGACGATTAATCGACAAGTTGGTGACGATTCGACAGCGCGCCTGATGGGCGGCGACGAGTCGGATGACGTTGTTGATGTCAGGAGCGAGCAGGCTCTCACCCCAGCCTCGTATGTCGATGACTTCCGCGGCGGGGAACAACACTCTCGCCAACGGGTCGAAGATCGCCCTGTCAAATTCTCGCTCCCGGTAGGCAATCTGTCGGGACCGACACATAGGGCAACGCAAGTTGCAGCCCTGAGTCAGTTCGATCATGACGTAACGAGGCATACTGCGCAGTTCGAGCGCCCCCGCCCTGGTCTCGGCCAGGTTGAGCACGGCGTTGCGGGCCTTGATGCTCTGGTAGTCGCGCATTGTCTCGGTCATGGCTGCCGGATCTTCCTCACGAGCACGCGGTAACATCGGGTGTCCGCAGCCCACACGAGTGGCCGGGACCAGCCCAGACCGCACACCAATACCCGCGCGGGGTGAGACCAGTTGGCTTCTGATGGCCGAGTCATGTTCTCTGTCGCGGAAGACAGCTACGCCTGCGCTGTGCGCGAGTTGCGGGACGAGTTCGGCCGAGCGCTCAAGGTCGAACGTCTCGGGCCGGACCTCGGAGTGCTCACGACGGCCGCGCCCAAGGTCGGCGAGGTAGCCGCGGCGTGTGCGCGCCGTCCGCTGGTCTTCCTCCGCCATCTGTCCCTCGAGGTCGCGAGAGTCGAGGGCGCTGACGCGGCCGAGCTGAGAGCGGTCCGCGCCGCCGCGCTGTCCGTTGTCACCAGTCACGTGACGTGTTCCACGCTGGCTGTCCATACTTGGGCGATCGGGGCGCCCAGGATCGGTTACAGCTCGGGGGACTTGTTCACCCTGCTGGCGACGGACCTGGCGGCCCACGGGATCGCCGTGGCTCGCGCGGGCTGCCAGCACATCCTGTCGTGCTGCATCACCCCGAGCGGGGTCTGTATCGGGCTCAATCGTGCCGAAGACAGCCTCGCGGACTGGCCCGGAGGCCGAGTGCGACTGGCCAGAGACACGACACAAATATCCCGCGCCGAGTTCAAGTTGGAAGAACTCTTCCAACTCTTTCCGCTTGATCTGCCCGAGAAAGGTCGGGCTGTCGACCTGGGAGCCAGCCCCGGTGGCTGGACCCGGATCTTGCGCCAGCGCGGCATGACCGTGTGGGCCGTCGACCCTGGCGATCTCGACCCGCGGGTCGCGGCTGACTCGGAAGTGCACCACGCGCGCACGACGGCTGGGGAGTTCTTCCGATCGACCGACAAGACTTTTGACCTCGCGGTCAACGACATGCGGATGGATCCCCTCGTGACATCCGAGGTGATGATCGATACCGCCCGCCACCTGCGTCCCGGCGGATTGGCTATCGTCACGCTCAAGACCGGCACTCGCCAGCCGGTGGAGACAGTGCGCCGCTGCCTGGCCATCCTGGGTCGCGCTTACGAGATCAAGCACGCTCGGCAGCTCCATCACAACCGCCACGAGGTGACGGTAGTGGCGCGCCGCAAGCTGGCGTGAGTCCGGCGGCCGAGTTGGCGCTGGTGATCGCCTTTCGGTAGACGGCAACCTGTCTCCGCACGAAATCACGCGGAGCAAACGAGGCCGCTCGGTCGGCGCCACCCCGAGCCATTGCACGGCGCCGGGCCGGCTCGCACATCTGGTGCATGGCGTGGGCAAGTGCCGCAGGTGACCTCGGCTCGACGACGAGCCCGGTTCGGCCCTCGTCGACCAGTTCAGGGAGCGCACCGACTCGCGACACGATGACCGGCAGCCCGGCGGCATAGGCTTCCAACACGACGAGTCCGAACGTCTCCATCCATGTCGAAGGACAGACGAGCACGTCAGCATCAAGGAAGAGCTGGCGCCGTCGCTGGCCGTGGACTGGCCCGTGGAACCGAAGCCTGGGGTCATGGGCGGCGCGTGTCCGCACAGCGGGCTCCATGACGCCCTCGCCGGCGATGTGAAGCTGGGCACCTGGGTCTCGGAGGTTGTTCCACGCGGTCAACAGACACTCGATGCCCTTGTAATAGTCAAGCCTGCCAACGAACAAAAAAGACGTGCCCTCGCTGCCCTGCCGGCGCGCGGCGCGCTCACCGGCTGCCCTTTGCGGCTCACCCCACTCGAAAGGCACCGAATGAGGCAGCACCGTGGCGGGAACGCCGACAAAATAACCATCGGCGAGGTAGGATCTCAACGCGAAAGGCGACGGCGCACAGACGTGGCGCACTACCCCGGCCGAAAGCTGTCGATGCCACCACTTGACGGCGTCAACGACGCGCGGTCGATGGCTGTAGATCTTGTCGGGGGTGTCTTCGCGCTGGAACGCATTGAAGTTCCACAGCGAGAAGAGTTCGTGAAGCGTCTGCACCGTAGCGACCCGACGAGTGCGCAGCACGCTGAACACGGCTGGTGTGAGCCGCCGGAGCATCTGCACGTGGCAGACATCAGGGCGGAAGCAACGTACCGCGGCATCAGCCTTCCTGCCGATCGCCGGGTTATGGATAGCAAGGCTCTGGTTGATCAGGTAGGTGAGCTGCCGATCAGTGGCACAGCGCACGTGAGGTGGGGAAACGCGGTAAACGTCGACGCCGTTCACGATCTCAACACAATCCCGCTCACCCTGGCACAGCACCGCGACGGTGTGGCCGGCGGCAACTAACCAGGTGGCGAGGTTGCGGGTGAAGGTCTGCGTGCCTCCCACCGTCCCGTCCTCGTAATTGGCGTTGACCAACATGATGCGCAGCGAGATTCCCGCCGCCGCTGGCCGGTTGGGTACCACGGCTAGTGGGGTACCGGGCTCGCGGTGCCACGCCCGGTAGCCTCGCCGAAGTCGTACGTATCGACCAGGATCACGCGATCGGCGTGCAGCAATGCCCGCGGCCAGTGCCAGTGCCGAAGTGCCAGTTTTCCCTGAGTACACATGAAGGAGTGCTCACAACCGGCGGCCATGATGATCAGGTCTCCTTCCTTGATGGGGAGGCTCTCACCGTCGAGCGAGACGTGGCCGCGCCCCCGACAAACGAGCGTGACCTGGCCCATCGTGTGGTGAACGACGAGCGGCCGGGTACTCTCCGGAGTAAGCACCTGGATTGGCTCACCCAGCTCATCAAACATGCCGCCGAGCACCGGCAAGACCTCATGGTCGATCTTCAGTAGCTGATACATCGCTTATCCCATCGAGAGAGTTCCACAGAAATTGATCGTTTGGCCGTTCACGGCCCGGCCAGCGTCGGCCGCTAGCCAGGACACCACCTCGGCCACCTCATCAGCGTTGATGAGCCGACCAAGGCCGGTGCGTGACACCATCGCATCCGCATAGGCGTGCGGGTGCTGTCCATGGAGCCGAGACAGCTCTTGCCGACCGTCGCGGGCTGAGCGGGTGTCGACCGCCCCGGGACACACGCAGTTGACGCGGACCCCGTCCGCGGCGCATTCAGCGGCAAGGCTCTGGGTGAAGGCGATCAGCCCCGCTTTAGCCGCGCTGTAGGTGTGCAGATAGGCGACCCCGGTTCGACCCGCCGTCGAGGAGATGTTGACGATTGCGCCGTCGGACGCGGCGCGCATGCCACCGACAACGGCGTCGGCAAGCAGCATCGGCGCGAGGAGGTTGAGCGTAATGTCAGCGCGCACATCATCAAGGCCGAGGCCGCCGGCCGGACGCGGGTGCGCACCACCCGCATTATTGACCAACAACGTGGCTGGACGTCCCAGCCCATTGAGATGAGAGCGCACCGCCTGGGCAGCCGCGGCGACCGAAACGAGGTCAGCGAGATCGTGTTCGAGGAAGCGAACCACCCCCGGTAGCGCCTCCGGCGCCGACAGGCCGATGACCAGGCACTCGTACCCGTCGCTGACGAGCCGCGCCAAGATCGCTTTGCCGATCCCCCGCGACGCTCCAGTGAGGACCGCGATCGGATTCACGGCACGTCCCCGGTCCAGTTGCGAAGACTGGCTGGGATCTCGTCTGGATGGCAACGGACCTCGACGCCGACCGTGCCAGGTGTGTCCAACGCCGAGCGGAGGACCGGCCGAACCTGGTCGGCTCGATCAATCTTACGGCTCGGCACCCGCATGGCCTCCATCCATTTCGCGAAGTCGATCTCCGGAATGTCGGTGGCCAGTGGGTCGCCGTCGAAGTCCCTCTTCTGCCCAAGCCGTACTCGACCGTGTGCTCGATTGTTGAACACGAGCGCGAGGAGGTTCAGGCCGTGCTCGGCCGCCACCGACAACTCAGAGCCATGCATGAGCATGGAACCGTCACCGGTGACGCATACCGTACGGCGTTCAGGCCGGGCAAACGCCATCCCCACGGCAGCGCCGATGGCCCAGCCCATCGCCCCCATGCCGCAGTTCAGCTGAAGTCCACCGGCCTGAGGTGCCTCGTGCAGCGCCAAGGTGTCGAGCCAGTGGTTACCCGTGTCGGGGATTACGACAGCATCGTCGGGCAACATCTCGCTCAGTTGAACAATTGTGCCTGACATGGACACTTCATCCTCGAACTCGCTCGGTTGAGCCGACCGCGCCCGGCGGCCGCGGGCCTGGAATTTGGTCACCATGTTCAGGATCTCGGACCGGTCAAGCGAGGCGCCGACGTGTTCGCTGAGCACGTTACGGAGCGCGGAGACGACACTGCCGACATCGCCGTGGAGCGCCAGGTCTGTGCGGCCGCGCAAGTGCAGCTGGTCGGCATCGATGTCCACCCGGATCACCGCGGCCCGCTCCAGCAGGTCCGCCAGTGGCTCCGCATAAAAACTGGAAAGGCTGGCGCCAAGGACCAGCACCACGTCAGGATTGTATGCCCGCACGGCCGGAATCATGTCGGGTCGTTGGCCTGGGCCCAGATGCCCGAGCCGCAAAGAGTGCGACCGTGAAAGGCAGGACACTGCCTTGGCCGAGCAGATCACACCCGCTCCGAGTTCGTCCGCTAACCGGGCGATCTCAGTCATGGCACCCGCCAGCATCGCACCCCAACCCACGAGCAGAAGGGGACGGCGTGCCCGCGTCAGGAGTTGCCCCGCTTGGCGGATGACCTCAGCGTCGATCGAGTGCCGATCAACCAGTTTGCCGTCTACCAGTCTCGAAGCAACGCTTGACGGGGGCCGGATCTCGCTCTTCTGTAGATCGATCGGGATGCTGAGGTGCACAGGACCGGGCCTTCCAGACTGCGCCAGGCGGATCGCGGCGTCGACCAGGAACGCGGCGTTCGCGGAATCAACGATCTCTATTGACTTCTTGGTGATCGCGGAAAAGAGCCCAGCCGGATGGACGGCCCGGTCCAGGATGTATGACTCCAGGAACGCGCCCCGCCCGAAGGTCGCGGTCGGCGCCTGGCCGGTGATCACCAGCAGCGGGATGGAGTCACGGTAGGCGCAGGCGACTCCGGTCACGCAGTTGGTCATCCCTGGGCCGATCGTGGCAAGAACCACCCCGAGGTGGCCTGTTAAGCGGCTGAAGCCGTCCGCCATGAACACCGCACCCGACTCGTGGCGGGCGAGGATGATGCCCGGCTCCTTCGTGAACGTCTGCCAGACCGGCATCACGAAGTAACCCGGAACACCGAACGCGTGAGTCACCCCGGCGGCGTGGAGTCGCTCGTGCACGTAGTCGCTGAGGATCATGTCGTTATTTCCGCGCTTGCGACAGCTCGTCGGTGATACCGATAAACCGGCCGTACAACGTGATCGCTCGGTAAAGCCCCCGCGCGTGGTCGACGAGCTGGCGCACACTGGTGACGTTGTCCACACCACGTCGACTCGCCCACCGGCGTTCGGCGGCTACCGCCTGGACAATCAGGGGCGCAATGTCGAAACCCGCCGGATAAGCCAAGATACCCGCGATCGTGTCCGCGACGCCGACCGGGAAGGTCGACTCGATATCAGGATGGAGGTTGACCAGGTGCACGGCCGACCGGCCAGCCTCGATCGACTGGGCAAGCACCGCATCCGGGTCAAGCCGTTTGAGGTGAAACACCCTCGCGGCGATGTCGAAAGACAGACCGGCCTTCTGGGCACGCAGCGCGAACTCAACGTCTTCATACCCGTAGTGCCAGAAACCCTCGTCAAATCGGCCCACGCTCTCAAACACCCGTCGGTCAACAGCGAACGAGCACGACACGAACTCCCGGAAGGTCAGCGGACCCAGGCGCCTCTTGCACCGGAAGGTCCGGAAGTGGGCGGCGACATCCAACAGGTGTGTTCCCAGCGTGCGTTGCCCTTGCGCCGGAAAGCTGACGTCCGCCATGACAATTCCTACCGGGTCTTCGCGTATTGCGTCGAGTACCGCGAGCACGGTCGACCGAGTAAAGATTACGTCGGAGTCGACGAACAACAACCAGCCCCCGCGCGCCTGTGCGGCGCCAGCATTTCGGGCGAGTCCCCGGTTGGCGACCGGAACATGCTCGTAGTGCAGCGAGAACGGCCACCGGACATCTCTCAACCACGCCTCGTTGTGCCGTCGCGGGTTGTCCACGACGATCACCTCGAAAGCGTCACGCGGGCAATCCTGGCCGACGAGCGATGACAGGAGCCGGGCCAGCTGGCGGCGTCGCCCACAGACCGGCGTGACCACCGACATTACCGGAAGACATTGGCGCGATCCGACTCGGTGAGCGACGGGAACCCATTGGGTGGCTGACACTAGCTCACGACGCACCCCTGCGGATTGTAGCAGGTCGGGGATGTCCGTTGGGCCTTCGACGAGCCTGCCGGCCGGCACTGCTGGGTTGCCGCATAGGTACCCCGCCCTCCGTGACCGGCCCCGCCGCCAACCAGGCGGCGCTGATGAGCGGTGCCTGTCAGCACGCCCGCGAGCTGCTGGCGCGACTCTGACCTTGATCGGCGGCCGGTGACCACACCGCCCTCGCCGCGCGACTAGTTCATCACGATCTATGGCTGGATGCCGGTGCTCGAAGCGCTCCAGAAGCGGGATCTCGACGTCGCGAAAGTGATCGTCGCCGACAATGCCCACAACGTCGGCATGATCTTGCGCAGCGCCACCGCGGCCGGCATCGACGGCGTCATCCTCCCCCGGCTCGGCAGCCCCCACGTCGGCCCACTCGTGATCAAAGCATCCGCCGGGGTGGCATTCGAAGCGTCAATCCTGAATTCACCCAGCGCGGCGGAAGCCGCAGCGGTGTTGCGCAAGCGAGGGTTCACCGTCTACGGGTTGGCGGCGACCGCGAAACGGTCAATCTTCCAGACAGATCTGGCGCCGCGTTCAGCCCTCGTGCTCGGCGGCGAAACCTCCGGATCGACGATCGCTCCCGATGCGCGACTGCGAATCCCCATGCGCAACCAGGTCGAGTCGCTCAACGTCGCCGTAGCCGCCTCCATCGTCGCCTTCGAACTCAGCCGCCGCTGCGGCTGACAGCGTCACGGGCAGGGCGGCTGGTAGGGCAGACCCGGCGACACGTACTCCTCCCACTTCTCCGGTGTGAGCGTGTTCGCCGTGGTAGCGCAAATCCGCCGGATCGCTTGCTCGACGTTCATCCCCCACAGCCGCACCGTCCGGTCGGCGCTGCTGGTGGCCAGGGTGTGCCCATCAGGACTGAACGCCACCGAGACGATATAGTCTATGTGGCCGGTCAGGGGTGAGCCCAGAAGTGTGAGATGGGCTAGATCGGTCACATTCCACAATCGCACAGTCTGGTCGCTACTGCCGCTGGCCAGGGTGTGTCCGTCAGGGCTGAACGCCACCGCGTTGACGACGCTGGTGTGGGCGGCCAGGGGTGGGCCCAGAGGCGTGGGGTGGGCCGGGTCTGCCACATTCCAGAGCCGGACTGTGTAGTCGAAGCTGCCGCTGGCCAGGGTGTGCCCATCAGGACTGAACGCTACAGCGTTGACGTTGTTAGTGTGGCCGGCCAGAGGTGTGCCCAGCGGCCTAGGGTGGGCCGGGTCGGCCACATTCCACAACCGCACCATCCCGTCATCGCTGCCGCTTGCCAGAGTGCGCCCATCAGGACTGAACACCACCGCAGTAACGGTCCCGGACTGGGCGGCCAGGGGTGGGCCTAGCGGCGTGGGGTGGGCCGGGTCGGTCACATTCCACAACCGCACCGTCCGGTCTTCGTCGCCGCTGCTGGCTAGCGTGTGTCCATCAGGACTGAACGCTACCGAGTAAACGATGCCGGTGTGCCCGGTCAGGGGTGGGCCTAGCGGCGTGGGGTGAGTCGGGTCAGTCACGTTCCACAGCCGGACTGTAACGCCACCGCAGTGACGGTGCCGGCGTGACCGGTCATAGGACGGCCCCGGGGCGTGGGGTGAGCCGGATCAGCCACGTCCCACAACCGCACAGTCCGGTCGGCGCTGCCGCTAGCCAGGGTACGCCCATCAGGACTGAACACCACCGCGTTGACGAGATTGGTGTGGCCACCCAGGGGCGCGCCCAACGGAACGGGATGGGCCGGATCGGTCACACCCCACAACCGCACAGTCCGATCATCGCTGCCGCTAGCCAGGATGTGCCCATCAGGACTGAACACCACCGCGTTGACGTCTTTAGTGTGGCCGGTCAAGGGCGGCCCCAACGACACGGGATGGGCCGGATCAGCCACGTCCCACAACCGCACAGTCCGGTCGGCGCTGCCGCTAGCCAGGGTACGCCCATCAGGACTGAACACCACCGCGTTGACGAAGTCGGTGTGGCCAGTAAGGGGCGGACCCAGCGGCGTGGAGTGGGTCGGGTCACCCACATTCCACAACTGAACGGTCCGGCTGCCGGTGGCCAGGACGTGCCCATCCGGACTGAACACCACGGCGTGGACGTTGTCGGTGTGGCCAGTCAGCGGCGTAGACAAGGTGGCGTTCGCGTCGGTGATGAGGGCCGTGTAGAGGTCTCGCGTCTTCGGGCGCATGCGGTAGGCGGTGAGGTCAAGTTGCGCCGCGAGAGACACGTCAGTGCTGCGCAATCGACCCGCTTGCGCAGTGATCTGGTTGAAGATGGCGTCGTCGCGTTCTCGGTGCGCGGTGCCGGTTTGTTGGAAGGCGACGGCCGCTGCCCCCGAGGCAACGAGGGCGAGCACGGACAGCACGACGAGCATGGTGCGGCGCAGTCTGGCGGCACGGTTTTGCTGCTGGGTGGACGCAGCGAGAAATGCGGATGCGGCGGGGCTCAGGTCGCCCTCGTTCGGCTTTGAGCCGGCCCAGGTGCGGGCCGTTTCCAGGCGACTCCCCCGGTACAACCCGGCGGTGTCGCGGCCCTCCCGGTCCCAGACAGAGGCGGCGTCTTCGAGTTCCTGGCGGGTCAGGTTGCCGGCCCGGTCGGTGTCGATCCACTGCCGCAGCCGCGGCCAGGCCCGCAGCAATGCCTCGTGGGTGATCTCGACGGTGTCCTGATCTTGGGTGAGCAGCCGGGCTTGGGTGAACGCGTCCACCACCGGCCCCACGCTGCCGGGATCCAGGCCCCGCAGCAGATCCGCGCGGGACACCCGGCGCCGGGTGTCCTTCGTGCCGTCGCCGATTTTGATCAGCCGCAGGAACAGGATCCGGGCCGTGTGCTGGCCGGCCGGGTTCAAACCGGTGAAGACACAGTCGGCCGAGGTCGCCACCGCGCGCTGGATACCGCCGGTGGCCCGGTAGCCGTCCACCGTCAACACGTGGCCGTGGCGCTGCTGCCAGGTGGCCCGCAGCGCGTGCGCCAGCAACGGGAGCCGCCCGGCCTCATAACCGGTCATCACAGTGTCCCCGAGGTCCCGCAGCAGCAGCTCGACCAGGCCCGGCTCGACGTCGAGTCCCACGTCCTGCGCTGGGTAGCGGATCGCCTCCCGGAGCTCGGTGTCCGACATCGGCCCGACCACAAGCTGGTTGTCCTGCAACGCGGCGCGCAGCGGCGGGTAGTTGGCGCAGTCGGCGTAAAAGTCCGCCCGAAGACCCACTACGACCAATCCGACAGGGTGCGGGGGGCTGGCCAGCCACGTGAGCAGCTCGATGAACGCGCGCCGGTCCTGATCGTCGGCGCACAGGGTGAACAGTTCCTCGAACTGATCCACCACTACGAGGACCCGGGAGCCCTCGTCACCGAAGTGACCGCGCAGCACCTCCACCCACCGTCGCGGGTCGCCAGCCAGGGTCGCTGGATCAGCGTCGATGAGAGCGGCGATCTCGGTGGCCAGCGCGGCCAGCGGGTGCGTGGTGGGCGTGAGCACGAGCGCCAGCCATCGGCTCGACTCCTCCAGGGCACCGGCAGCTAGCCGGGGCAACAGACCGGCGTGCAGCAGTGAGGACTTCCCCGCGCCCGACGGTGCCACCACCACCTGCACACCGCCACTACGCAGCCGCACGTCCAAGCGCCCGACCAGCTCCGCGGTCAGCTCATCCCGACCGAAAAACCACCGGGCCTGCTCGCGCCCGAACGACGCCAACCCCGGATACGGGCACTCCCCCTGGATCGCTTGGCCCGGCTCGGTTCGCCGCGCATCGCGAACCCCGTCCCGATAGTGCCAGTGCAAGTCCCGGCCAGCTTGGGTGACGTGGGCCTGCCCAGATGCGTGCGCTTCAAGACGAACAGACGGCGGCGGCTGTTCCGGGGGCTGCTCCCCGGAGGCTCCCATCGATCACTCCCCGGTGCTCACGTGCAGGTCCCGGCCCGCTTGGTTCACCCGGCTGCCGCCGGACGCCGTGGCCCGCATGGTGATCGTGGCGCCCCGCTGGGGATCCGCGTCAACCAGCGCCGAACCCAACTGCGCCACCACCAGCCGCAACTCCTCCGCCAGCCGCGGGTCAGCGGCCAGCAGGCGGCGCAGCCGGCCCTGCCATTCGCCCACCAGAGCCTGCTCCGCCTGCTCATCCCCCGCAGCCCGAGCGGCCAGCACCTCAGTACGGCTGTCTTCCAGCTCGGCCTGCACCGTCTCGGCCCGCTCCGGATGCACCCGCCGCCACAGCCCACCGACCGCGCTCGTGGCCCGCTCCCACGCCGCCGTCGCCAACAACTTCACCACCGTCGTTGCCGCCGTGGACGTCAACGACGCCAGTTCCGGATCCACGTCCCCTCCCCGCAATCCTCGTGCGGGCGATGTTACCCCGCACATGCGGGCTTCGATCGTCATTCGGCGCGGATATCCGGACCGCCATCCAGGACCCGCGTCAGCTGTCGCGGTAAACCAAGCCACGATGCGCGACCCGGATTACCCGAACGATCAGCTCATCGTCATGAATCTCGTAGACAACGCGGTAACGCACGCTCACCGCTTGTCCGGGTATGCAGCCAGCTCATCGGCGTACTCGGCCAACACGTCCTCGAGCGGGATGTCCGGGCCAGGGTCGGCCCGCGCCGCACGGGCAGCCCGAATGTCCTCAGCGTTTTCTAGCGCCTCAACGGCGGCGGCCCCAGCGGCGGCCACGTCAGCGGGGACGACTGCGGCAACCGGCTCACCGTTATGCGTCAGGTACACCACGCTGCCCTCGACCGCAGCGTCTACCGCCTCGGCGGGGGCAGCGGAGTGCGGTGGAAGCTCAAATGCGCGCGCTGCTGTCACGTCCCGAGGATACGCGATACGACAATATAGCAAACCCATGCGCGTTTACGTGCGTACCTCAGCCCCGCCAGCTCGCCGTCCCCGCTGCGCGGTGGTTCCCGAGCTCAACAGGAGCGCTGTCCTCCGCCTGCCTGACAGCTCTGCTGTTGAGTTCGGGAAGCCGGGAGCAGGCAGACTCGACAGGGAGAGGCGACCACCGCGACTCTTCATGCAGGTGCAGATCCCGGCCTGCTTGGTTGACGCGGGCCTGCCCAGAAGCGCGCGCTTGAACCTCAGTACAGCTGTCCGCCAGCTCGGCCCGCACCGTCTCGGCCCACTCCGGATGCACCCGCATGATCACCTCGGGTGGTGGTGCACAAGCATCCATGAGACGGTCCGCGGGCAGGTCACAAGGTGCACATGCATCCATGAGACGGTGCAGCAGCGGGTTGGGTGAGCTGTCGGAAGCTATGTTCGAGGTGGTGGGTGCGCGGGTGCATGTTCGTCGTTCGTTCAGGCGCCGGTCGGTGATCAGCCATGTCTGACCTGTCTCATTCGAGTAACCTCACTACCGCTGCGCACTCGATCGAGAGGCCACGACGTGGCGAGACGCGGGACCCGGCTTGTCGGCATCACCACAGCGGCGGCCGTCGCCGCCCTGGCCGCGGCGTGCTCGGCCGCGGCGGCCAACGGCCAGCAGAGCACCGCCACGCCAATCCAGCACCTTGTGGTGATCTTCCAAGAGAACGTGTCCTTCGACCATTACTTCGGCACCTACCCGAACGCGACCAACCCCGGCGGCGAGCCCGCCTTCCGGGCCGCGCCGCACACCCCGGCGGTGAACGGTCTCACCCCGGCGCTGCTGGCCCATAACCCCAACGCGGCCAATCCGATGCGGCTGGACCGGTCCGAGCCGCTGACCTGCGACCAGGACCACGACTACACCCCGGAGCAGAAGGCGTTCGACGGCGGCAAAATGGACCGCTTCGTCGAGAACACCCAGATCGCGTCCTGCGCCGCGCCCGATATCGGCAAGCCCGGCCTGGTCATGGACTACTACGACGGCAACACCGTCACCGCGCTGTGGAACTACGCCCAGCACTTCGCGCTCAGCGACAACAGCTACGACACGGTGTTCGGCCCGTCCACCCCAGGAGCGCTCAACCTGGCCTCCGGGCAGACCCACGGCGCCACCGCCAGCGCACCCAACCCCAACGTCGTGAACGGCACGATCATCGGTGACCTCGACCCCGGCTTCGACGACTGCTCAACCGGCACGACCGTGACGATGAACGGCCGCAACATCGGTGACCTGCTCAACACCAAGGGCGTGAGCTGGGGCTTCTTCCAGGGCGGCTTCCGACCCAGCACACCGGCGAACCCGGCCACCGGCGCGAAGGCGAGCTGCGCGAGCGACCACACCAACATCGGCGGCGCCTCGGTCGCTGACTACAGCGCGCACCACGAACCGTTCCAGTACTACGCCTCCACCGCCAACCCGCACCACCTGCCGCCGTCCTCTCCCGCCGCCATCGGGCGCACCGACGCGGCCCACCACCAGTACGACCTGACCGATTTCAGCGCCGCGCTGTGGGCCGGCACCCTCCCGGCGGTGTCGTTCCTCAAGGCCCCCGAATACCAGGACGGTCACGCCGGCTACTCCGACCCGCTCGATGAGCAGCACTTCCTCGTCAACACCCTCAACGCGCTGCAGCGGGCGAAAGACTGGCGCTCCACCGCGGTCGTCATCGCCTACGACGACTCCGACGGCTGGTACGACCACCAGCCCAGCCCGATCGTCAACCCCAGCCAGTCACCGCAGGACTCGCTGAGCGCACCGGGGATCTGTGGGTCGACAGCGACGCCGCTCGCGGGCTTCGCCGACCGCTGCGGCCACGGGCCGCGGCTGCCGCTGCTGGTGATCTCCCCGTTCGCCAGGCGGAACTTCGTTGACCACACGGTCACCGACCAGACCTCGATCATCCGCTTCGTCGAGGACAACTGGCTGTCCAGCCAGCGCATCGGCGGTGGCTCCTTCGATGCCCTCGCCGGGCCGCTCACCCCCATGTTCGACTTCCACCACGACGCCGGCACACTCATCCTCGACCCCACCACCGGCACCGACGCGCAACCGGGGTGATCATTCTGGGGCGGTCACCCAGGCGGGCGGTTGCGCTGCGCCGGTGGTCGTGGCGAGCTGGCGGCGAACCGAGCAACCTCGATCACTGGGCAGCGTGGGCCCGATGCCTGCACAAGTCTGCGGTCCGCTGTCACCAGGCTGGTATCAAGCGACTCCGCAAGGGCGACATACCAGCCGTCGTACACGGTGAGGTTCTCTCGCAACTCCCACACGCGGTCGAGAAACGGCTCGAATGGATACTGCACAGTCCGCACTAGCTTGATCTTCGAGACGGCACCACAGGCCTGCCCGGTGCTCACGTCTCCGCGCGCCCGCAGAGAACGGATCGCCGAAGTCGCCTCGGCAGCGAAGATCGAAGGGACGTGCAGCGACGAGCGGTCGCGCAGCGCTTCGCGAGCGGCGTCCCCGGCGGGCCCGGCCACCACCAGCGCGTCGACCAGTACCGAGGCATCGAAGACGGTCAATGCGCCGCCCGATCCGCCCGGAGCAGCGCGGCCGACGATCGGGTGGCAAACCCCTCGCTTCCTTCCGAAGCGAGTCGCTGCTCGGTCTCGGCCACCAGCTCGGCCGGCGTCCGGGTTCGGGCGTTGCGGGTCAGCTCGGCGCGCAGATACTCCTGCAAGCTCATCCCCGCCAGCGCGGCCCGCTGCTGGTAGATGCGGTGCACATCGTCGGGCACCTCGCGGATCTGGATCGTCGACATGCACCCACTCTAGCGCATGTAGCGCGATTCCGAATGCACACTCTCCGGGGCGAGCTCTCCGGACGTCACCTAGCTGGAGTTCCCAGTTCGCCCGATGTTCCTGGCCGCACTCATCAACGTGGTCGTGAGGGCTTGTGCCGCTTGGGCGTGTGAGATTAGGTGGCTCACGACTCCGTGCACGAGCTCTGCCTCCTGGATCGTGGTCCACCCAGGCCGATGAATGATCATCGATAGCTCCTCTAAGTCGTTGCCGGTTCCGAGTTCCTTGAGCGCTCCCTGAAGATCCTTGATCGCTGTCTCCAGGCGACTGATGTCATGCGTATTCATGGTGATCCTCCTCCGTCCCCTACGTGGCTCAAGCCGACCTTTACTAGGCAGGCCAGTTCGTTCGACCCCATGCGCAGAGGTTCGTAAACCCGTCCCCACCGGCGAACACATTGTCGTCCCGGGTTGAAAACGGGAACTTGTACTCCGCTTCCTCGCCACTAACGACGCCAACTATCCTAGGGTCGGTTCCATTGTTCCACCAAGCGTACATAGGACCCCCCGAGTTGCCATGATTTAGGTCGCAGTTCTCGGTCTCAAGCTCTTCACCGCCGTTGGAATCCCCGTCGGTATCATTTATCGTAAAGCCTTGCTGAAACGCCGGCTCCTCCGCGTTGTCGATGTCACCCGGATAGCCGATGTTTGACCACACGGGTAAATTGTTCCAGTCACTTGAGTAGCCGTTGTACCCAAAATAACCCAACGATGATCCAAGAGGTTCGTACAACCTCAGCACGGCCCAGTCATAGCCAGTAACGTTGCCGGCCGTGTTGTACCCTCTTGCGTCAGAAACGTACGACTCCACTCCCGTGCCAAAAAGAGACGTTCCGTGGAAGTATGCGGGAACGAACTTCATCCACCACGATGATTCGCCCCACGGAACCATGTGACCGGCCGTGATCATCAAGCGATCCCCGATTAGTGACCCCGTACCGCTGTACCCCTGACTGTTGAAAATGCGACCGACGAGCCCCAGAGGCCAAGCATCGTTGTCAAAAGCTTGACGCGCGTTGTCGTAGACCCAAAGCGGACGCACTCGCGCGCCGTCAAACCGACGCAGCCAAGGCTGCTGCGGGCGCCGGACCTCCGGCACCGGACGTCGATCGATCCAGTCCGGCCGATAGGAAACGTACGAGGCACCCTCGTCGACTTCCTCTAGATATTTCGTCGCTGGGTGGCGCTCCATAGTCAGACCAGGGCGCTGGCCCACGAGCCCGCCCGTAACGGGAATTTCGACTCGCCAGAGATGTCGCCCCACATGTTTAACTGACTCAACTCTCACGTTCGGCATTTCGTCCGCGTCTGTTATCGCGTAGAGCACCCGCGTCGCCGCCAACGATCTGAGAGCTTCGGGGATTTCGGCCGTTCCGCGCAATGCCCGCTGGCCACGTATAGACGAGAGTGGTGCGGGAGCCGATCTATCTCCAATAAATCGGTGAATTTTCACTGAGAACCTCCTCCTCCTCCTCCTCCTCGGATTCGTGCCATTTTTGTCCCCGGGACATGCTTAGGCGGCGCTTAACTCTGGATACCACCTCGGTCAGGCCGTGTAGGGTCGATGGTTGTAAGAAACGTAGTGGCGGCCGTGACTCCGTTGTCGAAAAGGAGCTTTTTGACGTCGGAAGTAAGGGCGAAGTCGGTCGCTGAGACGTGCATGGTGTCGACATACATGGTGCGGGCGCCGGCTCCTTCGTCTTGCAGCGGGTAGCGGTTCCACTCGCCGAGTGCGGTGTGCGCGATGGCCAGCAGCTCACTGACATCACCATGCACGGCCTTGTCCGATACGTCGATCGGGGGTTGCGCGGACAGTTTCACCCCCCAGGTCGGCCAGCGAGATTCCTTCCCGTCAGTGCGGTCGAACACGGCCATCGGGAAGTTCTGCAGCAATCCACCGTCCACCCAGGTGCACTGCCCCTCGGGGGTGATCTGCCGAAACGGTTGGAAGAAGAACGGAATCGACATCGACGCGCGAACCGCGTCCACAACAGGGTAGGCGTCCATCGCGGCGAGTTGTTGCTCGTCGCTGGCCTGCGTCGGATGTGGCAGCAGGTAGTACGGCAGGTCCCAGGGCAGCCGGACCAGCGCTTGGCGAGTCAGGTCGGAGGCGTGCACGACCAGCCGATATCGCTGTAGCGGCGGCAGGCCAGTGCCGGGGTCGTCGGTGATCCGCAGGTCACCGAACGTGTGAATGCCGAGCGGGTCGAGTTTGGAGTGCAGCCACTGGTGCAGGTAGCCGGTGCTGTACAACCCTTGGTGCCTGATCAGCGCCTCGGCCATGCCCAGCTGCCCAAAAGTGCGCTCACCCCAGCTCTGGTCCACGAACCGCGAGTAATCCAGCTCCCGCATGTCATTGTCCAGCTGCGACAGCGGCACTCCCTTCGTCTGGTATGCCGCGATCAACGCCGCGACGATGGCCCCCGCTGAGGTGCCGCCCACCCGCGGAAACACGTAACCAGCGTCACTGAGCGTGACCACCGCTCCAGCCAGACCGATGCCCTTCACTCCACCACCTTCGAGCACCAGATCCGCGCCACGCGCCACCGCGCGCTGCTCCAACGTCTCCGCCATGACGAAACCTCCGACGACATGCCCCATACTCACGGACTATTCGAAGTGTTGGGCCGCGCGCCGCTTGGCCATCCGCTCAAGCCTCGCTCGGCGCGCCCTTCCTGCATCCAGGAGACTGTGGTTAACGGGATCCCGAGAAATGCGGGTGGTAGTTCTCAAATTTGTTCGCGCCGTGAGCCCATCGATCCAGGAACGGAGGATCGTACCCTGCGCCGGGCCGAGATCGACGATATTCGGGTCCTCTTTTGGGTCGATCCACCGCAATTGCTGCCAAGTGTCGCTCGCGGGATCCACCCATGAGATATAACCCCCGGGCAGAATCTGCCGAGGGGCCGTCAACGCACCGGTGAAGCTGTAACGTGTGCCCTGCGTGACAACAGGGTCGTAAAAATGCGGAGTCAAGAAGTCGGATACAGCCACCCCTTGAATCAGATAGGCAAAATCGTCAGACTCGCACGGGTCACAGGCTTCAACCAGGTATTGGAACTCGCTGGGACCGTCCTGGATCTTGTCGCCGTCGACGATCTCGATCGACCGTGAGGTTTGCATCCGATTACCGCCTGGATCGACCAGCATCTCGACCACCTCGTGGCTGGCGGCGACGGTCCATCCGTCGTTGTCCGGGCTGGCGACCACCTTGGCGTAGGGCTGGTTGTTCTTGTCCTGGTGCACACCTCCCTCGCCTGGCGGGAGATCGTCGACCAGAAAAACCGGCCACACCCCGGGTGGGATCTTCGTGGGGTGTGGTAGATAGAGGACGGTCGCCTGTACACCCCAGAACTGCGGCAAGTCTCGCATCACTTGCACGTTCAGGGCCGCTGCTACCGTTTGTACGAGCCCCGCATCCAATTCGCCTGTCTTGTCAACAAGCCCAACCTGTATTAACGACATTTCCAATACCTCCGTCACGCGACCATCGGACCTTGGTTCTCAGCGCCCCGCGACCCACGCCTCAATCGCTGGTGTCCCCCGTCTCGCCCTCCCGGAGGGGTCGGGGTGCCGCGAGCAACCGGGCGAGTTTGGCCTCGGCCACGCGCAGTAGCGGTGCCACCGCTTCGACCTCGATACCCAGCTCGGCGGCGATCCCGGCGGCGTTGGTCCCGGCGCGATGTAGGCGTAGGGCCGTGGCGTGCGCCTTGGGGAGCTCGTCGAGCCCGGACTCGAAGTCCATGCCTTGACGCTAGGTCGGGCCGGTGGTGGTGTCCGGAGTAACGGCCTGCTCGACTTGGCCAGGCCGGCTACCCGACCGGGCCGCGCTGACTACCCAGTCTGGCTAGGAGCATGCGCAGCGGGCGTCGGAGCACAACTGAGCGGTACTGGTACGCACCCGGAGACAGTGAAGATCGGCGTCAGCTCTTCCCGGCCACCGATGCCCAGCTTGGCGTACACTTGGCCCAGCGCGTTGTCGACCGTGCGGACCGCGATCACGAGCCGGGTCGCGATCTCCCGGCTGGACAGCCCGGTGGCGGCCAGCCGAGAGATCTCCAGTTCGCGCGGGGTCAGCCCGACAGGTTCGCGCAGCAAGGTCAGGCCGGGCGTGCGGGCGCCCTCGCAGGTCACGGCCAGCGCGGTGGCTCGGGCCGCGGCAGCGGCGGCGCTGGCGGTACGCCCGGCGTGGCGGTGCGCCCTACTCGCCGCGGTGGCCGCCTCGGCGGCGAGCAGGTTGGCTCCCAGGGCCGCAAACGCGGCGGCGACCTCGTCTAGGGCGCTACCGTCGCCAGCCAGCAGCGCCTGGACGTGGGCGGCGAACAGCGGCGCCAGCTCGCCCTGCACGGTGGCGGCAAGCTCCGTCAGCCGAGTCGCTACCCGGGCGGGCGCGCCGAGCCGGGCCACATCGTGCAGGGCGATCAGCTCAAAACCCGCCTGCCCACGCCGTCCAGCCTCCTCGGCCGTGCCCAGCGCCAGCTCGACCGCCGCCGCGACCTCGCCGCGAGCGGCGGCCACCCAGGCATGGATCGGCCCAGACCAGGTGTCGAACAACCGCATCGACGGCCCGGCCAGCGCATCCGCCTGGGCCAGCGCGGCTTGGGCACAACCCAGGTCCCCGGCCAGGGCGGCCACCCGGGCCAGGGCGCCGTGCCCAATCCTGGCGGTGAAGCTCTGGTAGGGGTGCAGCCGGGCCGGGCTACCGACGATCCCGACCGCCTCCCGCGTCCAACCCGACGCGGTGGCCATCGCGCCTCGAGCCTCGGCGACCGCGCCGTTCACGAGAGCCCACACCGCCACGCTCTGGGGTGAGCGCGCCTCCAAGGCTCGCTGATAGCCCGGGTGGGCCAGCGCGGCCGCCGTGGCGAGCTGCCCACTCCACACATGGGCGCCGGCCTGGGTGGCAGCCAGCTCCTCCAGCCCCAGCGGCACATCCCCGTCGGCCAGCTGTCTTCCCAGTCGCAGACCCCGCGCCGCGGTGGTGATGGCGTCGTCGTAGCGGCCAGCGGCAACCAGTGCCGCGGTGGCCGTCACCACCGCCTCCAGCACCGCCGGCTTCGGTACATCCGGGTCGTCCAGCACGGCGTCGACGACAGCCAGCGCCTGCGGGCAGCGGCCCGCGTGCAACAGGAACCTGCCGCGCAGCGCAACCAGCCCGGCCCGCTGGGCCGGCTCCGCGATGTGGGCTGCGGCCTCGTCGAGCACAGCCTCCGCCGCCGCTGGCCGGTCCAGGCCCCAGTACAGGTTCAGCGCCCGAACGCCGGCCACTTCGGCCCGCTCGGCATCGGTGCGGGCCCGTTCGAGCTGGCCTACCAGCAGTTCTTCGGCTGGCCCGGCCTGGCCCTCACCGACCAGTGCCTGAGCCAGCAGCCGTTCGGCCGGCCAGCCAGCACCGGAGCGCCGAGCGGCCAGGCACAGCCGTTCGGCCAGCCGGTAGTCCAGCGCGCCCAGCGCCCGACTGGCCGCGGTCACCAACAGTTCCGGCTCAGGCAGCGTGCCGGCCTCCAGATGCCAGACCGCGATCCGCACCACGTCCTCGGGACGCTCGGGACGTGACCCGCCGCAGCCGGCCGCGGCAGCCAGGATCGCGTGCACCGTACGGCGGCGCAGCGGAGGCGTCTGGACCCGGATCACCTCACCGAACAGCGGATGCCCCAGCCGTACCCGGATGTCCGGACCCGCAGCTTCGGTGACCACTAGCCCGGACCGCTCGGCCGCCTCCACCTCAGTGATGGACACCCCGGCCCGCTGCAGCACCCCGACCTCCAGCGGCTCGCCGAAGGCCACCATTTCCCCGACGACCCGCACGGCCGCGGACATCTCCCCGATCCGGGCCTGGATCAGCTCGACCAACCGCAGGGGCGCGATGACCGGTCCAGCCCACTGGCACCTACCCCCGACACAGGCCAAGGCACCAGTCTGACGACCACCCCGGATCAACTCACGCAGGTAGAGGATGTTGCCGCGACTGAGCTGCCACAGTCGTTCCCGGGTCAGCCCATCCACCGGAGCGCCCAGCGCGGCCTCGATCAACTCGCCGGCCTCAGCGCGGGCCAGCGCCTGGACCTCCAAGCGTTCAGCCCCGCCGTCCTTCCACAGCGCCGTGACCGGCTCTGGGGCGGGCTCTCCGGTGCGCAGGGTGGCGACCACGAAAGCCACCCCGGTGACAGCCAAGTGGCACACCAGCGCGGCCGAGGCGTCATCCAACAGGTGCGCGTCATCCACACCCAGCACCACGCGCCGGCCCTGCGCCCGGGACGCCAGCCACTCCCCGGCCCGCTGCAGCACCTGAAGGTGGCTGGAGTTGTCCCCGTCGGGCAACAGGTGGGCCATCGCGCCGAATGGGATCGCGGCCACCGCCCGCGAGGCCGCCACCCACCCCGTCGAGCACCCGCTCGCCGCGGCGGCGGCGAGCGCTTCCCGCGCCAGCCGGGTCTTGCCCACTCCCGGCGCCCCGGCCAGTAACAACCCACGGAGCTGACCATCGTCGAAAGCACGGTCGATGATCAACAGTTCCTCCCGCCGCCCGATCAGCGGCCAGTCCGCTGTGACAGCTTTCACGGAACCGCTCCAGGCTGCACTGCTGCCAGGTTCATGGGCGTTTCGCTTCACATTTGAGATGATCATGGTCGCGTCCGTTTGTACCCACGTTATGATTCGGAGCGCCGCCCCCCGATGTTGCGGTCGCATGCCGTCGTTACTCTAGTCGCCGCGACGGTGATCGCAAGAGAATTCTGATCGTAGACTGTCAGTAGCCGGCCGTGTTATCTCGGTAATCCCCCGGAGCTTCGCGAATCCGATTGGCCCACTAATGCTTTCTCCACGGCTTCTTCCGGCGTCTCAACGTGCTCAATTCCGGGAACTGGCTGGCCGTCTTTGTCGAGTAGTCGCCAGCCACCGAGTGAAATGACCGGAACGCCGCCTCGGCGCTTCGCCAACGCCACTTCGCTCAAGGTGCCCCAGGAGCCGCCGACCACAATGACGGCGTCAGCGCTCCACACGATGATGGCGTTGCGCGCCTGGCCCATGTTCGTCACGAGAGTCACCGAAAGATCGGGTGAAGCTCCTTCGCGGGTATCGTTCGGTCGGATACCGACCACGACGCCGCCTTTCGAGCGCACTCCAGATGCTACAGCCGCCATGACACCGCTCCCACCACCGCATAACGCGACCGCGCCACGCTCGGCGAGCAGTTGGCCAACGCGATGGGCGTTGACCCTGTCGTCCTCAGTGCAATCGTGGCCCGGCCCGCAGACGGCAACCTGATACGGCACTAATTTTTCCCTGATGCTCGCGCGCTGTAGGAATGGGCACCAGCCCCGGCGAGCTTGCCTGCGTCGACGATGAGGTACTCGTCGCGGATGGCGCGGCCCTGGAAGTAGCTTTCCAGGATCTCTCGGGTGCCAGCCGCGTAGCGTGCCTGCGCCGAGAGTGAGGAGCCGGAGATGTGTGGGGTCATGCCGTGGTGCGCGGCGGTGCGCCAGGGGTGGTCCGGGGGTGCTGGCTGGGGATACCAGACGTCACCGGCGTAGCCGGCCAGTTGGCCGGTCTGTAGTGCGCGCACGATGGCGTCGCGGTCACAGATCTTCGCGCGGGCGGTATTGATGAGATAGGCGCCGCGTTTCATGCTGGCCAGGAGGGTGTCGTCGAAGAGGCCCTCGGTTTCTGGGTGCAGC
>JBOHFJ010000011.1:0-30783 GCA_050699655.1 Pseudonocardiaceae bacterium
GCCCGGTGCTCAGTAATGGGCACGCCGGGTGCGGAGGGCGGGCCAGGGAAACGGGCCGGTCGAAATACCGGTACCGCGCCTTGGCTCGACCCTACCCGCCACCGTCCATCAGATAGACCGACTGATGGTAGGCCGACCGCAAGGAGAGCGGATACCGGTGGCGGGAACAGGACGGCCAAGAAGCGAACGGCGGCGACCGAAAGGTGACAGGAAATCGAAGACGCATGGCCATACCCTCCATGATTTGGCCGTCTTCGTATAACTGGCCGTATACCGCACCTCGTTGTGCGGGCCCGAAAGGGAGCTGACGTGAGCCGGGTAGCCACCTGAAGAATCATCAGCCAACGAAACGCTGGAACCACATGGGCAAGTTAGGCGCCACACCGCAGAACGCGACGACCGTCATGGTCGACATCGCGGCACCCGATGAGGGCGGCGGCATGGTGAACGGACCGGAGGACCCGCTCAACTGGGATGCCATCAACTGGCGCGACCAGGAACAGCAGGTACAGCGACTACGGCAACGAATCTTCACGGCAACACAGGCTGGTGAACACGCACGCGTGCGGAACCTGCAGAAGTTGATGCTGCGCAGCCGAGCCAACACGCTGGTCAGCGTGCGCCGGGTCAGCGAGCTCAACGCTGGACGTCACACCCCGGGCATGGACCGGCAGGTCGCACTGACCTCACCGGACCGCGCCGGCCTGGCGATGCTCCTGCACCGCCGGACCGGGGCGAACCACGCCTTACCGGTGCGACGTGTGTACATATCCAAGAAAGGCGGGAAACGCCCACTCGGCATTCCAGTGATCGCCGACCGAGCCCAGCAACAACGGGTCCGGAACGCACTGGAACCAGAATGGGAGGCCCGGCTGGACCCCAAACAGTACGGGTTCCGACCGGGCCGCGGATGCCACGACGCCATTGAGATGATCCACCGCGCACTCGCGGCACGAAACGCGAAACGTGAGTGGGTACTCGATGTCGACCTGACGTCCGCATTCGACAGGATCGACCACAACTTCCTCCTCGACAGGATCGGAACGTTCCCCGCCAGGGAACAGATCCGCGGCTGGCTGAAAGCAGGAGTGGTCGACCGAGGCCGGTACGCACCCACCGAGGAGGGAACCCCTCAAGGTGGAGTTATCTCTCCGCTGCTACTCAACATCGCACTGCAAGGCATGGAAGCCGCCGCCGGAGTCAGATACGACTACCGGGGCGGAGTGATAGCCGGATGCCCGACCGTCATAACCTACGCAGACGACTTCGTGGTCCTATGCCACAGTCGCGAGCAGGCCGAAACGGCCCGGGTACGGCTCAGTGCATGGCTGAAAGACCGAGGCCTCGCCCTAAACCAGGACAAGACCCGGATCAGTCGAGTCGACACAGGATTCGACTTCCTATCCTTCACCATCCGCCGATATCACATCCAAGGTGGCACCAAAATGCTCACCAAACCGAGTCGTGACGCGCTGAGAAAGATCCGGCGGAGAAACGCCACGGAACTACGCAGCCTGCGCGGTTCCAAGCCCATCGAGGTGATCGCGACGATGAACCCGATCATCCGAGGGCAAGCGAACTACTACCGGCCAGGGGCGTCCAAGAAGGCCTTCCAAGCCCTGGACAACCATCTGTGGCAGCACCTCTACAAGTGGGCTCGCCGCAGACACCCCAAGAAGAACCGACACTGGGTCATCGCCCGCTACTTCGGTTCGTTCCACCCGACCAGGAACAACCGGTGGACCTACGGCGACCATGAGACCGGCGCCTACCTCCACCAGTACGCCTGGACGAAGATCGTCCGACACGCCCCGGTCCCGGGCAGACACTCACCCGACGACCCCGCCCTGGCTCAGTACTGGGCCGACCGACGGCGCAAGCGACGTCCCCCACAGCTGGCCCCAACCTGGGAACGCGCCCTGCGCTACCAGCGCGGACTCTGCCCGCTCTGCGCGACACCGCTGCTGTTCACCGACCGGCCACCCGACTCCCCACACCAATGGGAGACCTGGTACGCCGCGATCCGCAAAGCGCTCGCCCACAAGGCGATCGTCGAACACAACAGCCGGACGACCCCCCGCCTCATACACACCCACTGCACCCGCCACCCAGCGGCCGACCGCTGAAACACCAACCCGTGAAGGCTGCTTGAGCCGTGTGCCGCGACGAGTGGCACGCACGGTTCTGAGGGGGGCGCGACGCAGCAATGCGCCGCGCCTACCCGACTCGCTGCACTGGCTGCGCGACACCGTCTACCGCGAAGATCACTCCACCGCCCGCACCGGCTCCGGACCGCGCGTCATGGCCGCCCTACGCAATCTTGCGGTCGGCGCGATCCACCTTCTCGGACGCCGCGACATCACCGAAACGACCCGCTGGGCAACGCGCGTCATGGACCGACCATTCAAGATCCTGCAGGTCATCACATGATCAACGATCTTGGAATGCCCGTGCCGTCGACGGTCAGCCCGAAAGCGCTCAGGGCCTGATCGTTAGGGTTATTAAAAACAGTCTCGTCACAGTCCAGTTGGCCACCGATGTGGGCGTTGGAAAGTCGCACCTCCCCGGTGCACCGCGCCTTCTCCAAGGACATGTCGGCGTCGACGGTTAACCCGAAAGCGTCCAGGGCCTGACCGTTGGGGTTATTAAAAACAGTCTCGCCACAGTTCAGGTAGCCACCGATGTGGGCGATGGCCAACTGCGCCTCCCCGGTGCACTGCGCCTCCCCCAAGGACATCAAGCCGCCGAGGGTCAGCCCGCCAGCGCTCAGGGCTCGACCGTTGGGGTTACTGAAGACAGCCTCGTCGCAGACCAGCTGACCACCAATGTGGGCCTGGAACAGCACCACCTCCCCGGCGCACCGCGCCTCCACCAAGAACATGCTGGCGTCGACAGTCAGCCCGGCAGCGTTCAGGGCCTGACCGTCGAGGTTACTAAAGATAGCCCCGTCACAGTCCAGTTGGCCACCGATGTGGGCGTTGGAAAGTCGCACCTCCCCGGTGCACCGCGCCTTCTCCAAGGACATCAAGCCGTCGACGGTCAACCCGAAAGCAGTCAGAGCCCGACCGTCGGGATTGCTGAAGACAGCCTCGGCGCAGTCCAGATGGCCGCTGATGTGGGCCTCGCCAAGGGCGACTCCACCGTCGCAGCGGAATCCAGTCACGTTGAGCGTATGGACCACTCGCAACCGTCGTGCGGACAGCCGGGACCGCAAGTAGCTTCCTCGCAGGCTGATGTCCGGCGCCTCCGCCTTCGCCAGGTCGAGTCGGCAGTGCAGGTGACACTGATACAGCTCAAGGGGGCAGCGCAGCTTCCATCCACCCAGGTTCAACCGGCCCACGATCTGGGCCCCTCGCACACGCACGGCCACCACACCGTCGGTTAACTCAGGACCGTACCCGGTCAGTAACTGGAACAGCACTTGCGCTCGGATCCGCTGCTGTGGGCTCCACTGCTGGCCCCGGGTCGGGTCGTCCTCCCCCGATCGGCGAGACCGCAGATCCAGCAGCACTCCCTCGGCCGCCGTGGCGCACAGCTGCTGCTCCTGCGGCCACAGGTCTGCTGCCCCGAGCAACCCTCGCGCACTCACCGACACAACCGAGAGTTGTACGCACCTCCCGCCGGCCAGCGAGCGCCAGGGGGGCGACATCCGCATGCCCACCAGCTACTCCCTGGGAGCAATTCCGGTGGCATTCGCTCACGATCACCTGTGATCGCAGGATACCGCTTAGGTCGGTTGATCTGCTGGAACGCCCCAGATGATCGGTGCTGAACCGCCGGGCGCAGACCTCGAAAGCATGGGACGGATCGTGTGGTCTGTTGTGGTGTTGTTGTGCGGCTGTGGTGCACAGTGACCGGCTTCACCCGATTGGGGTGACTCCCATGCGCCAGGCCAGACCGCGCAGCTCACGGCCACCGGCGTCGCGTCGGGCTTGGCGCAGCAGGTCGGCGATTGTTTCGCGGATGAACACGTCGTGGCGGATTCGCTGCGGGGCGAGCTGTTCGGCGTGCAGCAGCACGCGCACGCCCTTCTCCTGGGTCTTCTTGCCGACGATCAGGGCACGGCCGAGGTCGGCCCAGAACTCGGCCTGCCGGCTGGTGCCGGGCAGCAGCTCGGGGTGTACCGCTGTGGCGGCCCGCACGGCGTGGCCGTGCTCGCTGAGCTCCACGGCCAGGCTGGTCTTCCAGATACCGACGTTGGTGGCTCCGAACCACAGGTGCGCCCAGGTGCCGACCTCGGTGTCCATCCGGGCCGCCAGCGCCGAGGCTTCCCGCAGATGGGTGGCCGCGGTGTCAGGGTCGGCTTGGGCCGCGGCCGCGAGGGCGGCGGAGAGCTGCAGCATCCCGCATGCCTGTACCGCCTCGCCATCGTTGAGCTGCCCGGTCAGTGCCTGCGCGGCAGTCACCGAGCGCCGATATTGGGCCGCTCGGTCGAGTTGGCCGGTGGCGTCGCCGCGCAGGTAGGCCGCGTAACCGAGCCACACCGGATCCTCCAGCGCCTCGGCGCACTGCCGCACGGCGCGGGCCGCCAGGGACGGTAGCCCCCGCACGCCGAGGCGTTTGGTCGTCCACATCACGGAGCTGTATGCCGTCATCAGCCCCAGGAGCACCTCGCGACGGTGCTGGGGCAGGCGCACGTACGCACCGTGCAGCTCACCGAGCAGCGCTGGGGCCAGCTCACCTTGCGCGGCGTAGTCAGCACTCCAGTGCATGAGCTTGGCCAGGTTCTCCAGATCAGCGGTGATTCCCGGCCAGTCCCGCACCGAGATCTCGGGGTCCACACCGAGGTCGTAGCGCTCTAACGCGGTCTCCATCGCGATCAGCCCGGCGTGTGCCTCCGAGCTGACCACATCCCGCGGGGCCCAGGGCTGCCCGGTCAGCTCGATAGGGTGCACCCGCAGCACGGCGGCCATCGCCTCCAAGGTTCTCCGGTTACCCACAGCCCTCTCGCCGCGTTCCACCTGACCCCACACCGAGGGGGACAACCCGGCCAGACCCGCGGCCTGCCGCAGACTCAGCTGACGCCCGCCGCGCGCTACACGCACCCGCGAACCCAACGTCGTCGCCTCATCCACACCGTCCCTCCCTGCCTCAGTACTCGCCCCACCGCCGTGCCCACCACGGTGCCGGGCGCCGGTGTGCACCCGTGGTGCACTGCGGCCGGAATCACCGGACCGGGGCGATTCCCATGCGCCAGGCTAGGCCGCGCAGCTCACGGCCACCAGCGTCGCGCCGGGCCTGCCGCAGCAGGTCGGCGACTATTTCGCGGACGAGCACGTCGTAGCGGATCATCTGCGGGGCCAGTTGCTCGGCGTGCAGCAGCACGCGGATGCCCTTGTCCCGGGTCTTCTTCTCCGTGACCAAGGCCTGGCCGACGTCGGCCCAGAACCCGGCTTGGTAGACGGTGGCGGGCAGCAGTTCGGGGTGCACTGTCTTTGCCGCTTCGAGGGCCTGACCGTGCTCACGGAGCCCATGAACGGCAATGCTGGTTTTCCAGATGCCGACGATAGTCGGCCCGAACCACAGGTTCGCCCAGGTCCCGACCTCAGTATCCATCCGGGCCGCCAGCGCCGAGGCCTCCGCAAGGTGCGTGGCGATGGTGTCGTGGTCGGCCTGCGCCCCAGCGGCCCACGCGGCGGACAGGTGCAGCATCCCACACGCCTGCACCGCCTCCCCGCGGTCCAGCTGGTTGGTCAGCTGCTCCGCCGCGGCGACCGAGCGGCGGTAGTGCGCGGCCCGGTCCAGGCGTCCGGTGGCGTCCCCGCGCAGGTAGGCCGCGTAACCGAGCCACACCGGATCACCGAGGACCTCGGCGCACCGCTGTACGGCACGGGCGGCCAGGCCCGGTAGCCCGCGAGCACCGAGCCGTTTAGTGGTCCACATCGCTGAGCTGTATGCGTTCATCAGTCCCAGCAGCACCTCACGGCGCTGCTGCGGCATGCGCAGGTACGCGCCGTGTAGCTCACCGAGCACCACCGGCACCAGCGCACTTTGTGCCGCGTAGTCCCCGGTCCATCTCATGGTGGTGACCAGCCGCTCCAGATCATCGGCGATCTGTGGCCAGGGCCGCACCGGGACTTCTGGATCGGCGCCGAGCTCGTAGCGTTCCAGCGCGGTCTCGATCGCTAACAGCCCGGCCTGCGTGTCGGTACCGGCCGGGTCCTGCGGGGTCCAGGGCTGCCTGGTCAGCTCGACCGGATGCACCCGCAGAGCGCTCGCCATCGCCTCCAGCGTGTTGCGGGTGGCCACCGGCTTCTCGCCGCGCTCAACCTGGCCCCAGAAGGAGAAGGACAGCCCGGCCAGTCCCGCGGCCTCCCGCAGGGTCAGCTGGCGCCAGCCGCGCACTTCACGGACTCGCCGGCCCACCAGGTTCGCCTCGTCCACGCTGCTCCCCTCCGTCCATCGCCCGCTCCCACGCTACTGAGCACCCTTCGCGTTCCGCACATCCGCGACCGCCGCCGCCTCACGGGTGGCGGGTCTCATGTGACCGGCGCGACTCCCATGCGCCAGGCCAGACCGCGCAACTCACGGCCACCAGCGTCACGCCGCACCTGGCGCAGCAGGCCAGCGACCACTTCGCGGACGAGCAGGTCGTGGCGGATCCGCTGCGGGGCCAACTGTTCAGCATGCAACAGCACGCGCACTCCCTTCTCGCGGGTCTTCTTCTCGGCGACCAGGGCACGGCCGACCTCAGCCCAGAACTCGGCCTGGCGACGATTGGGCAGCAATTCGGGGTGAACCGCCTTGGCGACCTGTAGGGCCTGGCCGTGCTCGCCGACCTCCAGGGCAAGGCTGGTGCGGTAGAAGCCGACGCTGGTCGGCCCGAACCACAGGTTCGCCCAGATGCCGACCTCGGTGTCCATCCGGTCCGCCAGTGCGGAGGCTTCCGCAAGGTGGGTCGCCGAGGTGTCGTGGTCACCGCGTGCCCCGGCCGCCGTCGCCGCCATGAGGTGCAGCATCCCGCACGTCTGCAACGCCTCACTGGAGTCCAGCTTGCCGGTCAGGTTCTCCGCCGCGGCCACCGAGCGGCGGTACTGCCCGGCCCGATCGAGCCCACCCGTGGCGGCACCCCGTACGAACGCGGCACACCCCAGCCACACCGCGTCCTCCAGTGCCTCGGCACACTGCCGCACCGCCCGGGCGGCCATCCCCGGCAACCCATGGCCACCAAGATCCTTGGCGGTCCGCATGGCCACCCGATGGACATCAATCAGCCGGAGCAGCACCTCCCGGCGCCGCCGCGGCAGCCGCACGTAGGCACCCTGCAGTTCCCCGATCAACGTCGGCGCCAGCTCACCCTGCATCGCGTAGTCCACCACATGGTGGTGCAGCCACACCAACCGATCGACATCGGCCTGGATCTGTGGCCAGGGCCGCACGGTGAGCTCCGGATCGGCGCCGAGCTCGTAGCGTTCCAGCGCGGTCTCGATCGCTAACAGCCCGGCCCGCGCGCCGACGCCAGCCGCGTCCTGCCGTGTCCAGGGCTGCCCGGTCAACTCCGTCGGATGCACCCGCAGGGCACCCGCCATCGCCTCCAGGGTCCTGCGGTTGGTGACCGCCTTCTCCCCGCGCTCCACCTGGCCCCAGAACGAGAACGACAACCCGGCCAGGCCCGCGGTCTCACGCAGGGTCAGCTGACGCCAGCAGCGCACCTCACGAACCCGCCGGCCCAACGCCTTCGCCTCCTCCACACCGTCACTCCCCTCCTCTGCCGGCACTCGCTCTCCTCCCCATCGATCGTCCGCTTCCCACGCTACTGACCGCCGTTTGCGCTCCGCGCAGCTGTGAACGCCGCCAATTCGCGGGTACTCCGCGGCAATACCCGCGCCAGGTTCGGCAAGGCCGTCGCGTTGTGTCAGGTGGGCTCAGGGTTCGGCGCCGCCACCACACACGCGACGCAGGGCATTCCGGTGCCGACTGTGACCAGCTCGGCCTGCCCAGGCCGGAGCGCCAGACCGCAGAAGGCGCGTAACCGCTCGGGGATCACCCGCCCAGAAGGAATCGGAAACAGGTGCACCACCCGGTCGGTCTCGCCCACGACCCTTCCACTGGGCAGCCTCACGCCGCGCAGCAGCCGTGCGGCGAACACGCCGGGCAGCCACTCCCGCAGGCGAGAGGGGGACAGCCCAGCCAGCGAGGCGCGCGCGACGCTGTCGCCGCCCTCGGCTTCCCGCCCCGGCTCCAGGCCTGGTCCCTGCGGCATGCCGGGGATAGTGCAGCCTTGATCCATTGCTTTTGTGCACCTGTGGTGCACACCGGCGGCGTTGGCCTCACCCAGTAGCTTGTCGAACAAATCCACCAGCTCATCGGTGACCTCCACCACCCGCCGCGCGGCGAAGGCCAGCAGCGCCGGGTAGCGGCGTTCCGGGCTGGACTGGGCCAGCGCCTGGTTCGACGCCGCCTGCACCCGCCGGGCCAAGGTCGTGACCCGCTGGACCGGCAACACCCCCAGGTCCCACTCCCCAGCTCCCGCAGGAACACCAGTTTGTCCATCTCCTCGAGCATGTCCCTCGGACAAGCCGGGACCGCGAACCGGCGCAACCAACTCGCCCTGGCCACCCCCCAGCTCAGGGCCGACCCGCAACAGGCCATCCAGGAGCCGACACCGCTGCGGCGTGCACAACCCGGCCACCCGGGCGGCCGCCTCCTGGCGGGCGGCCTCCCGCGCCGCGCCGACCAGGGACTGCTCGATCACCGTCAACCCCGGACGGACCACACACAGCTCATGCAACCGCTCGCAAGCCAAACGAAACAGCACCACCGGGCGGTCCTGCACCAGAGCCTCGGCGCCCAGCCAGTCCCGCACCTCCTCCAAGTCAGCGACGGTAGGCGACCGAAAGCCCAAATAGGCCTTCACCTGGTTCACGTGATCAGTGCGGGTCTGTGCCCGCTCCCCATAACCGGCCAGCACCCCCGGGTCAACACCCAGCTGACGGGCCACGAACCGCACCGCCACCGCTGGAGCGCTGGACACGTCATCCGGGCAAAACCCCAGTATCCGCAACCCGCACAGCTGCAACGACCAGCCCAAACGGTTCCCATCGCCGCGACGCCGACGGGCCTCGACCAAATCGGCGCCGCTGAGCGTGAACAAACGATCCAAGGCCTCATCATCGAACTCCGCCGGGAACCCCAACAGCTGCTCACGCTGCGCATCCGACAGGAACCGGACCGGCACCCCGCAGACCCTACGACCACCACCCCGCGTCCCTCACACCACGGTGACGTTGGTTTCTAGTCCACTAATGCTGGGGCGCGAGGAGCTATCCGAGACCGATTCGCACTGATCCCACACCCCGACCTGGACCTCAAGCCGCACCGTGTCCACGACCGGCTAACCCGCCCGACCAACCCCTGGAACCGGCGCCCACCCAACGCGACAACCAGGCACCCAACGCCGGCCACCCCCGAAGACGAGATCAAAAACAGCGGGGGTAATCACCGCAGTCGAACACAAGGGAAGTCCGCCATACCCAGCCGATGAACTCGGCCCGGCCACCCTTGTCGATCACCACAGCTCGTGGCCAGGCCCAAGCCAACATCGTCGATGTCGAGGACAAGGACTTCGCTGGCGCGGGCGGTGGTCTCCCGCAACAGCCACCATCACAACGTGACCGGCCACGCCGTATCCGCAGCTCCCGAACCCCAGCAGAAGTCTTCGAGGGCTTCCTGGCCAGCGCAATTGCTTCCACCAGCTGGCACCGCCGAGCTGTGCCTCAGAAGGTAGTGGCGATCCTGGTGCCAGCTCGCCTGATGTGATCGATTTTCGCAGGTCAGAAGTCATCTGACCGTGCAGCGTGTCATCCGACATGGGCCTCTCCCGCGGGACGGGGCGTCAGGACAGGAACGTCAGGAAAGGCAGATGGTTCGCCAACTACCACTGGGGAACCTCTACCGAGGGGAGAGCAGTTGTGAAGGGCACCAAGGACCGAACGAGCTTCAGTCCGGACGGGCTGACCGAGCAGATCATTGATGCGCTGCTTAGCGAGGTGGACGTGACGCTTCGGCCGAGTAGGGGCATCGGCTACGACACCGCGCCGTGCCCGGGGCGGGCTTGGCGTTCTTCACGCAGGTCGCCGGGGCGTCCTCGCGGGGCTGTATGGAGGTGCCCCGAGCCTTCGAGGTGGTCCTGCTGTGCTCGCTGGCCCGCCGAGGTCAATCCACTGTGGACACTCTGTCACATGGGAGCCAGCCCGCACCTTGGGTGCGCTACATACCTTGATACCTTGACCACAGCGGGCATGTGCCCGCATGTGACACCTGGCCTGATCCGGCATCGTTGCCCGCAAGCTGAAGTTGCCCACAGTGGGAAACTTGCTAAGAAGGGCAACTACGGTAAAGATGGGTCCGTGGTCGCTCTCGCAGTCGGTGAGCATGCCGTCCTCGAACAGGGCATGGCTCGACTTGCTGAGCTGCTCGGGCCTGACTTCGAAATCTCCCCCCTCCGGGTGGGTGGGCGAGAGGGCGACGAACAGGGCGCCGCCGCAGACTCCGTGTACTCGATCCGAGCACTCACAATCTCTGCGCTCTACGCCCAGGTTGTCGTTGAGGCAAAGGCGTCGTTGACGCCAGCGGCGGCTCAACAGGTTCTCTTGCCACAGGTCCGGCTACTGCGCCAGCTCTACAGCCAGGCCACGGTTCTTGTCGTCGCACCCTGGCTCAGCCCGAGGACGAGGGACGTCCTGGCGAGTCGCAAGGTGAGTTACCTCGACCTCACTGGCAATGTTGACCTCCGCCTACCGACAGGCGTGCTGATCAAGACCGAAGGTGCCCAACAGAACCCTGATCCGACGCCGCACCGCCGTAGCCGAGGGCTCTCGGGTGCTGGAGCGGGCGTGTTGGTGCGGTTGCTCACCGACTTTGCCCCGCCATACCGACAGAAAGATCTCGCGGTTGTCGGTCGTGTCAGTCCCGGGTACGTCTCACGGATCTTCCAGACTCTTGATGACGAGGCTCTCATCACCAGGGAGGGTCCCTACATCGTTGAGGTCAACTGGGTTGCTCTGCTGCGCGCTCGGGCGGAGAACCATGATCTGCTCCGCTCCAACCACGCAGTGCCGATGGTGGCGCGCAAAGGTCCCGATGCCATCTACCGCAGCTTGATCGCTCAGGGCACTGAGAACACTGCCGTGGTCACGGGCTCCTACTCAGCACGTGAGGTGGCACCCGTTGCGGTCGGTGGCCAGCTGATGATCTACGTTGATCCGGGTCCGGACATGGTCGACGCCGTGGCCGATGAGCTTTCGCTGATGCGTGCTGTACACGGCCTGGGAAACGTCATCCTCCTGCAGCCGGGCAACAGAGGGCCACTGCTGGGCCGGCGCGCCTTCGGGGCTACCGAGCATGTTGCGCTCAGCCAGCTGGCGATTGACTGCTTGAGCGGCCCCGATCGGATGCCCGCTGAGGGAGAGGCCGTCCTTGCCCACATGGCCGCCACCGTGGACGCATGGCGCCGAGATCCCGGCGAGCTGGCGAACGAGGCCGCTGCACTATCTTGAGCTGTCTATGAGCACCTCTGGCTGGACAGCCGATGTCACGCTTTCCTGACGGCATCTCGGCCGAAGTGATCACGGTCGTTGCTCGCCGAGTCCTCCTTGATGCGCTGGAGGCGCTACAGGCGCACCGTGACGCCATCACTCTCGTCGGGGCTCAGGCCGTGCACCTCCGTACCGCCGCCAGCGAGCTGACGACCGCTTCGTACACGAGTGATGCCGACCTCGGAGTCGACCCCGAGGCTCTCGACGACGAGCCACTGCTCGAACAGACCATGACCGCTGCAGGTTTCACCCAAGGTCCGGATCCCGGGCGCTGGTACCGCCTCGAGAAGATCGGTGACCGGATCGAAGAGGTTGTGGTCGACCTGATGGTCGCCGAGAAGTTCTCCGGATTGGGGAGCCGGCGCTCTGGAGTGATCCCGCCGCACTCGCGTGACGCAACTCGCCGCACACTGGGACTCGAACCGGCTGCGGTCGACTACGACGTCATGGCGGTGCCGAGCCTGGAACCCGAACGAGACAGTCGGGTGCTTGACGTGCGGGTAGCCGGCGTGGCAGCGCTGTTGATCGCCAAGTGCCACATGGTAGGGGAACGCGTCCGAGAGACCAGCCAACGACGTGTCGTCGCTAAGGACGCCGGCGACGTCGTGCGGCTGATGCTCGCTACCGACGCCGGTCCCGTCAGGCAGCGTCTCGAGCTTCTCCTTGCCGATCCACGCGCGGCGGACGCGACTCGCCAAGGGCTCGACTACCTCGCCGAGCTGTTCGGTGCTCCCCGACGTCAGGGCGTGGTCATGGCGATTGATGCGCTCAGTGCCGAGGTCGACGCCGACCAAGTCCGCGCGCTGGCCCCGGCGTATGCCGCCGCGCTACGGCGGACCACCACTGGCAGGGCAGCACTTCGGTAGGCAGCTCGACGTCAGGGTTGAGGTCGTAGACGACGTCTCCGCCCTCGGTGCGTTCCGTGACCACGCCACACGCGATCATGTATTGAAGCACGCCGGCCATCGTACGCACCGGCGCGATCCCGAGCGCTTGGCTGTAGAGATCACTGCGGGCGAGCTCCCGTTCACGGTCGTCCATCTCCTCAGCGTTGGCTCCGGCCGCATCGGCAGGATCATCGGGCCCGAACGCAAGGGGACCGTGCTCCTCGGCCGCCCTGGCCTGTTGCCACTCTTCGTCGGTCCAGACCTTCACCGGATCCCAGACCTCGGCATCCCAACCACGTTCGCCGTCCCTGCGTCCTGCCCGTATCCAATCGCCAAGATCCCCCTTGTTGAGGGGACCGTGGTTCGCCAAAGCGCCCATGAAGAGGATCGAGGCGGGCGGCATGTACCTCAGCCAGCCACGGCCGAAGCAGAGATCCTGAACCAGCAGTCCACGCTTCTCGGCAGGGGAGGCGGCCTCATCAGGGAAATGCACTGGCATGACGCTGCAGCCTAGGACGGAGCACCGGGATCTGGTGCCTGCCCCCGCGATGCGGGATGCCAGTTAGCCTCGGTCATTCACTGTGATCGGAAATGATCTCGATTTGGGGGGTGTTTTGATGCGCGAAAAGTGGCTCTGAGCTGCGATGATGAGGGTCTTCAAGGTCCTCGGTACCGTAGGTGTGGGAGGCACTTTTCAGGTGGATGTTACCGCGTGGTCGAAGGGCTTGTCCGTGGAAGTGGGCGGGCATGGTGTGGTGTCGCGGGTGGGGTCGGGACTGCCGCGGCTGGTGGCTGATCGGGTCGGGTTGACCGAGGAGCTGTCCGCGGTGTTGGCTCGGTCTGGTTTCTGGCCGGTGCATGATCGTGGTCGGGTGCTGGCGGACCTGGCGGTGATGATCGCCGGTGGTGGCACGAGGATCAGCCAGATCGACACCCTGCGCCATCAGGGGGAGTTGTTCGGGTCGGTGGCCTCGGACACCACGGTGTGGCGGGCGTTGGAGGAGACCACGTCAGCCCAGCTGAGAAAGATAGCGCGGGCGCGGGCGCGGGTCCGGGAGCACGTGTGGACACAGATCGAGGCCCGGCACGGCGCCATCCCCGCGGCTCGGGCCGCCGGACGGGACTTGGGTGCGGTGACGGTGATCCGGTTGGACGCCTCGATCGTGCTCGCCCACAGTGAGAAACAGCACGCGGAACCCACCTTCAAAAAGACGTTCGGGTTTCATCCCCTGACCGCCTGGTGTGACAACACCAACGAGTCTTTAATGATCAAACTTCGTCCGGGGCGGGCCGGGTCCAACACCGCGACCGACCACATCGAGGTGCTGACCGAGGCGATCGAGCGGATCCCCGCGGCGCACCGAGGCCGGATGCTGATCACCTGTGACGGGGCCGGGTCCACCCACGCCCTGGTCAACCACATCACCGCGCTCAACAACCAACCCGGACACCAGGTGCATTACTCAGTCGGGTTCGACTTCGACCACCGGATCCGCGCCGTCGTCGGCAAGGTCCCCGCCGCCGCCTGGCAATCCGCGCTCGACGCCGCCGGTGACCCCCGCGAGGACGCCCAGGTCACCGAGCTCACCGGGCTGCTCCGCCACAGCGCTGGCGGTGACCGCCTCGCCGGCTGGCCCCCCGACATGCGGATCCTCATCCGCCGGGAGAACCCCCACCCCGGGGCGCACCTGAGCTTGTTCGAACACCACGCCGGCAAGCGCTACCAGCTCATCGCCACCAACACCCCCGGCACAGACATCCAGTTCCCCGAAGCCGCTCACCGCACCCAGGCCCGGGTCGAAGCCCGCATCCGCTGTGGCAAGAACACCGGCCTAGCGCACCTGCCCTCCCGCGACTACGCGATCAACCAGGCCTGGTGCGCCGCGGTGTCCCTGGCCTGCGACCTCCTCGCCTGGCTCCCACTGCTCGCCCTGACCGGCGACCTCGCCACAGCCGAACCCACAACCCTCCGCTACCGGCTCCTGCACACCGCCGCGCGCCTCACCCACGGCCAACGACTCAGACACCTGAAAATCCCCGAAACCTGGCCCTGGGCACACCAGCTCCACCGCGCCTTCACCACGATCTTCGCCCTGCCACCACCCTGAGCGGCCACGACCCACCCAACGACCCCCAGGAACCCCACCCGGCCCGTGGAACCGGCGCCCACCCGACACGACAGCCGGGCGTTAAACCACGCTCACCACCCAAAAACAAGATCAACATGAGGGCGCGTCGAGACTTCCGACCAGATGATCAACGCCGTGAATACGGGAGGTTAGGTGGAGCACCGCATGCGATGAACGACCTGGACACCTGCCGCTGGTCTGCTACGCCTCGGGCGTCGACGTGACGGGATACCCGTGCCACTCTGGTGACCCACCACCTTCGTGCCCAGCCTGCGGACCATCCTGGAGTGGAGGCCCGCCGGAGGCACCTCTGCTCGATTGCGAGCTTGGAATCTGTCTGCCGTTCCAGGTGAAGCCGCTGACCTGCGGACGGTCCGCACCTCGGCGAGCCGTTTTCGGGACTCGGTTCGGTTTACATAAAGTTGCGGGTGTGGAGGGCGGACAGTTCCGCGGCCTCGTCCGGTGGGAATCCGAGCCTGGTTAGGCGTTGCTGGCGACCTTGGTCCATTGTGTGGTGCAACTGTTGGACGGTGTGGTGGCCGCGGGCGATCGCTGCTGGGGTCCATTCCCCCGCCGCGATCACCATTAGTGCGTCGAGGACGTCGGCGTTGAGCCCCGCGGTGTTGATGAGTGCGTCGTGGCGGCGTTCGATGGCGGCGCGCAGTCGGCCGAGGAGCGCGGGGTTGAGCGTGGCCTGGTGCTCTAGGTGTGCCAGGCCGAAGGCGACGTGTCGGGCCTCGTCTACTCGGGCGAGCTGGGTGACTTGGCGGGTGATCGGGTCTGGGGCGTGGTGGTCGAGGAATGCGAGCAGTGTGAGGAAGCTTCCTTCGCCGAGCACGGAGAGCAGGAACGACGCGAGCGAGAAATCCGGTTCGGACAGCAACGTCGTTAGTGACGCCCGCCCGCCGACCGAGGAGGTGCCCATGTCACCGCCGTGCAGCAGCGCGCGTCGGGTGAAGATTTCGATGTGTCGTGCCTCGTCGGCGGCCTGGACCGCGAGTAGCTGCTGCACCTCCCGGAAGTGCGGGTGGATGCGGGCGAGTAGCCGCGCCGGGATGACCAGCGCGGCCTGCTCGTTTTCTACCAGGTAGGTCATGACCTGGACCACCGCTGTCTCAATGTCGGTCGGCAGCTCGGTGGTGGCTGCCCAGTCCACGGCGGTGGCGGGGTCCCACTGCCTGGCGGCGGCATGTGCGTAGAGCCGGGGCGCTAGGTCTGCCCAGACCACGTCACGGTCGTCGAGGTCGAAGGATGCGGCCGGTCCACCGGCTTCCACAAGTGCGCCACGCGCGGCGAGACCCAGTGCGCGGGTGGGCGGCGGACGATTCCGTCCGAGCCCGGTCCGCCGGCTCGCTGCGCGCCGGCCCACCGCTGTTCGTCGGCCCGTCCCCGCTCGACCTGGAACCCGCCGGCTGGGTCGACGGCGAAGCCGTGCCCGGTGCTGCGGCACCACGCGCGCAGATGCACGCCCAGCGCCGGATCGGTTCCCACGACACGTAGCTGCCCTCCGGAGGGCAGCGTGCGCAGCGCCCGGCTCACGAGCAGGTGAGCACCGGAGGTGAAGCCGAGTTGCTCCAGGTCGAGCGGGCCGATCACGGGACGTATTCCGGGTCCGTCACCGCGCCCGTCGCGTCGTAGAACGCGGTCTCGTTGACCGCTGTGTCCAGCAACGCGTATCCGGTGGTGCGCCCCTGCCGCCAGGCCCGCAGGCCCTCCAGGTCCAGCAGTGGGCGTACCTCAGGATCGTCGTAAGACATCGACAGCAACAGGTTGACAAACCGGTCGGCTAACTCGCCCGGCGCGGTGTCCACCACGGTCATGTTGCAATGGTCGTAGGGCAGGGTTTGAGCCAGAATCCTGGACGCTGCGGCCGGCAGGATTCCCTCCTGACTGAACAGGAGGTGGTTGGCGTCGATCATGCACGCGGCGTCGACCTCGCCTGCGGCGAGCGCGCGGGCGGCGTCGCGTTCCCCGCCGATGTGATCACCGTGCAGCCCCACACCGATGTCGAAGCGACGAACGGTGATGCCTTCCTCCGGGCGCAGGCCGGCCGCGCGCAGGTATGACAGCGGGATGAGGGTGGACTGCGGCGAGTCCACCGCACCGACCGCAACGACGCGGCCCTTAAGATCGGATAGCGAGCTACAGCCCGAATCGGCGCGGACCACCACCACCGAGGTCAGATCCTGGTCGGTGTCCCGCATCACGGCTGAGCGCACCGACCGGCCGCGGGCGGCGGCAAGGCGCTGCGCACGGAGCCAGGCCAGCGGCGAGTTCCATGCCGCGTCGATCCGTCCCCCGACCAAGTCTCCGACCTGCCGCTCGTAATTGGAGTACAGCACAAAGTCGAAAGGCAGGCCCGCCGTCCGCAGCCATCGGCGGAAACCCTCCCAGATGGTGACCACCTTGGGGTCGTAGGCGACCGCTCCCATTACCAGTGTCGACTCGGCCATCAGACACCTGCCCCGTCGAACAGCGGCAGCCCCAGGGTGGCGCGACCGACGAAGTCACGCAGTGCCGCAGTCGTGGGCGCCATCACCCGCGCGGCCAGCGCATCGCGGAAACTCCGCTCCACTCCAAGCTCCTTGCGAAACGCGGCACCACCACACAACCGCATCACCCCGTCGGCGACGTCAGATGCCGCTTCGGAAGCGACCGCCTTCACCTGAAGTACCCGCAGCACCGCGTCGGCCCGCCCGTCCTCAAGCGCTCGCAGCGTGTCGATCAAAAATGCCCGGGCTTCGTCGGCGCGAGTGCGAAGCCGGGCAAATTCGGTCCTGCTGCCCGGCTGCTGGGCGAGCGTCTGACCGAGGTGCTCAAGCCGGGTCCGCCTCAGGTGCTCCGCCGCCTCGCCCAGCAAGGCCTCCATCAACCCCACCGAAAACGCCGCATTGCCTACCAGGAATGTCGGCAGCACCACCGACAGCGCGATATCCAGGCCGGTACCGTCCATCCCGAGCATGGCGTCCGCGGGAACCACGGCGCCGTCCGCGGTGACCGGCTTGGACGCATTGCCGCGCAGCCCCATGCCATCAAACGAGCCGGCCGTGCGCAGCCCCGGCGTGTCCGACGGCACCAACCACAGCGTCATCGGACCCTCGGCGCTCAGCGGGCGGCTTGACCAGACGTAGCTGTCCGCTTCACCGGCCGAAGTGATCCAGCTCTTGCGCGCGTCCAACCGGACGCCGTCTCCAGCGGCGGTTGCAGTGCTCATCGGCGCCCAGAAATGGCTTCGTGAGCCCGTCTCCGAAAACGCCAGACTGCTCAAGTGCTCCCCGCGCGCGATCGCCTCACGAACCTCTCGAGGTCCGTGTGCCTCCAGCACAGACACTGCCGCGTAGTGCATCAGCACCACCATCGCGGTCGAGCCGCAGGCCGCGGCAAGGTGCTCCACCACCTCCGCAACATCGGCGAGCGAGCTAGCCCCACCTCCGACCTCAGGCGAACTCATCAGGCCGGGGATCCCCGCCTCGGCCAGCGCGTCTAGCGCCGCCCGAGGATAGGCGCCCGAGCGATCTACTTCGGGCGCGGCTGGGGCGATCACCTCCGTGATGGCAGACTTCAGCCCAGGACGAAAATCCACAACCGTTTCGGCACGCACATCAGAACTCAACAAAGCTCTCCTCACGAATCGATGACAATCGCGGGGAAAGCGAGCACTGGAGTCAGCCCAGTCCAGCGCTGGCCCCGCGACCGCAGGGAAAACCGCCCGACCGGACGGATTCACGACTGGAAGCTCAACGATGGAAGAACACACAACCTCCTTCGTCAGCGCAGACCCACAGGACGCCGGCACGCCTGGGTCACTTCGAATCCCCGCGGAACCGACCACAGCAGGCTAACCCAGCATCGGGCGCGTCAGAACTCCAGACACTCCACGTGATCCCCGATGAACGCCACCTCATGCTGATTGATGATCCCCGTCGAGTTTTCCCGCCACACCTGCTGGGCCAGCCGGACGACCAGCCGAAGCGCTCGTTGCCACAGCGCCCGCGCGGGCCGGCCCGCGCGAGCACGGCCGCCAGGCCGCGCGCAGCAAGCGGGACCGGCCGAGCGGGCAGGCGTGTAGGACCGCAGACTCTGTCACTTCCGCGCCGCGGCAGGCGGCGCCCTTGACCCCCCATAGAGGCTTGACCCATAGAGGCTTGTTCGGCAACTTACAGTACGTGGTCGTGTGTGGTCGTACTGTGTAGCGCTTGACCACACATTGATGACAGCCAAGATCTCAACGGCGGTCCGTTCTTGACGAGGAGCGGTAAGAATAGTGGCTGGCCGACAACTGAGACGGAGCACAAAGAAAGAGATCAACAAAATCGCCGTTTTTGCTGGTCAAACATGGTGGCCAGGGGCGGGGTCGAACCGCCGACCTTCCGATTTTCAGGACTCCGGTGCGGTGTCCGCGTCCGGTCGGCACCGTCCGTGACCTGCGCCGGAACATCCTCGCGGCAGCCGGCGGACGCCCGCGAACGAACGCGAATGAGACGGAAATAGAGACGACGCTGACGTGTGCCCGGCCAACGGGGCGGTAGCTAACCCCGCCCGCAACGCCCCACTGAATGCCCCAGAGCCCGCCGTTTGATAGAATTCACCGCCCCATCCGGAGTCTCGATCATCCCTAAACCATCATCCCAGGTCAGCGGGGTGTCTATCGCCGTCTCACGACGTGTGTCTCCCCGCTGCTCGCGGGTTCGGGTCTGGTGTGTCTGCCCAGGATCTGTCGGCGCGGCTAGGATGGGGTAGGCTGAAGCCCTTGTTCCCCGCCGTCCTCCGGGACTGGCGGGGATTTTTCTTGGAGGTGTGGTGGACCCGCGGGTCTGTGTCGTCATCGACTACCAGAACATCCACCTCACCGCGCGCGACCTCTTCGCGCCCCCGGGCTTTCCCGCTCACGAGTGTCTGATCCACCCGCTGCGATTCGCGGAGCAGGTCATCGCCCTGCGAGCCACGCGGCAGCGCGACGCGACTCAGCAGCGGGCCGTTCTCACCGCGGTGCGGGTGTTTCGTGGCTCCCCGAGCAACGCTCGAGACCCCTACGTCTACGGCATCTCCCAGCGTCAGAGGTCCGAATGGACTCGTGACAAGCGCGTCGACGTCGTCTACCGGACGCTGCGCTACCCGCCGGACTGGCCACACAAGCCAGCACAGGAGAAGGGCGTTGACGTCCTGGTCGCACTCAAGGTCGTGCGGGCCGCACTCGACCCGCAGATCGACGTTGTCATCCTGGCTTCCCACGACACAGACCTCGAACCGGCCCTTGAGATCGCCATCGGCGATGGCCAGGCCAAGATCGAGACTGCCGGGTGGAGCGGCGCACGTGTGCTGCGCCCGAGCGGTGTGCGCCTCTGGCACACCGCTCTCGATGCAGCCGCCATGGACAAGACCCGAGACCGATTCAACTACACGCAACCCAGGTCATGAATCACCGAGCTGGCCGAAGCGTCTGTCTGGGGCAACTAATCAGGGAAGAAGTCGCCGCGGTAGTGGTGGCGGGACGGGCGACCAGCAGGCGTTGACAAGGGTGGAGGGCTGCGGTTCGCCGCCAGCCACTGGTGCCATGCCAGCCGGGGTCACCCCTCGCAGGCGGTGCTCAGGGTCGAAACTGGCGCGGCATTTCGGTGCAATTGAGACGGAGAGCGACAGTTATGATCAAGCACCTCAGCGCTTACGCTGTTCAGAGGTGGTGGCCAGGGGCGGGGTCGAACCGCCGACCTTCCGATTTTCAGTTCAAAGTTCACCTGATAGGAGTAGGACTACCTGGCACTCCCCGGTCCCTGCCGCTACGAGTTGGGTACTAGCGGTACCTCGTAGACCGCAGTTATTGGACAGTCTGTTGGACAGCCTCCCCGGGGCGCCTAGACGGTTCCGCCTGCGCTGCGCGCTCGGTTCGCACGATGGTGGTTGGCGCTGGCTACACTCCAACCAGGACGGATCGGCGAGCTGCGAGACCTGCGGGAACAGCTTCGCGCTTCGCCCTGCGAGCCGACTCATCGGGTGAAACGATGGGCGCCGTAGCGAGCTGGCTGGTCTCGGGTGTCGGAGCTGGGCGGCCTGCGGCTGCTCCTGATCTCCACCCGGGGGCTGGTCGCGTTCCAATCATCTGGCCCGTGAGCCGCCGCAGCGCAGGAGAACGCCCGCTTCCGGCAGATGACCGCCCCGCCCGTCGCCCCCACGCAGGACTACAAAAATCAGTAGTTACACCGTAAACGTACAGACTCCTCTCAGAGTTTTGTGTGCTTGCTCGGCTACTATCCGTGGTCTTGTGGACCCCGTCCGGAGGTGGGACTTGGTGGCTGGTCGGGTGGTTCCGCTGCGGGTCGGCGGTGTGGAGTTGCTTGTCGAGGCGTCCCCGGTGGCGGGTTCGGAGTCGACCTCGGCGAGGTTGGACCGGGCACAGGATGCGGTCGCGGAGGCGTGGGAGCGGGCGCAGTCGGCGATCGTGGAGGTTGCGGCGTCGACGGTGAGCACGATCGGGCAGCTGGGTCGGAGTTCGGTGCGCCCGGACGAGGTAAAGGTGACGTTCGGGTTGAAGTTCTCCGCGCAGGGCAACGTGATCGTGGCTGGCGCATCGGGTGAGGCCACCTTGGAAGTGTCTTTGACCTACCGGGCCGACCCGGACGGGGCAGGCACCGGTGGGAGTTGACCAGCGGGTTGCCGGGTTTCTGGGCCGGATCCTTAATGATGCCGACGACCCGATCGGCACCTGCTTCCAGGTGAGCCCGGGTGTGTTGGTCACCGCGTGGCATGTGCTCGATGATCTGGGTGTCGGCGCGATCGGCACCGAGGTCCGCCTGGATCCGCTGCAGGGCGGCCCGTCTCGGGCTGCTCGGGTAGTGCGCCTGGATCCGCTGCACGACCTGGCTGTGCTGGTCGCGGAGGAGCCGCTGGCGGAGTGTGTGGCGGGGTTGGCGGCCAGCGACGAGGTCGCCGTGACCACCCCGGTCGCGATTACCGGGGTGGTCACGGTAGATGACCCGGGGCACTCCTATCGGCATTTGGACGCCGATGGCCATTGGGCGGGGGGCACTACCCGCGACGACCAGATTCTATTGGGCCGAGTGGTTGCGGACGCGGTAATGAAAGGCATGAGCGGCTCACCCGTGTTGGCCGGGCAGCTGGTGGTCGGGGTGGTTTGGGGGCGCTACAACAGCACCGACGGGTGGGGACGGAACTCGGTGTGGGTAGCCCGGACCGAGGACTTGGCCCCGCTGCTGGTCGGGCACGTCGAGATCACGATGTCTCGACTCCGCGAGGACGAGTCGGCTACCTTGCCGCGCGACAGCGCGAGTTTCACCGTCGAGGAGAAAAAGCGGCTGGACCGGGCGGTGAGCGACCTCGCTGGCGCGGTGGGTCGCCAGTGGACGCAGGAGGCGGCGGTGCGGTCCCTGCGGCGTCCCGAGCCGATCCGTATCCGGTGGTCGAGTACCGGCCGGCCGGTGGCAGCCAGCCTGGCGGACGTGTTGACCGAGGGTGTGGTGCCGGGCCGCCCGGTGCGGCTGCGCCACGACGTGCACCACGTGGTTGAGTTGTTCCGGGTGCTCCGGGCCCGGCAGTTGGTGGTCTTGGGGGACCCGGGCGCGGGAAAGACCGTGCTGGCGCTGCTGTTCACTCTCGGTCTGCTGGACAGTCCGCTGTCGGGTGAGCCGGTGCCGGTGCTGTTGACCGCGTCTTCCTGGGATCCACGCACCGAGCACCTGCATAAGTGGATGACGCGCCGAATCTTGGAGGAGTATCCGGCGCTGGCCAACCATGACGTCTATGGTGCCGACGCGGCCGAGCGGATGGTCACCGAGGGGCGGGTCATGGCGGTCCTGGACGGCTTGGACGAGATTTCTGCGGCGCTGCTACCGGAGGTCCTTGACGCCCTTGATGCCGCCGTTGCCGCCAAGTATCCGTTGGTGGTGACCTGCCGTGGCACCGAGTATGAGGCTGCGGTTGCCAGGAGCGGCAGGATCCTGACGCGCGCGGCTGTGCTGGAGATCGAACCCGTCGACCTTGACGACGTGGCGACGTTCCTGATGGCGACGGGGCCAACGGCCCAAGACCGCTGGGGTCCCGTGGTGGATAAACTGCGCTCGAATCGCGACGTGCCGTTGGCGCAAGCGTTGACCAGTCCCCTGATGGTCAGTTTGGCCAGAACGGTCTATGCCGCCCCCACCTCTGATCCTTCGGAGCTGCTCGATTTCGCCAATAAGGCTGCGGTCGAACACCATCTGCTCGAGGCGTTCATCCCCGCTGCCTACCACCAGACTCCCCCCGCACCCGGAACACCATCGACCCCGGAGCAGGTGCGGTACCCGCCGGAACAAGCCCGCCGGTGGTTGACGTTCCTCGCCCGCCACCTCGACACGCTAGCCACCCCGGACCTGGCATGGTGGCAGTTAGTCGACACCATCTCCAGGACGACCTGCGGGATATCCGTCGGGCTCACCGTCGGGTTGGTCTTCGGGTTCGCGGGTTTCGTCTCCGGGTCGGGTATCCCTGGCTCTACTTACCGCCTTGAGAGCGGCCTCGAAATGGGGCTCGTGTTCGGTCTAGCGACCGGCCTCTCCTACGGTGTGAGTAAGCGGCCTGCGCCGTTGCGTGTCGAAACGCGATTCCAAGAAAAGCTGGCGCTGCTGCTTAGTCGATTTGTGATCGGCTTCGCGATCGGCGTTGGTGTCGGTTTCGGGGTTGCTCTCCCGTACGGAGCGGCGCTAACAATCGGGGTGGCGTTTGGGTTCGCGTTCGCGGCGCCGGTGTGCCTGGACATCCCGGCCAAGGTGGCTCAGGTGTCCAGCCCAGGAGTGGTCCTGAAGCAGGACCGCGCGGCCGTGTTCTTATTCGGCCTGATATTGACACTGCCGATTGGGCTCATAGACGGTCTCGTGGTTTGGTTCCCCTCTGGACCCGCATTCGGCGTCTTCGATGGCGTCGAGGCTCTACTGTCCGGCACGCTCGTGGGCGGGGTCGCGGGTGGTGTCCTGGGTGGTCGCATGTACGGGCGCGTGGGTCGCTACGTGTTCGCCATTGTCGGCGCCGTCACTGACGGCTTCTTGTTCGATCCGAACGATACCGTTCCGCATCCGATTATTGGGCTTGTCTCCGGGGTGATCTTCGGGCTTGCCTGTGGATGCGTTGGTGTGCTGTCGAGGGCGTGGGGAGCCTATGCGGTCAGCCGCATCTGGCTGGCTCTGCGTGGTGACGTGCCGTGGCGACTGATGCGATTCCTCGACGATGCCCACCACAGGGGCGTGCTGCGGCAGTCCGGCGCGGTGTACCAATTCCGCCATTCCCGCCTACAGGACCACCTCGCTCATGATCGCGCTGATTCAAATTCACGCGATCCCGACTGCCCTCGCGGGTGAAAATAATGCTTATCCGTACCTTATCTGGTTGATTTATGCAACCAGATAGGTGGTCGTCGCGGTGTTTATGATGGGACGACACGGTCGATGACCGGTGCCTCCACGAGTCATAATTTGAATTTCCCACCTCTGGTTCAGTCGGTCACGACGCGGACGATTCGTGTCGTGACGATCAGAACCTGGTTGCGCTCGTCATCGATGTGTCAGGGACCCTGCCCGACGATCGCTGCAGTTACTACTCACCAGCGCGCGGTAGCGCCGTACCCGCATCTACGCTGCTGCTTGTGGCGGACGCACGCAGCGGGTGGCAGACGTTCGGCGAGAAAACGATCTATGACAACCGGTGGGTGCGGTTGGGTTTGGTGGATGTCGGAGCGCCGAACGGGGAGCGGTGGGACTACCACGTGGTACATCTTGGTCGGATCGCGGTTGCGCTGATCGTGGATGATCGGGATCAGGCGTTGATGTTGTGGCGGTACCGGTTCGTCACGGAGCAGTGGGGTTATGAGCTGCTTGGGGGCTTGGTCGATGCGGGTGAGGATGCGGCGGGGACGGCTGCGCGGGAGGCGGAGGAGGAGAGCGGGTGGCGTCCGGTTGGGGAGGCGGAGCGTCTGGTGAGTTTTGAGCCGTTGCCGGGGCAGGTGACGGCGCCGGTGGATGTGTTTTTGTGGCGGGGGGCGGAGCGGGTCGGGGAGCCGACCGACACGGAGGAGGTTGGTCGGGTGGAGTGGGTGCCGTTGTCGCGGGTGGCCGAGCTGGCGCGGCGTCAGGAATTGTTGGGGTCGGGGACGTTGGTGGCGTTGCTGTATTACCTGGCCTTACGTGGCGGCGCTACCGCTGCCGGGTAGGACGAGGCGGTTGAGCCGGCGTTGTTGCCGGTCGGATTTGATCTGCCCAGCAAGCCGGCGGGCCTGTCTCGCATGAGTGAGGGCGGCGTCGCGGTCGCCAGCGGCGGCGTGGGCGTAAGCAAGGTCGACGAGGAGTCCGGTGCGGGCGCGGACGAAGTCCGCCGGGAGTCGGGCGAGGGCAGTGGTGAGCTGCTCGATGGCCTTAGGTGCCCCGACCCGGGCGAGGGCGTTGCCGCGCCAGCGGTCGAGGTGGGAGTCGCCGAGGAACAGGAACGGCAGCGCGGGGTCGATGGGGTCGGCCGGGAGCAGGGCGTTGGCGGTGTCGAAGGCTCGTCGTGCGTCGTCGGCGTGGCCGGCGGCGGCGAGGGTTTCGCCGTGCGCGGCGGCTAGCCAGGCTTGGAGTAGGGGTGTGGCGGTGCCGGTGGCGAGGCTGCGGGCGTGGGTGAGCTGGTCGAGCGCGGCGGTGGTTTCGTCGAGGTCGATCAGGACGAACGCTTGTTCGGCGGTGGCGTGCGCGAGTAGCGCGGGTGAGTCGGCTTCGCGGGCGGCGGTTTTGGCGCGTTCGTAGACCCTGCTGGCTTATTCGGTCAGGCGGTGAGCGTGAAGTCGAGGCGGGTGAGGTGGCTTGATCGTGTGCGGTCCAGGGAGTGCCCGGTCCAGTAGGCGTCGAGGCGGATCATGTTGATCGCGGCGGCGGCGATGTTGTGTTCGAGTTGGGTCTTGGGTAGCCCGAGGTAGCGGGCCTGGCGGATCCCGGTGACGTGGGTGGCCTGGCGCATCGTGCCCTCGACACCGGCGCGGGCGGCGTAGCGGGTCTTCCACTCATCAGTGGTCTGCTCGGCTCTGGCGTCACGGAGGGCTTCGTGCAGCTCGCGGGAGCGTATCGTGATCTGGCGACGTTTGCCGCTGGTGCACGACTCGCGCACTGGGCAGGGTTGGCAGGCTCTGACCGGCCAGGACACCACGATCGCCTCGGTGTCCTGTTGCCGGCAGGTGGTCCAGGAACCGCTTGTGGCCCCTTGCGGGCAGGTGCCCTGCTGGGTGTCGAAGTCGAAGGTGAACGCGGCCTTGTCGTACCCGGCGTCGGCTCTGGCCTGTGCTGAGTGATCCAGCAGCATCGGCGAGACCAGCGTGACCCCGAACACGCGGGCAGCGTGTGTGATCAGCTCGGCTGAGGGGTAACCCGAATCGAGGAGGTGCTCGCCGGGCAGCAAGCCCTTGCCGGCCAGTTGGTCATGGATCGGGGTGGTCATCGCGGTGTCGGGAACGGTCGCCTCGGTCGTGGCCACGCCTGTGATCAGATTCGGCCGGTCGCCCCTGCGCTGATCCGGTGTCGGGGTGGTGTCCGGGTCGGCGCCGGTGGGGATGGCGGGGGGTGTTCCGGGGGCATCGCAGGTCTCGGTGAAATGGACTTTGTATCCGCCCCAGCCGTGATCACGTTTGACGCTGTGGCGGGCGTCGAGATCGTAGGGGGAGATGAGGCGGTCTCTGCCCGGCGGGAGACCGTCCCCGTCGGGGAGCTTCTCCCGCCGCCGCACCTCCGCGCGGCCGTCGGTGACCTCCCGGTAGAACTGCTGGACCCAGATCCGCCGCAGCGTCTGGAGGGCGGGCAACTCCCGCAACCACCGCGGCGCGGCCGGCCCGTGGACCTGTTCGAGCAGGTGGTAGCCATCTTTGCCGTAGTCGACCATCAGGGCTTGGCGCTTGGCCTGACTCTCGGGTAGATGCAGGTTGTCGATCCGCGCGCCGTATACCTGCTGCCAGGATGCCTCGATCACGCCGGTCAGCCAGTCCGGCGCCGCGACCGCCAGCGGGCGTGTCGCTACAACTGTGTAAGCCACGGATGGGCCAAGATCGGCCGTTGTGATCATCACTCGGTCGGGAAGGGAACTATCTGTGAGTCTGGACACCAGTGTTGATGATTGTGATGTGGAGGCGTCTCGCCGGTTGGCGGGGGCGTTGGATCCCTCGGTGATCGATGCGTTGTTGGTCGATGCGCGGGCGGCGGGTACGCCGATCGATGGTGTGGATGGGTTGTTGAACCGGATGACCAAGGCGGTGATCGAGCGGGTGTTGGTCGCCGAGATGACGCATGAGCTCGGGTATGAGCGGGGTGATCCGGCGGGCGCGGGGTCAGGGAATTCCCGTAACGGTTATACGGCTAAGACGGTCTCGACGCCGAACGGGCCTGTCACGGTGAATGTTCCTCGGGATCGTAATGGCGTGTTCGAGCCGAAGATCGTGCCGAAGCATGCCCGTCGGCTGGGCCAGATCGATGAGATGATCTTGTCGTTGTATTCGCGGGGGATGACGACTCGGGACATCGAGGCGCACCTGCGCGAGGTGTATGGCGTGAGCGCGTCACGTGATCTGATCTCGACCGTGACCGATGTGGTGGCTGAGGAGATCGAGCTGTGGCGCGGCCGGCCGGTTGATGAGGTGTACCCGATCGTCTACATCGACGGGTTGCGGATCAAGGTCCGGGACCAGGGCGCGGTGACGGTCAAGACCGCGTACCTGGTCATCGGGGTGGATGTCGAGGGCCGCAAGCACGCCCTGGGAGTCTGGATCGGCGAGGCCGAGGGCGCGAAGTTCTGGCTGTCGGTGTTGACTGAGCTGCGCAACCGGGGGCTGCGCGACATCCTGATCTGCTGCTGTGACGGGCTGTCCGGGTTGCCCGACGCGATCACCGCGGCCTTCCCCAAGACCGTCGTGCAAACCTGCGTGGTCCACGTCGTTCGCAACGCCATGAAATTCGTGTCCCACGCCGATCGCAAGAAAGTCGCGGCCGGCATGCGAGCGATCTACACCGCGCCCAGCCTGGAGGCGGCGGAACTCGAGTTCACCGGTTTCGAGGCCAAATTCGGTGAGCGGTACCCCGGCGCGGTCGACGTGTGGCGCCGGACGTGGAACGAGTTCATCCCGTTCCTGGACTACCCACCGGAGTTGCGGCTGATCGTGTACACCACCAACGCGATCGTTATCTTGAGTCGTTGGTGGGGTGTCCTGGACGTCGTTGACGAGCGCCGCAGGTCCCGGATTCTGGCTGGTGGACGTGGTTATCTTCCGTCGTCCAGCACGTGGTGTCTCGGGAGGTTCGGTGCTTGTTCAGCAGGTGGTGATGCCGTCGTCGCGGCGTAGATCGTGGACGGTGCTTGGTCCGGACGGGGTTCCGGTCGAGCCGGTCGAGCGCTATCTGGCGTTTTTGACCGACGTCGATCGGTCGCCGAACACGGTTAAGGCGTATGCCCATGATCTGAAGGACTGGTTCGTGTTCCTCGCCGGGCGGGCGTTGGACTGGCGGGAGGTCCGGCTGGAGGACGTCGGTGAGTTCGTGGCCTGGCTGCGGCTGCCCCCGCCGGCGCGGGGCGGCCGGGTCGCGGTGTTGCCGTCGGTGGTGGCGCACTGCGGCGCTGCGACGGTGAGCCGGAAGCTGTCGGCGGTCAGCGCGTTCTACCAGCACGGCGCTCGTCATGGCGTTGATCTGGGTGAGTTGTTGACGAGTTGGCAACCGGCTGGTCGGCGCGGGACGTCGTGGCGGCCGTTCCTGCACCACATCAGCAAGTCCGCGCCGGGGGCGCGGCGGGTGATCGGGTTGAAGGTGCCGCGCAAGCACCCGCGGATCTTGTCCGTCGTGGAGATGCGGGCGATCCTGGACGCGTGTGATCGGCTGCGTGACCGGCTGTTGTTCGCGGTGCTGTACGACACCGGGATGCGGATCGGGGAGGCGTTGGGGCTGCGGCACGAGGACTGGGCCGCGGCGGAGCGGACGGTCGCGGTGGTGCCACGGATCAACGACAACGGTGCTCGCGTCAAGTCCGCGCGGCCTCGGACGATCCCGGTTAGCGCCGGGCTGGTCCGGCTCTACGCTGACTATCTGCACGGCGAGTATGGCGAGCTGGACAGCGATTACGTGTTCGTCAACCTCTGGGGCGAACCGCGCGGTCACCCGTTGACCTACGCCGGGGCTTATGACCTGGTTAAACGGCTGCGCCGGCGGACCGGGGTGGAGTTCGATCCGCACTGGTGCCGCCACACCTACGCCACCGGGCTGCTGCGCGCGGGCACCACGGTGGAGGTGGTGAGCACGCTGCTCGGCCACGCCTCGGTCACCACGACCGTCGAGGTCTACGGACACCTCAGCGTCGCCGACGCCCGCCAGGTGCTGGAGCGGGCGGGCTGGTTCAGCAACAGCGCGGTGGTGCTGTGAGCGTGCCGGCACCGGCCTGCTCGCCGGGCCCGCACCGTCGGGTGCTGGAGGGGCTACTCGGCGCGGTCCGTCCCGAATTCCGCGCCGACGTGCTCGTGTTTCCCGCCGAGGACCCGGTGTTCGGCGGTGGCGCTTGCCGGGTCGAGACGTGTCAGCGGCCCGCTCGCGGGCACGGCCTCTGCCAGGGCCATCACCTGCGGTGGGTCGGCGAGGGTCGCCCCGACCTGGACGAGTTCGCCGCGACCACCGATCCCCGGTGGCGCCGGCAGCGCCCGAACATGGAGTGTCGGATCCTCGGATGCGGCTTCGGGGCCGCTCGCGGTGGACTGTGCCAGCTCCATCATCAGCGGTGGGACCGCGCCGGCTCGCCCGACCCAGACGACTGGACGGCCCCGTGGGCGGCGCTGCGGGCACCGGAGCCCGGCGCGGTCTGCCGGATCGATCACTGCCGGTTGTGGCCGCGGGCGACGCTGCCGTTGTGCCACAGCCACGCCAACACCTGGAAGGTCAACGGGCGGCCCGACATCAAGGTCTTCGTCCGCGGCTTCAACGAGGTCGCGACCACCGAGGAGGAGATCATCCGGCTGGACCGGCTCAGCCCACAGCTGAAACTGGAGATCCAGTACGCGTTGCAGTGCCGCCGCGACCAGCCCAGCACCAAGACGCTACCGGCGGTGGTCATGGCATTGGTCCGGCTGCTGGCCGCGACGAACGCGGGATCGTTGCTCGACCGGGCCGAGGACGAGTGGCGGACCCAGATCGGCCGCCCGGCGCCACGCGACGGCGGCCCCCGGGCGCTGCTGATCTACGCTCGCCGCCAGGTCGAGGATCTCGCCGACGCCGGCGGCTGGGAGGCCGAGTTCGGCCGCGACATGTGGCAGATGCGCCGCCTCGGGTTCACCGGCAACCAGCGGTTGACCTTCACTAGGATCCCGCAGCCATGGCTGCGGGATCTGGTCAAACGGTGGCTGCGTTGGCGGCTGGGCACCGGGCTCGGGTTGCCGGTCGCCAGTCGCGGTCTGCTCGCCCTGACCCGGTTCGCGGTGTTCTGCCAGCGCATCGGCGTCACCGCGCTGGCCGATATCGACCGGGTCGTGCTGGAGCGCTACCTGGCGGACCTGCAGGCCGCCCTCTCCGGGAGTCAGCGCCACGGCGACCACATCGGACAGCTCAACATGTTCCTGCACGCGGTTCGCCAGCATCACTGGGACGATTCGCTGCCGGCCACCGCGCTCCTGTTCACCGACGACGTCCCTCGACGCGCCGAGCGCCCCCCACGGGCGTTGGCCGAGCAGGTGATGGCCCAGATCGAGGACCCCGCGAACCTTGGGCGGTTCACCAACCCGGCTTACCGGCTGGTCACCCTGATCCTGATCCGGGCCGGGCTGCGCGTCACCGACGCGCTGAGCCTGCCGCGGGACTGCCTGGTCACCGACGCCGACGGCGCCCCCTACCTGCGCTACGACAACCACAAGATGAAACGCCAGGCGCTGGTCCCGATCGACGAACAGCTCCACGCCCTGATCGGCGAGCAGCAGACCCGCGTCGGGGAAGCGCCGGTGCTGTTCCCGCGACCGACGAAGAACCCGGACGGTCGCGTCCCGGTCGCGTCCTCGACCTACCGGCTCGCGCTCTATCGGTGGCTGGCCCGCTGCGAGGTCCGCGACACCCACGGCAGACCGGTGGCGTTGACCCCGCACCAGTGGAGTCTGATCTGCCCCGCGTTTTTCGGACCGTCGGATTGTGTGCTTCTTACGCTGCTTCCTGCGAGTCTACCCACTCTTTAAGGACCTCTTGCGGTGTCCTGTAGTCGAGACCGGAGTGGAGC
>JBOHFJ010000012.1:0-29948 GCA_050699655.1 Pseudonocardiaceae bacterium
GGGTACGACCACTTCGAAATTGCCGTGCTGTCCAGTCGGGGGCGTGGACTGGATGATGCAACCGGGTCCAGCGACATCGTCCCCTTCACCCGTGACCCGTTGACCACGCACCCACGGCAGACGGACCGCACTGTTGTCGGATGTCAAGGGCAGGTCAGCGTTGCTATTGTCGCGATACCAATACCACAGCTGTTTGCCTTCTGCGATAACCGCCTCAAAATTACCGTGGCGTCCACCTCCGAGGCTGGATTGGATCAGGCTGACATAAATCCTGGACATTGCTACAGTCCCTTCCAATCCAATAAGCTGACCGGGCGCAGACGCTGGTGAAGTCTCTCATAGGCTGTCTGCCCGCTGAGGGCGGCGCAGAGCGACGCTCACGCGGGTGACCGCAACCACGGCATCCAAGCTATCGACGCCATCCACGCAGCCCTCACCGGCAACCCCTGGCTCCCCACAGTCTCAACGGCGTGACATCACAGCCCAACCCGTGCATGGACACCTGGAAATCCCCTGCTCAAAGCGGGGATGAGCGGGATAGTTCTACGCCGGAGCCCGGATGTCAGAGGTCATCGGCCTGGACGGGTGGTGGCTCGATCTACCCGACGTTGTCGGTCGGTGTGCCGACACCAGCGGGCGGTGCGGTACCCCGCATAATCAGGCGATGACCACAGTCGCCGTCACCACTAGGATCGACCACACCGGCCCGGCCATCCGCGAGGCCCTCGCCAGGTTCGATTCCCGGGCCTGCACCCGGTTCGAAACCGAGTTCCGAACCGCCATCGCTGAAACCCGGGTCGATTTCGACACCACCCGGATCACGGACGTGGTCGACCGGTGGTGGGCGTACGCGATCGCCGAGGTCAACCCCGACCCGGAGGCAGACGCGGCGTGGGCACGGATCAAGGCCGGCGACGAGTCCGACATTGTTGAGCAGTGGCGCCCACAGCCCGACGGCAGTCACGACGTGTACCGCAAGAACACAGCCGGCGAGTGGATGTTCGCCCACCACCGGCCAGCCATCGAGGCGTGACATCGGAGCCAGGACGTTTCGACACCGAGTGGGTCGAGTACGCCAGAGAACAGTTCAACTCGCTGGCCCCGGCAGTGCACCAAGCTGTCATGGCGCTGGTCGGGAAGCTGGCGGGAGATCCAGATCCGACACGGTACGGCACCTACCACGAGAAGTTCGACAACTACCGCACCAACTTCGCTTACGGGCTGATCACATACACGGTGGTCGCCGAGCGGAAGACGGTCATTCTTTTGCGGATCACCGTGGTCGAGCCTCGAGCGCCCACCAGTTGAGCGTCATCCCTCCAGTGAGCCGTCCAGCGCACGTCCACTGGTGAAGCACGGAGCGACCTTGTTGTCGAACGTGCTCAGCGCGGATCCGATCCCCATGCGCATGTCCAGGTATTGGTAGGGTACGGCTCGTCGTCCTTCTCGGCGGACCGTGAGTACTCACGCACGATGACCGTTGTCCGTCGGGTAGTCCCGCTCGGGGTGGAAGTGCCGGAACTCGTGGATCCGGGTGTAGGGAACGTCCTCGTCGGCATAGTTCATCACCGAGGTGCCCTGGAAGTCACCAGCCTAGCCAGCCCTCGGAGTAGTCGAAGTAACGGTCCAGCGGCTCAGTGTAGACGATCGGAGTGTCATCGGGGATTTCGTCGCGCACTTCGAAGAAGTCTGCGTCCAGGAGCACCTCAATGCCCGGGTGATCGGCCATTTTCTCCAACCAAGCGGTGTAGCCGTTGACCGGCAGGCCCTATCCTCCACGAACCGCCGTCCGAGCACGATCCCGACCGCGAGTGGGTGCCCCGCCTGCGCTGTGGTTCCCGAACTCAACACCAGAGTCGTCCCGCAGCTGGTAGTCGGTAAACTCGGTGAACTGGTTCACCTAGTCCCACACACGCTTGTTAGAAGTGTGGAATAGGTGAGCTCCGTACTTGTGGATTTCGATTCCGGTCTCTGGCTCGTCTCCTGAGTACGCGTTCCCTCCGATGTGCGAGCGGCGCTCCAGCACCAGAACCCGCTTGTCCAACTGACTGGCCACGCGCTCGGCGACCGTCAACCTAAAAAAACCCTGAACCGACAATGATGAGATCATACCCGGCTCAGAACCGGCAATCACTATGGACTCAGGCGCGGGTGGTGGCGACGTCGCGGGCCATGCGGGCGAGTTGGCGGTGGTCGGTGCTGGGGCGGGTTTCCAGGGCGCTCGCCAGCGGGTTGAGGTGTTGGCGAGCCCGCAGCGAGCTGAGCTTGGTCACGCCGGTGATCACGCCGTGGGCCAGCCGCAACCCGTCGGGCTCACCGGCCCGGACGTGGATGGTGGCCAGCAGGATGCCGGTGTGGGTGCGAGCCCGCTGGCTGCCGCTCTCCCAGCGCCGCGCCAACGCCGTAGCGAACGGTTGCGCCGCATCCAGCCGCCCGACCAGATCTGCCCGGGGTGCCACTGTGGACGTGTCCAGTGATGTGGTTACGCGGGGACGACATGCGTATCTGAAACTTTGCCTTGCCTAGGCTCGTACGTTTCGGCGAGCCGGTCTTGAAGCCGGGTGTCCCGGAATTGATATACCGGGCCGACCGTTCGCAGGACCTGACGCTGGCGAGCATCGTCAAGAAACCGCAACAGACGTGCCGGCGCTTTGTCCTGGCGCTGCAGCTGTGCGCCCGCTAACGCGGTAGCCCAGGTGGCGGACGACACCAAGCCGGAACCGAGTCCAGCTACGAGCCCGCCCGTGAGCCCATACACGAGTCCGCTCGCGAGCCCATACTTGAGTCCGTCCACAAGCCCATACGCGAGCCCGACCACGAGCCCCAACACGAGCCCGAACACGAGCCCGAATTGACGCTCCCGGCGCCACGATGACTGGGGATCGAGCGGGCTAGTGGCCTCCATTGAGGGTCTGAGCCCCAGCAGAAGCCCGGCCGTCAGCCCGAAACTGAGCCCAAACCCGAGGCCGACCCCGACATCAGTCCCGGTCGTGATCTGATACCAAAGCCAGAATACGGGTCCGGCCACAAGCCCGGTGAGAAGCGCTGCTGGGGTAATGGTTCTGCTCAACCGCAGCTGCCTCCGCTGCTGAGAGGGCCGTCCGCCGAGCATGACGATGAGAACGTAGATGATGCCATAGCCAGGTGTGCTCACGAATGCGATGAGGAGCCCGATGAGCAGAACTGTCGGGGTACTGGTCCTGCTCCACCGGAGCTGACTCCGCTGATGAGAGGCACGCCCACCGAACACGATCACCAACAGGTACCCGATTCCGACGATGAATCCGTACTCGAGCCCGTATTTGAGCCCATATCCAAACCCGTAGCCGAGCCCCACCACAAACCCGATCACAAGCCCGATCACGAGCCCAGCACGGAGATTCGCGCGGGTATCAGTTTCGCTCCAGCGCAGCCACCCCAGCCGCTGCGGCGGCCCTCCTCCGAGCACAAACCCAAGCCCGACCACGAAACCAGACACCAGCCCGTACTTGAGCCCGTATTTGAGCCCGCTCAGGAGCCCGTTCTCAAGCCCGGACCCGACCCCGACTCCGGCCCCAAGAAGGAGGATCATGAGGATGTCGGTCCTGCTCCACCGCTCCCGCTGACGAGGAGCTCCGCCGCCGGGTGGGGATACGAGGAGCAGCCCAGGCCCAAACATGAACGCATACCCGAGCACCTTGGCGAAGACGGCCACGAGTGCGATCAGGGGCCCAACCTGGAACGTGGAGCGAAGATACGTGTGAGCTATGGGCCCGTTCAAGGATACGACGAGGATCGCGGAGACAAGACACATGACGGCTACCGTGGCGACGGCGCGAGGCCACGCCGGCACCCAGCGCGGGATTCCCCACCACGCCAGGTCGCGGGTTCCGTCCTCGTTCATCTGGTGGGCCAGCTGCCCCAACCATCGTCGCGCCTGATCCACGGTGTACGGCGGGACTGGTCGGCCCGGGTGCCGGGTGTACGCGGCGGTCAGCACCCGGTCCAGGAGATGATCTTCGACAGCCTCCCGGGTGGGGAACCGGCGACCGTCGATGAGCTCATCGACCTCCTCCCCGGAGCCGTAGGTGTCCCGGACCAGGGACAGCATCAGCGGAGTGGTCAGCGCTTGGGCCAGCACACCCTCGGGGCACTCCCGCAGGTGATCAATCATGTGCCGCCATCGGGCAGGGAGCGGGTCAATCAGACCGCTGGCCAGGTACCCCGCCGCCGGCCCGGGGCCGATCGGCAGGAGCTCGAGCGCCGCCGCGCCCCGCAAGTGACCGCCGCTGACCGCGGCCACCAGCTCCTTGGCGCGGGTGAGCACAACCAGCCGGAAAGCGGCCTGCTCATCCAGCGCGCGCAGCGCCACCGGGCGCAGCGCCTCGGGCATCTCATCCAACCCATCAAGGATCACCGCCAGGCCACCGTCCCCAATGAGGCGCATCGCGGCATCCCCGCCGTATTCCGGAGCCCGCAACAGAGCGTAATTTCGTACCAGATATCCGGCCAGCCACTTGGCGAAAGGTTCAGCGGTCGGGTCCCAGCCCTGGGGTGTGACCAGCACCGGCACCGGCACCCGCGCCCGATCCTCGGCCGTCAGCGTGGCCCGATGGGCCAGCGCGGCACACAGCAGCAGAATCCCGGCGCCACTCTTGCCCGCACCCGGCTCACCCAGGATGACCAACCGCCCGGAGCCCAGGCCCCCGTACACACCGAGGAGATCCTGTAACGTCCCCGAGCGCAGCTGTTCCTCGGTAACCGCCGCCAACCCAGGCAACGGCGCGAACCGCCTCCCCCCAGCCCCACCGACCGCCTCCCCAATCGGGCCGGTCACCTGCCGAGGCGACCATCGCCACCGTACGGAAATCGGTTGTGGCGAGGCCAACCCCCGCTCGAGAGTGGCCCGTTCCCACTGCCGCCGCAGCTGCTCGGCCAGCTCATCGGCCGCCCGCTCCAACGCCAATGGCGCAGTCCCGGTACGGCTGGCTCGTCTCCACAGTTCAGCGGCGGCACCGGTCCCAGCGGTGAGCACGGTGACAAGTGTCTCAACCAGTGTGCCAGGCGAGTCCCGGGTGCCGAAGTGGAAGGCGAGGGTCATACCCATAGCCGTCAACCCAACGACCAGCAACAACCCTATCCAGGACCAGAGAGGCCGCCGGCTGAGCGTCATGCTCAGCAGTCTGCCGTAAACATTCCGGTGAACCTACAGCTATAACGGGCCTGGTTCGCTCCAGGGCCACGAGGCCAGTGATGCCGTCTATAAGAAGTCCACGTGAGGTCTATGGGATGGATCACCGTGTGGCTGGCCGGTCACACAACTATCCACGCGGCCTCACTGGCGTAGCTATCTAGGCACTTCAGAAGAACAAGATGGAGGGGTTGGGGTTAGGGGTCGGGTTAGGTTGCGCACTGGTGAGGATGGTCAACACAACCAGCGTGAGCAGGACACCGCTCACACCAGCACAGACACTCAATTTGATCACTTCATTAAAAGATTTCCGACAGAGAAAGACGATCACGTGTATCGACGCCACTATCTCACCCCGCAACCCGGTGGCAAGGTTTTTTGATAACATGTTCAGACACTCCCGCCATCGCCAGATGGACCCAAAACAAATGCAGCCTCAACGCTACCGCATGCTGTGCACCCAGACGCTCCGAGCGCACGTCACGGCTCGGCAGGCGTCAGGCTCCGCGGTAGGTGCCAAAGGTCCACTGGGTGCCCTCCGGGTCACGGACGGTGAACCCGCGCGAGCCGCAGTCCTCGTCCTTGAGGTCACGGACGATCTCCGCGCCGGCCGCGGTAGCCCGCTCGAACAGCGAGTCGAGCGTGTCAGTGACCACATAAATCGACGTCACGCCCGGCTTAAACCGGGCGAGCTCGCTGTCCTCGGAGGTCGAGCCGGGCATGACGCCACCGCCTTCGGGCCAGCGCAGGCCAGACGGTGGGTGCTGGGGTGTCGGTCATGTCACCAAGGATGCACCCCCGCCAGGTCCGCTGCCGCTGGCGCGGGGGGAACTCCGGACAAGCCGCCGAGACGACCATCGGCGCTGGCGGCGTCGGAGGGTCGGCTACCCGCTTTGCCCGATGAGGTACTCGCTGTGTAAGCTGCTCGCCTGGTGGCCCCGCAGGGCCCCGGGAGGCTTCGCCTAGTCTGGTCTATGGCGCCGCACTGCTAATGCGGTTGGGGGTTACGCCCCCTCCCGGGTTCAAATCCCGGAGCCTCCGCTGCTGGCCGGACACCATGCTGGCCGACAACAGAACAGGCGCCCGTAGCTCAACGGATAGAGCATCTGACTACGGATCAGAAGGTTGGGAGTTCGAATCTCTTCGGGCGCGCAGGTCAGCGGGGGTGTCCCGCGTGGGACACCCCCGCTGGGTCTCAAAGAGGGTCTCAATCGACCATCTAGGCGGGAGCGGGGACACCACCGGTACCGTGATCGTCGTCCGCTGGCGTCTTCCAGAGAAGTCCACCAAGCTGTGATGCGATCCGCTGCCGCAGTTCGTCAGGCACATGCATGTACCGCTGGGCCATGTCGATTTTTGACCAGCCCATGATGTCCATGACGGCACGCTCAGCCACCCCAAGCACCAGCAGCATCGTCGCCGCTGTGTGTCGGGCATCGTGTAGCCGGGCCTCGCGCACGCCGGCCGCAGTAAGTAGCTCCTTCCATTCGCCGTAGTCGGCGCGCGGGTCGGTCGGCTTGCCGTTCGGCTGGGCGAACACCCACCCCTCGCCCAGCCACAGTTCGGCCGCCAGGTGCCGTTCGTCTTCCTGGGCGTTTCGGTGTTCGATCAGGGCCGGGATGAGTGGCAGGGGCAGACTGACTACTCGTCGACCGGCGCGTGACTTCGGCTCCACCACGATCAGACCGCCCCCATGCCGGCTCGGGCAGTCCGCACCGCGCTTCCGGCCGCACGCCGCATCGGGACCGCAACCGTGCTGCCAGGTCTGGCGCTGGATCGCTCGGCGGACTGTGAGGGTGCCCGTCGCGCGCCGGCGTGGGCAGTTCGCCGGTCGGGTTCCGCACGGCTTCGTTTCTGGACAACCGTGGTGCCATTCGGTTGTGATGTCCTGCCACTTAAGCCCTAGCGCTTCGCCTTGGCGTAGCCCCAGGGCGAGCGCTACTGCCCACCGGACACCGTTTCGCCTCTCCCGCGCCACAGCGAGAATCGCTTGAGCGTCGTCCACGGTCAGCGGTTCAATCTCAGTTTCCTCCGTCTGTGGTGATCGGACTACTCGGATGGGGTTCTTCGTGATGCGGTCCCTCCTTTCCGCCTCATTGAGCGACGCACGCAAAGTCCGGTGCACCTGAAGTAGCGTTGACGACCCCGCGCCCTCCTTACGAAGGCGTCCGTAAAGGCGTTCGATGTGCTCCGGTTCGAGACGGTCAAGCCGATGGGCACCGATGCCGGGCAAGAGGTACTTGTCTATCGCTGTGCGGTAGTAAGTCCGCGTCTTGTACCGCACGGACGGAGCCACGATCTGTTCGTACCAGTGGACCAGCCACTTTTCAACTGTCCAGGCGGGTCCCGGATTGCGGACACTCCCGCTGTCGCGATCACGTTCTAACTGCCGGACCGCCCTGATAACATCTGCCTCGCTGATCCGCTTGACGTGCCGCCGATCGGGCTTGCCATCGTCACCCACACCTATGGTGACCCGCCCGTGCCACTTCTTGTCATACTCGCTGTAGTAGATACTCGATGCACCATTCGGCGAGCGAGTTCCTTCGGGTCGCTTCCTGCGTGCCACGGGATTCCTCTCTTATGCCGCGTCGCTAGTCCGATTTCTGGTCACTAGTCGAGTTGCGTAATCTTTAATTGCGGCGGTGGGGACGCGGCGTAGACGACCGATACGGATAGATTCGATCTCGCCGTTGGCGATCAGCTTGTACATCAGGGTCCGGCCGATGCCGAGTTGCTCGGCCGCTTCTTCCGCCGTGAGCAGCACGCGCTCGGGTAGTGATCGGGTGGGTTGCTGGGGCACCTCGTTCCGCTGTTCCTGGCTCATGAGTTGTCCCAACCGCGCCAGCAGAGCCGCTATCTCGGTGGTCCGGGTGTCGGTTCCCATCACGCCTCCCCGGTTTCGTCCGCTACTGCCGCTACAGCCGCTACATCGCTGGTCAGAGCGCCACCGGGTGGGCATCCCGTATCCGCTACTGCCGCTACAGCCGCTACCTGGTCGGTGTGCTGAGTAGCGGCTGTAGCGGATGGCTTCGTTACGCGGCCGGCATCCGCTACCTGGTTGACCTGGGCAGTAGCGGCAGTAGCGGATGTAGCGGCCCCTGGGAGGTAGCGGCTCCAGACGTCGGCAAGCCCGTCCTCGCCGTCAGTGCGGTACCCCTTGACGACTCCTCCGGCAGGCAGCCTGAGGTTCTTGGGTTTGATGCCGTAACGGGCAAGCTCCCTACTCAATCGGCGACTGTCCAGGGGTTTGCCGTGCAGATCCGCCCAGGGTGATTCTTCGAGCTCACCCAGGGCCGTCAGGATGTCGGCAGTGATGATCCTGTCCGTGCCGGCCCGGGTGAATACCTCTTGGAGATCAGCGAGCAGTAGGATCCCGATCGAGGTCATCTGCGGTCCAGCGTCGAGCACGAAATTCCGACAAGCCTTGCGAGCGGTGGTGGGCCAGTGGCCGCCTGCGGTGTCGGCGATGGCGAGGAGTGGTTCCCAGATCTCGGCTGGGCGGTCGGTGACTCCCGTGGGCATCTGTGGCGTTACGTCTCCAAGTCGACTGCCTACCGAATCGATCCACGCGGCGAGTTCCTCACGAAGGGGTTTCGCCTGCTGTGACACTTGGCGTTCGCGAAAGGGTTCTACGGGTTCGTCGGTGCGGCGTCGGCGCATGTGAATGGTGATAGCGCGGGTGGTGATAGTGGTCGGCATGGCCCCGGCGATCCCCGCGAGCGCGGCGGGCGCGTAGACGGGGAACCGTTCGACTTTCATGGTTTTGGTGTCTCCGACGCAGCGGGCGATGGTGGCCGAGCGTTTGTACCCGGCGTTGAGCAGTCCCCGGAGATCCTCGTTGCTTCCGCCGTTTTTCGCGTTGAATATCACGTCCACTTCATCGAACAGGATCGTGATCGGCCCTATCGACACGAGCCGGAACAGCGCCGCCGGGGTCGCTGAGATTGTCATCTCGGGTGCTCTTACGAGGTATTGGGCGACTTCGAGGACCCTGGTTTTTCCTGATCCTGGTTCGGCGGAATCGAGGATCAACCGGGGGGTGACGTAGAACTGGTCGGTGGCGTGGGTGTGGGCGTACCACAGGGCCAGGGTCGGAGCGCAGTGCTCGGAGGGGAACACCGAAAACCGGCCCACGAACGCCGCCACATTGTCGAGCACCTCGCGCCCGGCTCGCACGGTGACCTCGGGCGCTGGTTGCCTGAGCCATTCCAGTGGCCGGGCTGGCTCGGTGTCGCCGGTTGGCGGCGTGGTGGTGTGCTGTTCGTGCCAGGTGCGCTGGCAGTCCTCGGAGCAGAAATCCGGTGAGGGTGACTCGCCGACGGGGCGGGCGCAGTGTTGGCAGTCACGGTCGCCGAGGGCGGTGTCGATCGCGGTCAGCGCGGTGCTGATTTTGGGTCTCATGCCGCCCCCTGGTGGCTGGTAAGGAGAGTGGTGCGGCGCGGGTTGCGCGCCCCGGCGGCAAGCCCAGCGGTGATGACCCGGGCAACCTCTCGGGGTGTGCAGTCGCAGTCAGCGCTGATGAGGGAGCCAGCGGCGGTGGTGAGTTCGGCCCGTGCGGTGTCTTCGGTGAGCAGGCCGGCGCCGATGAGTTGGCCGAGTGCGTAGGCGGCGCGGCAGAGCACGGCGTTGTGTTGCCCTGGTGGTGCGGTGTGGACCCGGTGGCACTCGCCCCGCACGGCGGCCAGGGCGTATCCGCTGGGGTTGAGGGTGACCGTGTGAGCGGGCGCTGTGATCCCGGTGGGCGGTGTCGGGGTGAAGGCTTGGTGTAACCAGTCGGGCAGTTCGGCGGGTTCTTGGTCGTCGATCAGCTCGTATCCGTTCGGGGGGACCGGGCTGCCGGGGGCGACGACGTACCCGCCGTGCGCCCGGGTGTCGATCTTCCAGCCGACCCTGTCGTGGGTGTTGCGCAGCGCCGTCCCAGGCGGGGCGCTGTAGTACAGGTGCCAGCCGTTCGAGGGGGTCGTGACGGCGTAGGTCGGGGTCACCGTGGTGCCGTGCTCGCGGGCCAGCGCGCGCAGCACCCCGGCGCCGGAGCTGATCCCGAGGCCGGTCCACCGTTGCGGCGCGGCCTCGCCGGGTTTGGGGGTGTCGAGGTCGATGACGACCAGCCCCGATGGTCCGGTGGCGATCCCGATCGAATACGGGGTGTGCCGCCACCAGTGGCTGATCAGATCGGGGTCGGTGCTGGCCCGGGTCTCCCACCGGTCGATGACCGGGGGTCTCTTGGCGCCGGGGGTGAGGGGGAACACGTGCCAGCCCCGGGCGGCGAAGTGCAGCGCCCACCGCCGCAGAGCGTCCACGGTCCGGGCTGGGTCATCGAGCGTCGTCATGCTCAGAGTGCCTTTCTGATTACTGTGAGTAGTCGAACGTGGGCGTGCGGGATCGGTCCCCGGCGCCGGGGGTGACGCCGGGAGGATGGGTGCTGCGAGGGGGGAACGGGGTGCGGGCGGGCTGGGCGGTGGGGGGTCTACCCCCCGCTACCGCCCTGGTCGTGGGCCGCTACCTGGGGGGTCTACCGGGGTAGCGGCCCCCCGCTACCCACCGGTGTCCGGGCGGGTGCGGGTAGCGGGGGGTCAGGTAGCGGGCCGGGTAGACCCCTGCCCCTCTACCCGTCACTGACCGTGACTGGTTGAGAGACAGTCGGGAGGGTGGCCCCGGCGGGCACGGCGGCTTCGAGATCAGCGCGGCGGTAGCCGGCGAGGTTGATCCCGTCGACCTTCACCTGCCGGCCGCTCCGGGTGACTCCAGCGCGTTCGAGTTCCTCCGCCAAACGTTCGGGGGTGAACTCGGCGTAGCCGTCCTCATCCATGTTGACCAGCCGGGCGAGCAGGGTGCTGGTGTGCATCCGCTCCACCCCGTGCATGGCGTAGAGCACGTCAGCGAGGACGGTGGGGATGGGGATGCCGGCGGCTTCGGCGGCGGCCACGGTGTCACTGGCCGCATCCCCGCTCAGCGTGCCCGCCTCCACGCGGATGGCCCGACCGTGCGCGCAGACCTGGCCGAAGGTGGGCAGGTCCATGTAGTCGCAGCGGACAATCTCAAACGACCCCGGGCCGGTGACCAGCACCCCCACCCCCTTGTGATCCTCCGACAAGATCGAGGCGTCCGCGCCCTGGGTCGCCTTGCCCTTGCCCAGCACCATGTCCGACGACGTACGGTCCACCACCTGCGTGCAGTACCGGTAGGTGATGATCTCCCGGAGTTTCGCGGGCACGCTGTCGGCGTCGGGGCGCTGCGAGGCGGCGTTGAGGATGAACCCCGCCGCCGGAGCCCGCCGCGCCAACCGGGCCAGTTTCTCCACGGTCTCCTCCTTGAGTGGTCCGGGCATGGCGGAGAGGTATTCCTGGAGTTCGTCGATGGTGATGAAGATGACGGGCATCCCGTGGCGGCGGCTGATCTCCGGGGTCAACTTGCCCTCCGGGCACACCGACGTCGGCAACGTCCCCAACACCGCGAACCTCCTGCCCATTTCCGTGATCAGCTCATCGAGCATCGCGAGGAACTGTTCGATGGCTTCGTCTTCGGCACCGATGACGAGGCGGTGGGCCACACCGCGCATGGGTCGCCAGTCCGCGCCGCCTTTGCCATCAGCCACGTAATGCCGCACGTGGGCATCCAGCACCCCCGCTGCGGAGGGGAGGCGTTGGGCGAAGGTCTTGCCCCGCCGGGGCAGCCCACCGAAGAACATGGACTGCCACATCAGGCTCAGCGCGATGCGGCGGTCTCGGGCGTCGCGGCCGAAGGGGATCGGGTCCCACACCGAGAACCGCTCCGCCTTGCTCAACGGGGACGGGTTGGGGTGCCGAGGTAGGGGTCGTCGTCGGCGACCCACACTGACAGGCGCCCGGCGTGACCCCCGGCAACAGCGCGGACTCGGGACATGATGACCTGGATCTCATCCACTCCCAGCTCAGCGGCCACGGTGTCCCGCTTGGCGATCACGTCAGCGGCGGTCTTGCCTCCACCCCGGGGCAGGTCCAGGGTGACGGCCCACCCGTTGCCATCCCGCAACGGCGGGGTGACCAACTGCGGTGTGGCGTCGGTTTTGACCAGCCCGGCGGCCCGGAGCGCCGCGGTGAGCATGTCCGCCGAGAGCTCCAACCGCACCGGCAACACCGGACCCCCCAGCACCACCGCAGCGGTGCGCGGGCGACCCAACCACAGCGCGCCGAGTCCCGTCCCGGCCGCCACCGCCCACTCGAACGGCTTGCCCACCAGGATGAACCCGGCGACCCCGACCGAGCCGGCGGACAGCGCCAGCCACGCGGTGGTCTTGAACCGGACCCGGGCCAGAGCCCGGCGCTCGCTGATCAAATCGCGGACGAGGTCCCACTTTTTGGCGTCCCGGGCGGCGGTGATCAACGGCCGGTACTCGGCGCGCACACTCACCCAGCCCACCCCGGCGGTGATGGCACGGGCGGCGCCGCGCAGGGTCCACCACGACATCGCCAGCGTGTAGGCGGGGGCGTGCCAGGTGTGGAAGGCCACGTGCCGCCCCGCGTACTCACCGGCCCAGCGCAGCGTGCCCAGCGCGGTCTGTCGCGAGCGCAGCCACGGGGGCAGCACGACCGGCATCGGCCACCGGGCGTACTCGGGTTCTCCGACCAGCTCCCCCTCGACTACTTCCGGTGCCGGTTGCGCCGGCCCACTAACCGGGGCGGGGAACGGGATCACTGTCCCGTCCCGCCCCGCGCCCGACACGGCATCCGGTTGTGGGTGCGCGGCGTCGGGCTGGGTGTGAGTGTTCTCATCAGGCGTGTCGGGGTTCATCGCTGGGTTCCCTTGCCGCCGTGGACGATTTCGGTGACCGAGAACATGCGGGCGATCACGCTGCCGGCGAACAGAGCTGGCACGCCCAGGGCGACGGCCCAGGCGCGGAAGTCCGTCGTGAAGGCCACCACGGCCCACTGGATACCGACGATCACCACCGTCGTGCCCAGAACGCGGGCCAGGTTGCCACCCATCCGGGTCACTTCCTGGGTCTGCCGCGCGACTTTGTAGGCGCCCCGGGCGCCGCTGCGGAACGCCGCGAGCACACCCAACCCAGCCAGCACACCCAACCCCACCACCAGCACCATTGGCGTGTTGTTCATCACCCCTCACCGCCTGGGTGAGTGGTGGCCTGGCGGACCCGGCCCATCAGCGACACCAGCCCCGCCGGCTCCCAGCGCTCACTCATCACGCCACCTCCCGCAGCGCCGCACTCGGGCGGGATTCGTGCAGGCAGCACCGCTGGCAGTAGTGGTACTCCCGGCCGCCAGGCCGCCCCACCGCCGACGGCGGGTCAAGGTCGGGGAACGGCTCCCGGCGCTCGGTGCTGAGCGAGGGGCACCACTCGGTGAACTCGTGGCCCTGCGCCTCGCAGGTCAGGACCGGCCCGCACGCCGAGCACCACAACCGCCCACCCGGCCCGACCCGCCACCCCTGCGCGGCGGCGGCGTCGAGGGCGGTGTCCTCGGTCGGGTAGTGCGCCTCGAACCCCGGATCGCCCAGGGCGTCTCCGCACTGGTCACAGTGGACACTCACACAGGTGTGCACCCGCACCATTCCCCTACGAGTGTCCTGGACTGGCGCCCACACGGCACCGTGTTCTATCCTGCTCATTGTTCACTCCTGATTGGGTGGACAGCGCAGGCGGACAGGTTGGTCGCCAGGATTCCGCTTCTGCGCGTACGTCGTTATCGCGTTGAATGAGGGCGTGCGGCATTACCGCACCACCCCCGGCGCGGTGAAACTTCTCTTCTAGACTGTCTTGGTGGCGTGTTTCCGCCACGTCAGGCAGCGTTCACACAGCCCGCTCGCACCCAACTGGTACAACACACGCCGACACCCCAGGCACGTCCGCCACGCCATCCTGCGTGCGCGCCGCAGCTCAACCCGGTCGAGCCACCACCCGCGTAACCCCATCACCCTCACCTCCCTCCCCTCACCATCGACGCAGGTCAGACTCCAGCCCAGCTCATTCCAGCCATTCCGTCAGGAGATAGAGCAGCGTCCTGGAGCTCTCCTCATCGAGGGTGATCACACAGGCGCCGGTGGTATGGGGATCGAGCACAATCGACCCGTCCTGCACACTGACCATCAGACTGGCGAAACCCACCGGACCCCGGTGCAGCTGGCACGTTCCGGGTATCGCTTTACGCCGGACTTTGCTCGGGCGGTGGTACGGTTCCATGTCACATCGTCCTTTCGTGGGTGGTGGTGGGTTCTTCCGGAGGCGGTCCGGCGACTCGCCGTGCTTCTAACTTGGTTGCCAACTTCCCCGCTTCGCGGGACATTTCCCGTAGGAATCGGATCAGTACCAGGTCACCGTCAGGGAGTGGCTGGAGTTGAATGGCCACGCTCTCGGGATCCAGGAAGAGAACCAGCGCTGGCAGGTCCGGGGCCGTCCATCGGACGCTCACCGTTGATCGTGGCCCAGGTGAGCAGGTCGCTTTGAAGCTCACGCATCCCCCTCAGGCCGTTTCTGGAACCAAGGGGCCTGTCGTCGGGGCGGTCTTGCTCTCGGCTTGAGCGGCCGGGGTGTCGCGACCCCGAACCCCTGGCCACCAGGAATAGTCATGTCTCGTCTCCTTGCGTCTGTCGCCCCCGCGCGGGACTCCGCCCAGGGGACTGTCATCATACCTAACGTTGGTCTGATACCAACGAAGCCAACGTAGCACGGCTAGCCCTGGACGTGTCAAGTACCATCCGGTAGATTCGTTGGTATCAATGATGCGAAGGGATCACGACATGCCGACCACCCCGCTCTACCAGAAGATCGCCGACGAGCTGCGCGGCGCGATCCTCACCGGCGAGTTGCCGGCCGGCTCACAGCTCAAGACCGAGCCAGAGCTCCAGGAGCAGTACGGAACCTCGCGCAACACCGTCCGGGGAGCCCTGCGACAACTGATCAGCGATGGGCTCGTCGAGACCCGCGGCCGACTCGGCACCTACGTCCGCGAGTACAAGCCCCTCTACTGGAACCTCCACACGTTCGAGCGCGGCGACCGCCGCGACGACCCCACCACCGGCATCGATGAATGGCAGGCGGACATGCTTGACCAAGGAGTCAAGCCACACACTGCGGTCAGCGTGCGCATCCTGCCAGCACCAGCCGACATCGCGTGCTACCTGACGATAGAGCCCGGCGCGATGGTGCTGCGCCGACGCCGAGTGCGGTACGCCGACGATGTGCCCGTGGCGATCGCGGATTCCTGGTTCCCGGAGGAGACCGGTCGGCGCACGGTCGACGGGTTCACCCCGCTGCTGGCCGAACGTCCCGTGGTCATGAAGGGCGGCATTGTCCACACGCTGGGCATCACCCAGCGGTGGCTGGACGACGAGATCACCGTCCGGATGCCCACCGCCGAGGAGGCCAGTCTCTTGGAGCTGTCCGAAGGCAGCCCCGTCGGCCAGGTCGCCCGCGTCGGCTTGGACGACAACGAGCAGCCAGTCCGCGTGATGATCACCGTGTTTCCCGGCCACCGACTCAAGCTCCGCTACCGGTTGGGGATGTGACCGTGACTCTCCTCGCGGTCGATCAGGCCTCGCCGGACGAACTCCCCCTCGTGCTCGAGTTGCTGGACGAGGCCGCACGGTGGCTCAGCGAACGAGGCATCAAGTAGTGGCCCGCACGGTTCACCGGCGCCGAAGACTGGCGCATCGAGCGCATCCGCGCCTACATCGACAACGGGCACACCTGGCTGGTCCGCAGCAACACCACCGCAGTCGCCACGTTCACCCTCAGCGCGGCCGATCCCGACTACGCCGACGGCTGGCCCGATGGCCCCGACACCGGCCTCTACATCTACCGGATGGCGATACGCCGCGAGTTCGCCGGCCACGACATCGGCGGCCACATCCTCAACTGGTCAAGCACCCGAGCCACCGCCCTCGGCTACCGCTGGCTACGACTGGACTGCCACCGAGACAACCCCGCTCTCCAGAACTACTACAAGGCCCGCGGGTTCGAGCGAGTCGGCACCCTGATCCGCGTGATTGACGACCCCGTGTCAGGCGACGCGAACGGCCGGTACGTCCGCGCTTCCGGCGCACTCTTCCAACGGCCAGCAAGCTCCATACTGATCTCATGCGCGGAACAGAACCGAGTGGGGTCGACCGTGACATTCGACAGGTATGACCCGCACAACGAAGCAGCGATCTGGCAAGACGCATCCGACATCGCCGCGAGCCTCAAGACCGATAACCAGCCACAAGACCCCGACGCCTGGAACACCGCCCTTAACCAAGCATCCCGACTCCTTGAGCGCCAAGCGATGGAGATCCGCCAACGCAACGGAATGTACTACCGACCACTCACCGGAAACGATCAATAGAACTGGGGTACTATAGTGCGCCGACCGTAGCCCCGGCAGACAATCAGCTTGGGCGACATCTATCACACGCCCTTACCGGTTGGAGGCTCCAAGAACTCAACACGTACCCGTAAGACACCGGATCGGCGATGATGACAAAGTGGGCGTGGTCCCGACGATGATCAGATGAAGCCAGAACATTCACGATCAATTTGAGCGCCATCCCCGCAGCGCAAGACAAGTGATCGATAACTTGGCCAATCCTCTGCCACCGCGACCGATCCGGATCAGCACCTCGTAACGGCGCCGTCACGGTCTGCCACGGATGTAACGACACGGGCGCGCAGTCCGATTCTACCAACGGTAGGTGCTGTTCAGGGTCCATGTGTGGACATTGGAGGTTAGCGAGTATGCCAGCTCCCCCGGAAGACGAGTCGAACGAGCTACGTCCTGAGGAGTTCATTCGAGTAATCGAGAAAAACCGCCATTTATTTCCTACTCAACGGAAGCCTAACATTCTCATCTGCGGCCAGGGGGGCGTGGGAAAAACTACAACCATAAACACGCTATTCGGCGAGGAAGTGGGCCGCATCGGCTACTTCTCAAGAGGCACCGTCAAAGACGAATTGTATGAGTGGGAGTCGCACGGCGAGAATATCGACGTAGTGGATCTTCCGGGCCTGGGAGACTCAAAGAAACGCGACCAAGAGTATACAGAGATGTATCGAAGGCGGATCGAATCTGCTGATGGATTCATCGTTGTGGTGAAGCCGCCCCGCGCTCTGAATGTGTCGACGATCCGCACGGTGAATTTGCTGATCTCGTGCGGCGTTGAGCCAGAGCGGATTGTTTTTGCGTACAACCTTCTCACTGATATCCGCGTGCCATTCAATGGAGAGTTACGTCGGATTGAAATCAACGGGATTGCTGGACCCGATTTGCCTGACGACGCTCGCGTTATTGAAGAAGCGCGAATTTCTTTCCATCAAGAGTTGTGCGATGAAATTAAAAATGGACGTTATGCGGAACGGTTTTCGGTCAAGCAGATCATTCCGTACGATGCCCTTTCGGGATGGAATCTCTTCGCTGTCTTCAATACTGTTCTCCGGACGTTGCCGGGGGACGCGCTCATGAACTGGAGGAACGCCGTAGAGCGCGGGACGATCGAACTCCAGCGTCGCACGGAAGCGCGGGTTCGCAAGGAGCAGAGAGAATTGACTGAACAAATCGCACGACTTGCAGAAGAGAATGCGAAACTCCGGAACAAACAAACTAAAGGAGATGTGGAGCCGGAGGGGTGGAAAATTCAGGTAGAACGCCAGGGTCGCATGCACGCGGAGGAGCGAGTTCGACAGGTAGAATACGAGAATCGTCTTGCTGAACTTCGACATCAGGAGGATAAACTCAAAAGACAGGAGGAAAGTGGACGGAATTTGAGTGAGCATCTTCGTGATCATCAGTTGTCCATCGAAAATAGAATGGTCGAGTTTGTCTCGAAAATATTGAAAGCTACCGTGAAGGCTGTGTCATTCGTTGCGAAGCTGGTATGGGGGAAACTTTTCGGCTAGCCTCTCGAATATCTTTTGCTGTCGCCGGTCGGCAATGATACCGATGGCGGTGTATGGGGCGACCAGCTCGTTCGTCCCGTCGCAGGCTGGAAAGGCGCTGCTCACTGCCGTCTGCACTGGCGAAGCTCCCGCAACATCCGCAACCCCGCGTGCCAGATTCGTACCAGACAGGAGAGGCAGCACCGGGGAACTGCGGGGAACGGCGGCTACGAAGCACCTAACACGCTGGTCGGAGAGTTCACAGGTCAGCCCACGAGTTGAGTACTGAACTTCCAAGCTGGCTATGCAGCCGGGCTATCGACCAAAGTGAACATGCAATGATGCCAATTCCAGTCTCAGCCCCCCGCTGTGGATCCGTCGAGTCCTCTCAAACTGCCCGGCGGGCTCGAAGGGTCTCAGTTTGGGTCTCATTCATCAGGGTTCGCGGCGATACGGGTACGTTCACACACCGCCACAACCTGCGAACTTACGTTCCCTGCACAGTCGCGGACTCAATTTCGAACAGCTACGGATCAGAAGGTTGGGAGTTCGAATCTCTTCGGGCGCGCAGTACGCTACATAGTAACTGACCAGCGACTATGCTGCAAACAGAGATCGTCATGGACGCTCGCGATGGATCTTTGTCCAGCAAACTGTCCATTAACTGTGGCTACCCTCGGCCGCATGACACGCAGGAAGCAGGCTCCGAAGGACCTCACGCCAGCAGATCCAGGACGCCACAGCGGCTCGGACGAATGTCACGCTCGGCTACCTGCTCGATGAGTGGCTCTCCGGTCATCAGGTCGAGGAGACCACCCGCGCCACCTAACCGGCTCCTGATCGACAGCTTCATCCGCCCAACACTCGGCGACACCCCGATTAGCCGTCTGTGCCGGCTCGGTCCGCGGCCCTTCGAGCAGCTCTACACGGGAGGAGTCCCGCAGGCACGTACTCGTCGTCGAGCACCCCACCGCGGGCGGCGTGTTCGACGAGATGGCGTCGCAGGTAGGGGTGTAGCGCGATGCCGGAGTCGGTGGGAACCAGCTGGTTGAGGCGGTCCGTGATCCGCCGGTGCACCGCACTTTCCTCGTAGGCCAGCTCAGGGATGCCCACGGTGGGCGCTCCAAGGATCCGCTGCGGTTTGCGGCGCAGAACCTGGGCAGGTAGCTCGTGCGCTGGGCGATGGCGATATCAGCGTTAGGCAGCGGCTGGTCGAGGACGGCGGCTGCGACCGTGGGGCCAGATGTCGGCCCATGGAATTCCAGCGCTCTGCCCGAATGCGGGCGCCCGCAGGACCGCGAGGAGCTCCGCCGCCGGGTGCTGCGCGGTGGCCGCGTCATGCAGGTCGCTGCGCAGCAGGCCGAATCGGCCTGGACACCAGGCCCGTCGGTGCGCACTCCGGTTGGCTCCCGTGGTGCGACCGACCGGCGCGGCAAGTCGAGCAATTCGTGGCCGCCGTCGTCGGCGCCAGGGACCGGAGCGGTGCCGCGGACTCCTACCACGAGGCGGACTGGATGTCGCCCGCGGTCTTCGGCCAGCCGAGCCAGCGGTCCTTGTTCCGCGTGATCACCGCCGACTTCCCGGTGCCCGCTACGCCGGTGACGAGCAGCATCCCGTCGGCGCGGTGCAGGAAATCCGCGACGGTGGTGGTCAGCTCGCGGCGGCCGGTGAAGTACCAGCCGGGGTCATCGGCCGATACTCGGCCGCTGGCTCGGTCCAGCCAGTGGTCGAGGTCGCTGGCGGTGTCCGCGACCTGTCGCCGCGGCGCCGCCACTACGTCGTCCGGCTGCTGGAAGGCCGGGTTGGGCAGGCACGGGCTCGGCGTGGTGCTCGGTCCCGCTCTCCAGCCCCAGTGGGGCCGGAGCAGCTGAGCGCTTTTGGCCGTCTTACTCAGTTCACATTCGAAATCGCCGACGGTGAGAAATTAGTCCGCATACCCCGCTTTTGTCCACCATCGCTTGTCCAACCGCATGCGCAGCTCGGCGAATTCCCGGACCCGCGGCTTCTCATTGAAATCACCAATTGTGAACACATTCAGCGACGTCAGGTCCCGTCGGCTGGGGTTGAAGTTTTCCGTAACTGGGCAAGCTCGGCGATTCCACCAGATCCCACAGATGGGCGGTGAGCTTTCCAAAGGCATCATCGGCGTCCTTGATGGTCACCGTGTCGGCCGAAGGGTCGAGGATGTTCATGATGGGGGGATCAGGTCGGCCAGCAGCCGGTCGTCGTCGAGAGGCAGGCCGAGCAGCTGGGCCAGCACCCGCAGCGGAACCGGCACCGACAGCTCTTCGTGGAGGTCGATGGCTCGACCGGCCGAGCGATTGGCGACCGCGCCAACGTGATCGACGGCGATGCGCAGGACGTCTTGCGTCAGCCGCTCGACCCGGCGCGCCGTGAAAGCCCTGCCCACCAGCTGGCGCAGCCGGGTGTGCTTGGGTGGATTGGAGTTCACGATCGACGTCACCAGCACGAGGAACGGGCCGATCCGGCTGGACTCCGGCATCATCCGGAGCAACGTGTCCTCGTCCGGTGCCGGGAACAGCACTGGGTTCTTCAGCAAGTACTCGCAGTCGGCGAACCTCGTCAACGCGTGGGCGCCGAGCTGGCCGCTGAAATGCACGGGCGCGTTCGTGCGCAGCCATTCATAGAGCGGGTAGGGATCCTCTCTTTCACCATGATCTCCTCGGCGTGATTCCAGGCGAAGAGCAAGGCATAGTCGGGGTACGTGGTGGCCAACACAGCTCGGCCACACCACCGGACGGCTCAACGCCGAGGTTCCGGACACCGGCCTCGCCGATCTTCTTGAGCATTCGGACTCCACCTCGTCGGGTTTCCTGAACGCATCCAAAGGGTCTGGCGCTCGAAGTCGATGAACTCGGAACACCGTGTACGACCAGCTCGGCGTGAAGCCGGCTCGGCTGGGCAACCGTTCGAACAACAATGCCCCTCGAGGCGTGTACCGGTGCCGGGACGGTCGGTGGGTGGCCGTATCAGCACCGGCGCGGTCGGTGGCCGAGCGCATCGTTCGCCTGGTGGGACGGCCCGAGCTGTGCGACGAGCCATGGTTCGCGCATGGCTCCGGCCGTGCCGAGCACCGCGAGATCATTGACGACGCGATTGGACGCTGGGTCTTGGCCCACGACCAGGATGCCGTGCTGGCTGACTTCCAGCGCGTCGACGCGGCTGTGGCGCCCATCTACGACGTCGACGATGTCACCCGCGACCCGCAGTTTCAGGCGCGGTCGGTGCTGGTGCAGGTCCCCGACGCCGAGCTGGGCACGGTGCGTATGCCGAACGTGCCGTTCCGGCTGTCGGCGAGACCGGGGCGGATCAGGTGGGCCGGCCCCCGGCTGGGCGAACACACCGAGGAGATCCTGACCCTGAACGACGAGAAACCGCCGAGCCGTTCACAGAAGGGGGACGCCGAAACATGAGCGGCTCTCGGATTGGGTCCCCGGTAGACCGTAGCTGTCTATTCGCCACGGCCTCGCCATCGGTCGGCATGCTGGGACTAGGCGAATCCGATCTTCGTGCCGATCTGTACACCGACCCGGAGAGCGCCACAATGGACGCCAGCCAGACCCGCGTGATCATCGCCTCCCGGGCCGCCGGCCTGCCGAACCCGCTCCAGAGCGTGTTTCCGGTCGTGAACGTGACATGACGGGTACATCAGAACGGGCCGGCGATCCGCTGCTGGCCGCAGTGATGGCCGGCATCGAGGTGATCGACCTTGCTCAGCCGCTCACCACCGGAATGCCCTGCTCGCCGAACCACCCGGGCTTTCGCATGATGCTCGCGCGGCGCCACGGGGACATGGTCCGGTCGGACGGTGGATCGTCGGCCAACGAGGTGATCATCACCGGTGGTCATGTCGGGACGCACGTCGACGCGCTGGCCCATGTGTCACAGGACGGTGTGCTGCACGGCGGTGTGGGCCCAGATCGGGGGAGCGTTCACGGTCCACGGCGTGGACGCCATCCGGCCGAGGGTGTGTCACGGCGTGTTGTTGGACGTCGCGAAGGTGCACGGCGTCGAGTACCTTCCCGGCGGCTACGGCATCACCGCCGAGGATATGGCTGCGGCGGCGAGGCAGGCTGCGGTGCGCCCGTACCTGGGGTCACCCCGGCCGCCGCGCAGTGGCTGGTCCAGCAAGAGATCATCGCGGCCGGCGCCGACACCTCGGCCTTCGAGCAGGTGCATCCGGGCCGAGGGCACGCCACCCTGCCGGTGCACCGGATCCTGCTCGTGGATCACAGCACGCACATCATCGAGCACCTGCGCCTCGGCGAGCTTGCCGCCCGGAACATCACGGAGTTCACGTTCGTCCTGGCGCCGCTGAACATTGTCGGCGCGACCGGCTCGCCGCTGCGCCCGCTCGCCCTGGTGAGCGGCAACCGATGAGCAGCATCCGGGGGCTCATCAATGATGTGGCCGACTTCGCCGAGCACACGGCTCAGCGTGGCCTACCTGGAGCGCGGCGGGAGGTGGCCGTGCGTGCCGTTCTGGACACCGTGGGCGTCATGGTCTTGGGCTCTGCGCAGCCCATCCTGCACACCGTCCTCGCCGTCACACGCCAGTGGGGCTCCCTGCCCGAGTCGACTGCGATCGGACACCACGAACGCATGCCCAGCGCATCGGTCGTCCCCGCTGTGCTCGCCGTAACCGAGGCCGCCGGCCTCGACGGCCCGCGCCTGTTGGACGCCATCGCCGTGGGTACCGAGGTCTGCATCCGGCTGGGCATGGCCGGATACGACCAGGAGCACCGGAACTCGATCTTCTTCGACCGAGGGCAGCATGCGACCAGCATCTGTGGCGCTGTGGGGTCGGCCGTGGCCGCCGCGATGGTGCTGGCCGGTGACGCCGGCACGATCGCGGCCGCCGGGAGCATCGCGGCCAGCATGTCCTGCGGGCTGATCGAGGCCAACCGGACCGGTGGCAATGTCAAGCGAATACAGACTGGCTGGGCGGCGCACTGCGGAGTCACCGCGACCCAGCTGGCCATCGCTGGGCTCACCAGGCCGCCCACTGTGCTCGAGGGACGCTTTGGCTTCGTCCGGGCATTCTGTGGTGATCGAGCACGACCGGAGCGGGTGACCACCGAGCTCGGCGGCCGACAAGACGACACCCAGGAACGGGTACGCGGCGGCCTTCTCCGGCCCGTACACCGTGGCGGCTGCGCTCGCCGGCGGCGGCGGCCTCGGTGTGTACGTCGAGGATTTCACGGACACGGCGGTCCGTCGCGCCGATGTGCTCGACCTGGCCGGCAAGGTAAGGTGCTATGCCGACCGTGAATGCACCTAAATCTTCCCCGACCAGCTACCGTCTACGGTGACCGTGCATCTCTCTGATGGCCGCACCGAGCAGGTTACCTGCCTCAGCAATCGAGGTGGACCCGGTCGGCCGTTGACCGACAGCGAACTGGAGCTGAAGTTCACCCTCAACGCCGAGAACCGCTACGACGCGCCGACTTCGGCGCTGATCATTCAGGAGATCCGTCGACTGGTCGACGCCCACCCACTTCAACGGACAAGCCCTTGGACCACGCGGTAACATCCACCTGAAAAGCGCCTCTCACGCCTGCGGTATCGAGGATCTCGAAGACCCTCATTCTCGCAGCTCAGAGGAACTTTTCGCGCATCAAAAAACCACCCGGCACAGATCTTTCCCGATCTCGATAAATGACCGAGGCTGAGCACCTGGCCTTCAGGGCTGACTCGACGGCTTGATGCGGTAAGGAGTGGGCTGTGCGGGGGACCACGGTACCCAACCCGGTCGCCAGCCCCATCAGCGCACCCTGTTCCTCAGCTCCCACCGCCCGATCAATGTCGGTACCCTCCGAGCCGCACGGATCGATGAACAGCGCGGATACGCGAGTCGCCCGGACAGCGTGCAGGAAATCTGGACGTTCATGCCCGTGGTTTTGTGTTTACCGGAGTACAGCTCTGGGTGCGCGGCCCATGACCAGCACGGCAGCAAGGTGCCGTCCACGATGTACTGCGTGCTCCCGTCAAGCTCGTCGGCCGTGGGCACATACCCCTTGAGCGCCTCGCCCAGCAAGGACGTCACCCCAGAAATCGCACGGCTGATCGTCGATTGGGACACCCCGAACGTCTCACCCAACTCGGCCTGCGCTCGATTGCGACGCAGATACGTCAATGCCACGACGAGAGACTTGAACAGCCCCAGGATCGGTGGCCACGAAATATCTTGGTCGCGTCGGTCAGATAAATCATCATTCGTGCGCTTGGCCGCATCATGCTCCGCTTCCCAGATCTGATCTCGGAGGAAAGTGCCGTAGAACAACATCGTCCGCACTCCCAACGTTGCGCGTACACGTCGGTAGCTACCAGCGGCTATCTGCATCCACCGAACCTCGGTGTCACTAGGGTGCGCCGTCGCCTGAGTTACCCCGCCGTCGCCTAGACCACAGTCTAACCCGCCTGCTCACCGTGTAGATATCAGTTGAGATTCCTGCCCACTCCAGTGTATGATGGAACCATCCAGGCTGCAACTGAGATCCAAAATTCACCCGTTTAGGTGACTATATGAGTCTAAGAGTGTGTGCTATGAGGAGGTTGCTCGATGTCCGGCGGTGCTGCGCCGACGTTGGCTGAAAAGATCAACTATTTGTTCGAGAAGGTCCGCCCTCGGGATGGTGGCAAGCGGGAGTACAGCAACGAACATGTCGCCACCGAGATCGGCCGGGCTAGCGGCGTGACGATCTCGCAGAGTTATATCTGGCAGCTACGGAAGGGCAAGAAGGACAATCCGACCCTGAAGCACCTGCAGGCCCTCGCCGACTTCTTCGGCGTGCCTGCTGCGTACTTCTTCGACAGCGAAGTGACGGAGCGGGTCAACGTGCAGCTTCAGGCACTGGTAGCCGAGCAGGCTCGTCGGGAACTCAACGCGGACCGCGATCAGGGGGCACTGATGGCTATGCGGGCGGGCGAGCTAACCCCGGAGCGCCGCAGGCAGGTTATGGACTTGTTGGATGTTGTGTACCGATTGGAGCAGGCAGAGCGCCGCTCGTCGGACACGTCGGGATGAGCCTCCTCCGATCTGCGTCCGGGGCACGACCTGGAGGTAGATCGTCGGAAGCCGACCATGGAGAGGTCAGGCAATGATCGTCATCGACGATCGGGCACTTCGGCGTTGGTGCAAGCGCGAACTTCAAGCACTGGATCTTCGACCGCCGCTGCGGGTCGAGGTACTCTGCCAACGGCTCGGGGCACGTCAAGGACGACCGATTCGCTTGGTCGCACACCCCCTTCCAGTGCCTGGGCCGTTCGGTCTCTGGATCGGCACCGAATCGGCTGACTACATCCTCTATCAGTCTGAAACCACGCGGATACATCAGGACCACATCATTCTCCACGAAGTCGGCCACATCATCGCCGGCCACCACAATAACGACACCGGAGACGAGTACTGGCAACAGATGATGCCAGACATCTCACCGGAAATTATCCGGCGCGCACTCCGACGGACGTATTACGACACGGCAGAGGAGCGTGAAGCGGAGCTGTTGGCCACGATCATTATGAATATTATGGGATGGACGCCGGCGACGCGGGGTACGGGTTATGTCAACCAGGGAAGATCGGACGATCTAGTCGTCAAACGAATCCAGGCGACGTTAAGTAAACAACAGGGGTGACTGTGACACCAGTGCGTGCGCTGAGTCCATTTAAGGCACCGGCCACTACCAAGTCTACCATTCCGGCCTCAGCTCATACCGCACAATGTCGCGATAAATCCACACCCCAACCTACCGCTAGATCAGCAATTTTCAATGTGCGACTGCGTTCTTACCACAAGGATAAAGCCGCACCGCAAGGGGGAAGTTCGTGATCTATTCGACTCTTGAGTGGATCTGTACGCTAGTCGCACTGGGCGCCTTCTTGTACAGAATACTAGGACCATTCACGAACAAAACAGAGCCTGCGGCAATCGCACTTTCCATATATTTTCTTAGTTCATTTTTGAGCTTTGCCGTGGGCCTCGACACTATTTCTCCATATATTGCCAAGCTGTTCAACTTCCAGAATATCACGATTATACTGTCGCACGCTGCAGTTATAGTTCTTACAACAGCCCAGCAGGTGGTACTGATATATTGGACACACCCGCCTGAGCTCGCCCGGCGGCGAGCGCTCAAGCGGATTATCGTCTTCGGTGTCGTACTCGCATTTTTGATCGCTTCATTTTTATTGATCCTTCCGAGACGTCGCCGGGATACATCTGAGACGTCGAGTCTACTCAATCTACATAATCCATATTACGCGACCTATCTCGGATTCTTTATCATCGCAGTCGCGGTGGGGCAAATTGCCACACTGCGGGGGTCTTTGCGCTATGCCAAGTTGACTCATCGTCTTTGGTTGCGCCAAAGAATGTTGACTTTAGCGCTGGGCGCCGTGCTAATATTGGTATACTGTATTGTGCGATTTATTCAAACTGTGGCCGGGCCGGCCGGTGGCGATATGACGCCTTGGAATCCCATACAGTGGGTCGCTGGAGATGTCGGCTCGTTGCTTGAGCTTCTCGGATGGACCGCGCCTGCTTGGGGACCTCGGCTGTCAACGTGGTATCAATGGGTCAGAAAGATCCATTACTATCACAGTTTACGCCCTTTGTGGGTGGCCCTGTACGAGGCAACGCCCGAGATCCTTCTGCATCCTCCCCTTTCCCCACTGGTTGACTTCGTATGGCCGGGCGACATCGACTACCGCCTTTACCGACGACTGATCGAGATATTGGACGGACAGTTGGCGCTGCGTCCTTATTTCGACCCAACCGTAGCTGAGGCCGCGGTACGTCAGGTCAAGAATTCCGACGTCGTCACTGATGACCAACGCAGCGCAACCATACTTGCTATTCAGATTCATGCGGCTTTGTGGGCCAAGACAGACGACGTGGAAAGGTCAGGAGGGACCTCAAAGATGGACGATCTCACCGAAAATCTCACCGATGAGGCCAAAAAATTGGTCATGGTGGCGGATGCGTTCGTTAGCTCAATTGCCGCAGCGCGCACCATCTTCGAAGCCACTAACGGGCATCGCCCCAACCTATGACCATGATATCTCCGCAGATTCCAACAGGACTGGCCGGCTTTTCTCTTCCATTGTCAAGCGAGACATTGGTTGACCACGGCCCGGCGGGCGAAGACTACATTGCCGCTATCCGTGATTCGGTCCAGCACCTAGTTACGCTCGACATCAAGTTCGGGGGAGACGCGGTATCCGTCTACGCGATGCGCATCTTCCGCGCAGTATGGCATCGACTGCGTCAGGGCGCTTATCGCGCCGACTGCGAACGCGATCTGCACGCAGCTGGCGCCGAACTAGCGGAGCTAACAGGGTGGCTGCTCTGTGACGCAAACCGCCAGCTCGCAGCCCGCCGGGTCAACCATGCGGCAATGACGCTGGCACAAATTTCCGGCGATCGGTCCATGGGATTATTCGTGACGCACAATATGAGCCTACAAGCTACCTACCTGAGACGCCCAGCAGAAGCACTGGAACTCGTGCAACCTATGCTCGACGACCGACTCCTCACTTCTCGACTGAACTCGATGTTTCGGCTCCGCGTGGCCCGTGCATACGCGCAAATGGGCCAACGGAGCGCGGCTCTAAAAGTCCTCGACCAGGCGGTGAGCCTGTTCTTCGACGGCGTGACTGATCGCGATCCCGTGTGGTCGTGGTGGATCTCCGAGCGTGGCATCAATTCAGCCACAGGAGCGATTTACGGTAGTCTCGGCGACTGGAAAGCAGCGATTTCACCATTGCATAGTGCGCTTCGAGCTACCCCGGTAGAAGCCCATCGAGACCGCCACCTCTACCTGTGCGTCTTGCTGCATGCGCAGATTGAGCTAGGCGACTGGCGCGAGGCAGAACGCACAGCTGAAAAACTCGTTCCCCTGATCCACACAGTCGGATCAGCGCGACCTCTAGCACGCCTCAGAGCGACCATCGATCAGCTTAATAGACTTCCGGGCCGGCGGCCAAGGCTCCTAGCCGCAACCGAGCTAGTACGTCCAGCAATCGATGCGACAATGAAGAAGCGGCCCTTATCACGATGCGAGGCCAGATGATTTCGGCTGCACAATCGTCGAACAGCTTGGTCGCCGTGGATCCACGGCCGGGAGTATCCGATCAGTAACGCCTCCCTAACTGGTCAGGTCATTGAATTGGGGGTAGCCAGGGGTGTCCCTCGGCGACATGACGAGGGTGTCGAAGAAGTGCCTGCCATGTTCGGCAGCTGTGGATAGGTAGCTGCGTATCGCGCAGAACTGTTGTGCTCCGGTGACGATGCGCATGCAGCAGGACACCTTCTGCCTCAGCTTGTTCATCTGGATGTCACGCTCGGTGCCGTTGTTGTCGGGGCCACCCGGGGATCTCGAGTGAAGCGGAGGTAGTTGTCTTGTCGATCCATCGCTACCAGGGGAAACTGAGCTTGCTGAGGGCTCATGTCGACCTGATGAGAGGCACTGTCGAGGTGCGGGCTACAACGACGCGTCCCAAGATCACGGTAACCGCCGACGGGGAGGGTGTGGTGTCGCACGCCGGGTCGCGGCTGCTCGCCGATGTCGCCGACCGGACCACGCTGACCGGTGAGTTGTCGCAGGTGCTGGCCGGGCTGTGCAAGCCTCGCACCCGCCATGAGCCGGGTCGGGTGCTGGTGGATATGGCGGTCGCGGTCGCCGACGGTGCCACCACGATCTCTGAGGTCGCGGTGCTGGCCGACCGGCAGGATGAATTCGTAGACAAGCTGCTTCTCCCCCTCGGAATACCTGACGCTCCGGAGCGACTGTACCGCCGGGGGAGTGAGCTGACAGTCTGGCGGCTTCGCGGATCTTGTCCATTGGACTGTCCATTAACTGCGGTCTTCTGGGTATTGCCGGCGCCTCTGCTATAGAACCAGAGCAGACCAAAATCCCAGGTAGTATTCCACTGAATGGGTGAACTTCGCACTACGGATCAGAAGGTTGGAAGTTCGAATCTCTTCGGGCGCGCCATGACTGAGCAGCGGAAACGATGATGAAATGGATGTAGGGGCGGCCTGGGTAGCCGCCCCTACATCCATTAGGTACATCAACGGGTACCCCAACGTCTGGTCGAACAGTTGAGCGCCTCTGGTAAATATCAGGTCCGTCGCCACCCACCGCGTGCCGGCCGCCAGCCTGTACCAGCAGTGCCCCGGGCGTTGACCGCGTGCAGATCCTGGCGTTGATCGACTGATCGGGATGATATTAATGCCAGATCAGCGAGGTCAAGCGATTCCGCGCTAATTCGTCCGACGGTTGAGGCCGGAGGAGTCGAGCGGAAGATCACTTCCACCAAAGGTGGAGAACCTCCTGGGAAGAGCATCCAACCGGACGACGCCCTACCGCCACCATCATGGAATATTTCCGAGACAGCCAAAGTCAAAAGGATCTCAGAAGGACTCGCCGTGAAACCTCTCTACAAGCTATCCAGAGGACGAGACTTACACGTTTCGCGACAGTAAGGTCGAGATCGCGCCGAACCGGGCGGGCGATGAGCACGCCCGGAGTGGGGGCCGAGGGGCTTGCCCTGTACGAACCGGCCGACGTCGTCATCGCCGATGCCCTCCCGGAGGACGACAGGAAGCTCTTCCACCGGCCCATCGAGAACTTTTCCAACTGTCAGACCAAAGCCAACACTCTTGCGTCATGGATCAGTGTTCTTGAGAAGCCTGACGTGTCCACTGCTGTGTTCGTTGCTACGTCCTACAGCGGCTGCCCGGAACCGAACGGTGGACCGGCGTCGCTTTTCCGCAGTTCGGAAGATAGATGGGCCACAAACATCAGTGCAGCCAGACCCGTGAATGGACGCATTCGCTCAGCAGCCACAGCCGTCTGGGCGGAGCTGATGAACCGGTACGGCCGTCTGGTGCGGTCCACCGTGGCCT
>JBOHFJ010000013.1:0-29862 GCA_050699655.1 Pseudonocardiaceae bacterium
TCGAGGCAGCTCCCAGCGCCCGACTCATGTACGGCCTCACACGGACCAAGGAGCAACGACGTCAGCGGACAGCCAACCCCATTTTCAGCCCGGAACGGGCCCCCCGCCAGGGGTGGCGGGGACTCATGTGAAGTGGGCGCAAGCGGGGTGGTACCGCGGGGTCCGGGCTCAGGCGTCCGGCGCTTCGTCCCCGTGTGGGCGGTGGTTCGCCGCCCGTACGAGGCACGATGGAGCCCAGGGAGCCCTTCGACATGACACAGACCGTCTCCGGTAAGTCCCCGTTCACCGCGCTGCCGCCGAGAATCGATTTTCCTGGAATGGAACGGCGCGTCATCGAGTGGTGGCGGGTCAACGACGTTTTCGCGCGCAGCCTGGAACGGACTGCCAGCGGTCCGAGCTGGGTCTTCTACGAGGGTCCGCCCACGGCGAACGGATCTCCGGGTACGCACCATGTCGAGGCCCGAGTGTTCAAAGACGTCTTCCCCCGCTTCAAGACCATGAAGGGTTACTCGGTGCCCCGCCGGGCCGGCTGGGACTGTCACGGGCTGCCGGTGGAGCTGGCCGTCGAGAAAGAGATGGGACTCAGCGGGAAGCCGGATATCGAGAAGGTCGGCGTCGCGGAGTTCAATGCCCGCTGCCGGGAGTCGGTGCTGCGCCACGTCGACGAGTTCGAGCAGCTCACTGAGCGAATGGGCTATTGGATCGATCTGGCACACCCGTATCAGACGATGTCGCCGGAGTACATCGACAGTGTGTGGTGGTCGCTGCAGCGGATCTTCGCCGACGGGCGGCTGTCCGAGGACTATCGCGTGGCGCCTTACTGCCCGCGCTGTGGCACCACGTTGTCCGACCACGAGGTGGCCCAGGGTTACGAGACGGTGACGGATCCGTCGGTGTATGTGCGGTTGCCCCTGCTCGAACCGCTCGCGGGGCAGGAGAACGTCGACCTGCTGATCTGGACCACCACACCGTGGACTCTGGTGTCCAACACCGCAGTCGCCGTGCACCCTGAGGTTTCCTACGTTCTGGCCCGCACCACGCAGGGCACTTTTGTGGTGGCTCAGCCGCTGCTCGCGGCCGTGTTGGGCGAGGAAGCCGAAACGCTGGCGACCGTACCCGGAGCCGAACTGGCCGGCCTGCGTTACCGACGACCGTTCGACCTCGTGAATATCCCCGGGGCGCACATGGTGGTACTCGCCGACTACGTGACCACGGCCGACGGCACTGGCCTGGTGCACCAGGCCCCGGCGTTCGGCGCCGAGGATCTTGCGGTGTGTCGGGCGAACGGCCTGCCGGTGGTCAATCCAGTGGCTCCGAACGGCTGTTTCCTCGACGAGGTTCCCCTGGTCGGTGGGGTTTTCTTCAAGGACGCGGATGCGATCCTGGTTGAGGATCTCATGCGGCGGGGTCGGTTGTTCCGGTACGAGAGCTACGAGCACTCCTATCCGCATTGCTGGCGCTGCGATACGCCCTTGATGTACTACGCGCAGCTGTCCTGGTACATCAGGACGACAACGGTGCGTGACGCCCTGCGACGTGAGAATGAGCGAACCAACTGGTACCCCGAACACATCAAGCACGGCAGGTACGGCGACTGGCTAGACAACAACGTCGACTGGGCGCTGTCCCGTTCGCGTTACTGGGGCACGCCACTGCCTCTGTGGCGGTGCGAGAACTCGCACGTCACCGCGATCGGCTCCCGCGCCGAGCTGGGCCGGTTGGCCGGCGTCGACCTGTCCGGGCTCGACCCGCACCGGCCCTACATTGACGAGGTCACCTTCGGCTGCCCCGACTGCGGCAAGATGGCGACCCGGGTGCCCGAGGTGATTGACGCCTGGTATGACTCTGGCGCGATGTCCTTCGCCGCAATCGGCTATCCGTACGTGGCTGGCAGCGAGGAGGTGTTCGCCCGCACCTACCCGGCGCAGTACATCTGCGAGGCGCTCGACCAGACGCGGGGGTGGTTCTACACCCTCATGGCGGTGGGCACGCTCGTTTTCGACCGCTCCGCGTACGAGAACGTCGTCTGCCTCGGCCACATCATGGCCGAAGACGGACGCAAGATGAGCAAGCATCTCGGAAATACCCTCGCGCCGATCCCACTCATGGACACGCACGGAGCTGACGCCCTGCGGTGGTTCATGGCCTGCTCCGGTTCGCCCTGGTCACAGCGTCGGATCTGGTCTGGCGCGCTGGGGGAGATCGCTCGCAAGATCCTGATGACCTACTGGAATACCGCATCCTTCTTCACCCTTTACGCCAGCCACGCCCAGTGGGTGCCGCAGACCGCGATCGCTGCGCAGCGTCGAACTGTTCTGGACCGATGGGTGCTGTCCGAGGTGCACGCGTTGACGAGTGCCGTCGACGAGCGGCTGGAGAGCTACGACACCGCGGGCGCGGGACGCTTGTTGGCCGACTTCGTCGATGACCTGTCGAACTGGTACGTACGGCGTTCTCGTCAGCGGTTCTGGGAGGGAGACCAGGACGCGCTCTCCACCTTGCGGGAGTGCTTGGACGTGCTGACCCGTCTGCTGGCACCGTTCGTTCCGTTCATCACCGAGGAGGTCTGGCAACACGTGGTCCGGCCGGGCGACCCGGGCGCACCCGAATCGGTGCATCTGGCGACCTGGCCGCAGGCCGACGCTGAGCTGATTGATCCGCTGCTGTCCGAGCAGGTCCGGACCGCTCGGGCGCTGGCCGAAGCGGGGCGGGCGGCGCGCAAGAGCAGCAAGGTGCGGATCCGCCAACCGTTGGGGAGTGCGTTCGTCGGCCTTCCCCCCGGGACCGAGTTGCCGCAAGCCTTGCTAGACGACGTCGCCGAGGAACTCAACGTCAAGCGGCTGGTATTGCTGGACTCTGCGGGGGCGGTCATTGATGTCAGTGTCAAGCCGAACTTCCGGGTGCTCGGCAAGCGTTTCGGCAAGTGGACACAGCAGGTGGCGAACTCCGTTCTTGCCGCCGATCCGCGCGAGCTGGTCGAGCGGCTGCGAACCGGGGGTGAGGCGACAGTCTCCTTCGAGGGCACGGAGATTACCCTCGGACCTGACGAGGTCGTGGTGACGGAGGTCCCGCGCAGCGGATGGGTCGTGGAGTCCCAGCGGGGGGTGACCATCGCATTAGATGTCGAGATCACGCCCGAACTGGCCGCGGAGGGAACGGCCCGTGACGTGGTGCGGGTCATACAGCAGGCGCGCCGGGACGCTGACCTGGATGTCGCGGACCGCATTACGCTGACAGTCGCCGCGCCGCAGGACGTCCTCGCGGCGATCCGCACGCATCAGGACTTCGTGGCACACGAGACCTTGGCGACGTCAGTGGCACTGGTGGATTCGCTGGACGAAGGCTTCGCCGGCACCGTCGGCGAAGCCGTGCCGATCACAGTCGGCGTCGCGGTGAGTGGCGTTGATCGCCAGGTGAAGGTATGAGTTTTGCCGCGCTGAAGGTTGAGCGGGTTGGAGAAGTTGTCCGGATCACAATGAATCGGGCGGGGCGGCGCAATGCGCTGTCCGGGGAGCACCTTGTGGAGTTGCGGGAGGCGTTCCTCGACGCCGGGCGCTCCGACGCGAGTGGCATCGTGCTCGGTGCCGAGGGCCCGGTGTTCTCGGCGGGTCATGACTTCGCCGACGTGGCGGCGCGCGACCTCGCCGGGGTCCGGGAGTTGCTGGCGCTGTGCACCGAGGTGATGCGCACCATCCAGTCTGTCCCGCAGGTCGTCATCGCGCGGGTGCACGCGCTGGCCACCGCGGCGGGCTGCCAGCTGGTGGCCTCCTGCGACCTCGCGGTGGCGGCCGAGTCGGCGGGTTTCGCGCTGCCCGGCGGCCGGGGCGGCTGGTTCTGTCATACACCCGCGGTCCCGGTGGCCCGGGCGATCGGGCGAAAGCGGCTGATGGAGATGGCGCTGACCGGTGACGTGGTGGACGCCCGCACCGCCGAGCGGTGGGGGTTGGTCAACCGGACAGTCCCAGACGCCGAGCTGGACGCCGCCGTGGATGACTTGCTGGCCCGCGCCACCCGCGGCAGTCGGGCCAGCAAGGCGCTGGGCAAGCGGACCCTCTACGCGCAGCTAGACCGGCCCGAGGCGGACGCCTACCTCATCGCCCTGGAGGTGATGGCCACGACCTCGCAGACTGCGGCCGCCCAGGAAGCCATGGCCGCCTTCCTCTCGAAACGCCGCCCTGTGGATAACCCGTGAGTGGCGATGCGAGTGATAGGTCGCATCGCCACTCACGGGCACGCTAGCGTGCACGAGTGCGCCTTGTGATCGCTCGCTGCCAAGTGGACTACGTCGGTCGGCTGACCGCGCATCTGCCGATGGCCACGCGGCTGCTGCTGGTCAAGGCGGATGGGTCGGTGAGTGTGCACGCCGACGGCGGTGCCTACAAGCCGCTGAACTGGATGAGCCCGCCGTGCACGCTGACCGAGCAGCCGGGGCGCTGGACGGTCACCAACCGCGCCGGTGAGCGGCTGATCATCGAGATCGACGAGGTGGCGCACGATTCACGCCACGAGCTCGGGGTGGATCCCGGGCTGGTCAAGGACGGCGTTGAAGCCCACCTGCAGGTCCTGCTCGCCGAGCACACCGCGACGCTGGGCGCTGGGTTCACCCTGATCCGCCGCGAGTACCCCACCGCGATCGGGCCGGTGGACCTGTTGTGCCGGGACGGTGACGGGGTGACGGTGGCGGTGGAGATCAAGCGCCGGGGTGAGATCGACGGGGTGGAGCAGCTCACCCGGTACCTGAATCTGCTCAACCGCGACCCGCAACTGGCCCCGGTGCGCGGGGTGTTCGCCGCCCAGCAGATCAAGCCCCAGGCGCACACGCTCGCCACCGACCGAGGCATCCGGTGCGTCACGGTGGACTACGATGAGTTGCGCGGTGCCGAGAGTGTCGAGCCGCGGTTGTTCTGAGACCCGCGTCACGTTCGGTGCGGATGGCGCGTTGCCCGTACTGTTCGGGTTACCGCCGATGCGGGGCGAGAGGACGACGATGGCGCAGACCATGGGCAGCGGCCAGCCCCAAACCCGCGACGGAAAGACCCGCGACGGAGCGACCCGCTTCCCGTCGGTGGACCCGCGAACCGGCGAGGTCATCGCCTACCACCAGGTGGATGACGAGGCGGCGGTGCGGGTAGCGGTCGCTCGCGCCCGGGAGGCGGCTGAGTGGTGGAGCGGGCTAGGGTTCGCGCAGCGCCGCCGCCGGTTGCTGGCCTGGCGCCGCGTGCTGACCCGGTGGATCGACGAGCTGGCCGGGCTGATCAGCGCCGAGACCGGCAAGCCCCTGGATGACGCCCGGCTGGAATGCGTGCTCGTTGTCGCGCACCTGGACTGGGCCGCGCGCCACGCCGAGCGGGTGCTGCGCCGCCGCCGGGTGGGATCGGGCCTGTTGATGCTGCACGAGGCCTCGACGGTGCAGTACCAGCCCTACGGCGTGATCGGGGTGATTGGGCCGTGGAACTATCCCGCGCACACCCCGATGGGGTCGATCGGCTACGCGCTCGCCGCTGGCAACGCGGTGGTGTTCAAGCCCAGCGAGCTGACTCCGGGCGTGGGCCGGGCGCTGGCGGAGAGCCTCTCCGAGGTAGTTCCCGAGCACCCGTTGCTGCAGGTCGTCACCGGTTTCGGCGAGACCGGTGCGGCGCTGTGCCAGGCCGGGGTGGACAAGCTCGCGTTCACCGGGTCTGCGGCCACGGCCACGAAGGTGATGGCAACCTGCGCCGAGACGCTCACTCCAGTCGTGCTGGAGTGTGGCGGTAAGGACGCGCTGCTGGTCGACGCCGACGCCAACCTCGCCGCGGCCGCCGACGCCGCGGTGTGGGGCGCGATGGCCAACGCGGGGCAGGCTTGTGTCGGGGTGGAGCGGGTGTACGTCGTCGAGGAGGTCGCGCGGGAGTTCACCGAGCGGGTGGTCGCCCTGGCGCGGCGGCTGCGGGCCGACGCTGAGCCGGGTGCTGAGCTGGGCCCGATCACCCGACCGGCCCAGATCGAGGTGATCCGCGAGCATCTGGCCGACGCGCTCGCCCGGGGCGGCACCGCGCTGGTCGGCGGTGCGGAGTCGATCCGACCGCCCTATGTGGAACCGGTCGTGCTGAGCGACGTCCCGGAGACCTCGATCGCGGTGACCGAGGAGACCTTCGGCCCGACGCTCACGGTGCACCGGGTCGCGACCCTGGACGAGGCGGTGGCGCGGGTCAACGCCGGCCGTTACGCACTGGGCGCCGCGGTCTTCTCCGCGCGTCGAGGCGCGGAGATCGCCGCCCGGCTCCGGTGCGGGATGGTCTCGGTCAACAGCGTGATCTCCTATGCTGCGGTGCCCGCGCTGCCCTTCGGCGGGGTCGGTGACTCCGGATTCGGGCGGATCCACGGCGCTGACGGTCTCCGCGAGTTCAGCCGGACCAAGGCGGTCACCCGCCGCCGGTTCCCTCCCGTGGTGCGGGTACTCACCTTCGATCGCCCAGCTTGGGCGATGGGGATGCTGCTGCGGATCGTGCGGGTTCTCTACGGTCGCTGAGCGGGAGGCACGAGATGGCAACGCAGATCACGACGGTGGGCGTGGTGGGCATGGGCACGATGGGTGCCGGGATCGCCGAGGTGCTCGCCCGCACCGGGCTCGACGTGATGGCGGTCGAGGCTGATGACCAGGGCGTGGCACGGGGCCGCGGGCATCTCGAGCACTCCACCGCGCGCGCCCTGCAGCGCGGCAAGCTCGACGAGACAGCCCGCCGCGAGTTGCTCGGCCGGATCAGCTTCACCACGAAGCTGGCCGATCTGGCCGACGTGGACCTTGTCATCGAGGCGGTGCCGGAGCGCTTGGACCTCAAGAGCCGGATCTTCACCGAGCTGGACGGGATCGTGCGGGGCGATGTCGTGCTGGCGTCCAACACCTCGAGCCTGTCGATCACTCAGCTCGCGGTGCGGACCAAGCGGCCGGACCGGGTCGTCGGGATGCACTTCTTCAACCCGGCACCGGTGCTGAAGCTGGTCGAGGTGGTGCGCACCGTGGTCACCGACGCGCAGGTCATCATCGACGTCACCGCGCTCGCGGATACGCTGGGCAAGACCCCGGTGGTGGTCGGGGACCGGGCCGGGTTCATCGCCAACGGGCTGTTGTTCGGCTACCTCAACCACGCGGCGCGGATGTTCGAGCAGCGCTACGCGACCCGGGAGGATCTCGACGCCGCGATGCGCTACGGCTGCGGCTACCCGATGGGTCCGCTGGCGCTGCTGGATCTGATCGGCCTGGACACCGCCTATGAGATCCTGGAGGCGCTGTACAGCGAGTCGGCCGACCGGCGGCACGCGCCGGTCCCGGTGCTCAAGCAGATGGTCACCGCTGGGCTGCTCGGCCGGAAGTCGGGTCGCGGCTTCTACACCTACGCGGGGCAGGACTCTTCGACGGTGGTGCCCGATGCCGCCACCCCGTCGGCCGGGGACTCCGGTGTCGCGACCCGCCCGATCGGCCCGGTCGGCGTGGTGGGCACCGGGTTGATGGCCACCGGCATCGCTGAGGTGCTGGCCAAGGGCGGGCACGAGGTGATCGTCCGGGGCCGGAGCACCAGCCGGACCGAGGCGGCGGTCGCGGCGATCACCCGCTCGCTCGACAAGGCTGTCAATCGCGGCAAGCTCGCCGAGCCGGACCGTGCCGCCGCCCTCGGGCGGATCTCCACCACCACCTCGCTGGATGACTTCGCGAGCGTCGACTTGGTGGTGGAGGCGGTGGCCGAGGAGCTGGAGATCAAGCGCGGGATCTTCGCCACGCTGGACGAGGTGTGCAAACCGGGCGCGATCCTGGCCACCACCACCTCGTCGCTGCCGGTGGTCGAGTGCGCGGCCGCGACTTGCCGCCTGGGTGATGTGGTGGGGATGCACTTCTTCAACCCCGCTCCGGTGATGAAGCTGGTCGAGGTGGTGGCGACCATCGCCACCACGGCCGAGGTGGCGGCCACCGCTCGCCAGCTTGCCCGCTCCTTGGGTAAGGTGCCGGTGAGCTGCGGCGACCGCGCCGGGTTCATCGTCAACGCGTTGCTGTTCCCCTACCTCAACGACGCGGTGCGCATGCTGGAGGCGCACTACGCCAGCGCGGAGGACATCGACACCGCGATGAAGGTGGGTGCGGCGCTGCCGATGGGTCCCTTCGCGCTGCTCGACGTGGTGGGCCTGGATGTCTCACTGGCCATCCAGCGCAGCCTCTACCGGGAGTTCCGCGAGCCGGGATTCGCCCCGGCACCCCTGCTGGAACACCTGGTCACGGCCGGCCTGCTGGGCCGCAAGACCCGCAAGGGGTTCCTCGACTACTCGTAATCGCATCATGATGCGAAATGATTCAGGCGCTGGTTCAGAGATCAAGAGCCGCGCGGAGAGCGTTGTCGACGGTCTGCTGTTCGTCGGGGCTGATGACACCAGCTGACCCGTCGAGACGGGATTTGATCACTTGTTCGATGGTGGTGATGACTGCCCAGCCGTGACCTTCAAGTCGCACGGACAGCGGGGAGTCAGGGTCGCGATCGACGACCTGCAGCCCCAGCACAACAGGTAAGGGTGACTCGTTGAGCGGGGCCGCCGAGATGATTAAGCGTTGGAGCGATTGGCCGGGTCGTTGAAGGACTGGTTTGTAGGGATAGACGCCCCCTCGGCGGAGGGACACTCAGCCTGCCTCGTCCAGTGCGGCGCCGGTCTCAGCCAGCGAGTCTTCGACATGGGTGGGATTGGCCGCGTACCAGCGTGCCATGCTGTTGGCCGCTTCGCGCAGGGCATCGGCTCGAACGAGGCGCTCGAGGTAGCCCGACGCGCCCCCACGCGTACGAGCGCCGCACTGGCGGACCCTGGCGGCCACGGGCTGGTCCAGAGAGATCGTCAAGCGCTCACGCTGGTTCATACGCAGGAGAGTACCGTGATGTGCACGTGGATGCATCTGGGTGTCGCTCACTTGTCCCTTGACGTTCACTCCGACGGAGACGGGTTCGTCGCCGCTGCGGGGGAGCTCGTCGCGGCGCTGACGGTCCACAGTGAGCGATCGTGCCGTGGGCGCTACTGTTTCACTTGCCGTCAGCTGGGGTTGCTGACCTCACGACCTCTCACGGGTAAAAAGGTAGGTAACAACGCTCCCTCCGATACCAAAGAGACCAGCCAACCCTGTCTGAAGATAGCTTGCGGCAAAATTTGCCGCTTCTGGTCTCACGAGAACTAGCACAGGCGACAGAAACAACACAATACCGATAAGTCCACCCACTCCGGCGACTACCCAGCGCCGAAGTTGTATGTATGAAGTCTCAAGTCGTACCACTGGCTTGTCTTCCGGTGGTATCACCTCCTCATTGATGTCCCCTCTCTGAATCGGGGCGGCGGGAGTGTTAATTAATCCCGAAGAGGATACGGAGGATACGTTTCCGACCTGACTCGCATCGTCATCATCTCCGCCGCGCGCCACCCGCTCATATGTCGTCATGTCAAAAATCCCTCGACGATTTCGATTACCGCCACAGGGTCCTCGACTGGAAGTTCGTCCTCGCAGATAACAAGTTGATCGAGGAACTTCCCTGAGGCCCATCGAAACTTGGATGCGTCCCCCGGAGGGCGTGACACACCCCGCACACCCGGCGCTTCGACAAGCCGGTTGGGTCCGTGTTCTGTGGGGATGTCCATCCTGCTCCCTCCTGAGGACATGGAAGATGATCACGTCCCCCAGACGGTGGAGGAACGCTATACCATCGCTGTAGATGCCCAATCACCGGGGTCGATAACATGTTTCCGCAGTTCAGCGGCTTAGGAGCACCGCTTCGATGAGTGACATGAGCACATCTTCGACGTACGCCATCCGCATGACATGCATGCGGTGAGGTGTCATCACCTGGTAGAGTTAACGGACGTTGCGTACAGCGGAATGCGTCGTTTAGCTGTCGACAGCCACGCGGTAGTGGTACATGCTAGCCACCTGACAGACTGAAGGAAGGTGCACTTGACGGGGCAGGTGTCAGTGTGGTACATGACCCCTGAGTGAGTGGAGATGATGGGCATGGGCAAGAGGCTCGAACTAGCCGGTACATCCGGTGGGATGCATACGGAGGTGCAGCCTGCGGTCCCGTCGGGGCCAACGACACCTGACGCTCCTAATGGATCAGTCAAGCCAACGCGTCTGAGCGTGAACATCTCGCGAGACACACTGGAAGCTCTCCAAGAAATTTCAACCGAGAAGGGTGTTACGATCACCGAAGCTCTTCGCCGCCTAGTTGGATACGGAATTATTGTTTACCGGGCTAATCGCGATGGCCAGGACGTGCTTCTGCGGCGAGATAATAAGACGGAGCGAATTGTCCTGGTGGATTGACTTGATGGGTCAAGCATGGCGGTGCCCATGAGTGCCGGCCAGATCGGTGCTGCCCACCCCCACTGTAGGATCTGGTCACGGCCGGCCTGTTGGGCCGGGGCATCAGGTATCTTCAGGCCGAGGAGGGAGTGGTCGTGGATCTGCAAGACCAGTTGGTGCGGGTACACGTCGAAGGCGACGAGCCCTGGCCGTACGCCCCCGATCCTGCTCCGATCGACTCATACCCCGAGGAGGCGCTGCGAGAGGCACTCCGCGAGTTCGAGTACCGTCCCTCCAGCTGCTACTCCGCCACGGCGCGGCTGCTTTCGGACAGCTACGGATCCGTGGCCTGGACGCTGCTGTTCCGCCGCCCGGGGCGAGTGGTGCATGTCGTCGGAGCCGGCACACTCGCCGAGTGCTTCCGGGAGTTGCTGCGTGGTGGCGTCGCCGGCTGGACGCTGCACCCGATGCCCGCTACCCGAACCCCGCTCAGGTTTGCCGAACCGACGCTGGGTCCTCGCGCTTACAAGCTGCTGGCCAGGGAGGGATTCGCTACTCTGGAGGACCTCGCGCCCGTCCCCGACGAAGCGTTGATGAGGATGCGCAACCTGGGGCGCAAGTCCTTGGAGGTCATCCACCAAGCCTTGGCCGCTTACTCCGAGGCGACTATCGCGCACCCCAGTGAAGCCGACACCCACGCCGAGCGCCGAGAGCACATCGACACCGCGCTCAGTCCTGCCCACCGGCTGCGCAACACTCAGTTACTGGAGTTGCTGGTCCGGTCCAGCATCCCGCTTGAGGCGGTCGACACCATCCTCGCCTCGCTGGAAGCCGAACCCGTTCCGCCGGCCGACCCCATGGTCACCCTCCTGCTCAAGACCGCCCGCGAACCTGAACTCGCCGCCCTCTACGAACGCGCCCATCAGCAGGGTCCTGACCTGGGACATCGGCAAGAATGATCAGTGCGGGTCGGTGCGCTCACCGGACACTCGACTCGACGGCCTGGCGCACACAGCCCGGGCAGATCAGTGCTTCGACGTCGCACTCGCAACCCTCCGGGCAGTTCCACGGCGGCAGGCGCTCCACGGTCAGCTCCGCCCCGCACAGCGCCAGATAGCACCGGTACGTCGTAGAGGTTCACCACCCCGGTGATTCCTAAAACTACTTTTTGTTACTGTCGGGTTTGCATATCGAAAGCGCGGTGTAATGAAGGAAAAAGATGTCCTCGCAGGTACCGAAATGCCAGGAATGAACGTCCTACTTCGACCGCCAGGATTCGGTAGTTTTTCGGCGTCGACCGGCACGAGCCCTTACGCCGAACGCCTGCACCGTCGACTGTACGGAACATTGGACCCACTGACGATTCGCCAGCTCTGGGAAATAGGTTTGCGTAGTTCGGCCAACGCTCCGGCGCTCTTACTGGGCGTTCCATCCGATACTGGATCGGGAGCGGCCAGGGGATCAGCACTCGGCCCAATTGGCGTTCGTGAGGCTTTTTACGCCTCAGTCCGCAGGATCGACAGCACCTTTGGTGACGCAGGTGACGTGTTTTGCATACCACATCTGCTACATGACAGCATGCTGGTTCCCGAGTTGATCAATGGGTGTCGAGCAGCTATTTATACTGACTCAAGGTCTGCTCGATTACCCGCACGACCTCCCGTAATGAATCGATGGTCGCGAGTGGATCAGTACCGCCGCCCTGGGCGACATCGGGCTTTCCGCCGCCACCGCCCTTGAGCACCTTGGCCGCGACCTGAACGAGGTCACCGGCCTTGAGCCCGCGCTCCCTGCCCTTGTCGTTGACCGCAGACACGACGATCGGCTTGTCGTCATTCAGGGCGGTCACTACGACGGCAGCAGGTCGATCGGTGAACCGGTCTCGGATGTCAAGGACGAATCTGCGCGACTCGTCGCTGCTCGCTGGCTCAGGCAGGTGTCGGGCGACCACGGACACGCCGTGGATATCGATAGCACTCTCCGCGAACTCGCCGACAAGTCGCTTGAGCTGGGCGGCTCGGAGCTGTGCCACCTCCTTCTCGGCCTCGCGAAGCTGCTTGAGCAGGGCCGAGACTCGGTCGCCAGCCTCGCCGATCTGCACCTGAAGCATCTCCGAGATGTTCACCGCGACCGCACGTTCCTTGGCCAGGAAGCGGTACGCCTCAATGCCGACGTACGCCTCAATGCGGCGCAGGCCCGAGCCCACCGAGGACTCACTGATCAGGGTAACTGGGCCGATCTGCGAGGAGTGCTCGACGTGCGTGCCACCGCACAGTTCGCGCGACCACCGCCCGCCGATCTCGACTACCCGGACTTCCTCGTCGTAAGTCTCGCCGAACAGCGCGATAGCGCCCAACTCCCGAGCATTGGGCAACGAGGTGTAGAGCGCGCGAACGGGGAGATCCCGCCGAACGGCGAGGTTGGAGACTTCCTCGATCTCGCTGCGGGTCTCCAGCGACAGGCCGCCGGTCCAGGAGAAGTCCAGCCGAAGGTAGCCTGGCTTGTTGTAGGAGCCGGCCTGCAAGGCGGTTGGTCCGAGCACCTGGCGCAACGCGGCGTGCACGACATGGGTGCCCGAGTGGGCCTGGCGGGCACCGATACGCCATTCCGGGTCGACCCTGGCCAGTACCTGCTGACCCTCAGCCAGCTCGCCGTGGCGTACCCGCACCTGGTGGACCCACAGTTTGCGGGCTACCTTCTGCACGTCGAGCACTTCCAGCTCAAGGCCGTCGGCGATGATCAGACCGGCGTCGCTCTCCTGCCCACCAGACTCGGCGTAGAGCGGGGTGCGGTCGAGCACGACTTCGACGATCTCCCCTTCAACAGCGGCCGAAACGCGCTCGCCTTCCCGGATCAGCCCCCGTACGGTGGCCTCGCTCTCCAACTGCTCATAGCCGGTGAACTCTGTCCCGCCGAGCTGGAGCAGGTCGCGGTAGACGCTCTTGTCACCATGCCCGCCGGTCTTGCGCGCGGCTGCGTCGGCCTTGGCCCGAGCACGCTGCTCGGCCATCAGGCCGCGGAAGCCTTCCTCGTCCACCGTCAGGCCCTGCTCTTGCGCCATCTCCAATGTCAGGTCGATGGGGAATCCGTAGGTGTCGTGGAGCTGGAACGCCTTGTCTCCGGGCAGGACCAAGCCGTTGCTCTTGCGGACCTCGGTTGCGGCAACGTCGAAGATGGCGGTGCCGGACTTTAGCGTCTGCGAGAACGCCGACTCCTCACCGACCGCGACTCGGTCGATGCGGTCGTGCTCGCCCACCAGCTCGGGATAGGTCGGGCTCATCACCTCGACGGTGCGCGCCACCAACTCGTGCACAACCGGCTCCTGCGAGCCGAGCAGGCGCATCATGCGCACCGCCCTGCGCAGGATTCGACGCAAGATGTAGCCGCGCCCCTCGTTGGCGGGCGTCACACCGTCACCGATCAGCATCACGCTGGTCAGAATGTGGTCGGCCACCACGCGCAGGGCGACGTCGTCCTTGCGAACGCTGCCGTACTTCGTGCCGCTCAGCTCAGCGGCAAGATCGAGGATCTGGCCGGTGGTGTCGATGTCGAAGAGGCTGTCAACGCCCTGAATAATTGCTGCGACCCGTTCCAGTCCGAGGCCGGTGTCGATGTTCTTGGCGGGGAGATCGCCAATGATTGGGTAGCCCTCTTTGGCCGGTCCTTCGCCTCGAATGTTTTGCATGAACACGAGGTTCCAGATCTCCATGTAGCGTTCATCGTTAGCGATTGGGCCGCCTTCGCGACCGTAATTCTGGCCGCGGTCGAAACAAATTTCTGAGGAAGGTCCGCACGGGCCGGGTACACCCATGGACCAGAAGTTATCGGCCATCCCGAGCCGTTGGATACGGTCGGCCGACACGCCTATATTGGTGCGCCAAATGCCCTCCGCCTCGTCATCGTCCGTGTAGACTGTTACCCATAGCTTGGACTCGGACAGGCCAAGTCCGCCATCGGAGGTTGACTTAGTTAGCAATTCCCACGCGTAGCGAATCGTGGCCTCTTTGAAATAGTCACCGAAAGCGAAGTTGCCAATCATCTGGAAGAACGAGGCGTGGCGGCTCGTCTTGCCAACTTCCTCGATATCAACAGTGCGAACGCACTTCTGCACACTTGTTGCCCGAGCAAAGGGAGGAGGGACCTCCCCGAGGAAGTACGGTTTAAACGGAGCCATGCCCGCATTGATCAGCAGAAGTGTTGGGTCGTCTGCGATCAGCGATGCGGACGGGACGACGGTGTGCCCCTGCTGCTCGAAGAAGCGCAGCGCGCGCCTGCTGATTTCTGCCGACTGCATGGGTTGCCTTCCAGGGGTTCGGTCGTCGGACTACGTTCCACTCGCTCTTGTCCGTTGCAGCGCAGACGCGGCGTGACCTGCCTATGGTAGGCCGGACGGATTGGCGCGGTGCGACGGGTGACCAGGTCGCTAGGTCGTTCACCAGCGCGCTCTACGGCACCGTCGGCTGGCAGCAGTACTAAACCGCCCCGTCTCTGCCCGACGCGGCGTGCCGCCGGTGAGCACCGTTGTTCGACGACTCCTACCCCGGCGAGAGCGCCGAGCAGCGCGCGCAGCTGCTCAAGTTGCGTGATCTGCTCCGAGTCGAACACTATGGATTCCCCCGTCGGCGCCACGATCGCCAACTGGCCATCCCGCACAGTCACCAGCACCCTGGGCGGCCGACCGCCCCGGGAGTTGCGGGGAGGAAGCGGCAGTCACAAGCGCGGTGCTTCGGCTCACCCGGCGGCGACCGACCGGGGGGTCAGAGGGGCCGCTCGCGGTACTTGGCCGCCACGCGCGCACAGTCCGCGCAGTAGCTCACACAGTCCGCGCAGCCAGGGCAGACCTCATAGTCGGGCACCGGGGTCGACTCGGTCACCTCCGCACCGCACAACGCGCTGCGAACCTGCGGTCCCACCCGGTAGGACGGCTGGATGAGCGTGTCGTCAGCCTCCAGCAGATGCAGCGCGGGGACCGACCGGTCACAGCGCTGCATCTGCTGGAGGCTCGGTGCGGGGGTCTGCTCAGTGTGGGCCGGCATGCTCACGGAGCACTCGACTCGACGGCTTGGCGCACACAGTCCGGGCAGATCAGTGCTTCGACGTCGCACTCGCAACCCTCTGGGCAGTCCCATGGCGGCAGGCGCTCTCGGGTAATTTCCGCTCCGCACAGCGCCAGGTAGCACCGGTACAGGTGCTGCTCGGTCAGCGCCGTGTCAGCCATCAGCAGATGCACGCTGCCCGGCTCCAGGTACCCAGCGTCCAGGGAATCGACCACCGCGCCACCGTCCCTCGTCACGTTTACTCGGCTCCTCACTGCCTGGTACCCGCCCCGGCCGGGCGAGCGGCCGACCCCGGGCACATGGGCGACCAGTGATCGACAGAGCAGAGTGTGGCGCGGCGATGACAGCGGGTTGTCGCTCAAGACAGACATATCCCGGCTCAGGAAAGAAATATCTCCGCCTGGCTACAGGGGCAGACCGGCCCGGCGGGCCATGCCCTGTAGCTCCTGGCCGACCGCATCCCGCCGCGAGCGCCTGAGCAGTACGGCCAGGGTGTCACGGACGAACGGATCACGCAGTACCACGGCAGGAAAGATGCCCTCCGCGGTGCGTAACGCCCGCACCGCGTCGTCGTGGCGTCCCCGCAGTCGAGCCAGCGCCCGGCCGTAGGTCTGCCAGTACTGGGCACGACCCACCCGAAAAGGATGACTCTCCGGGACAATGCCCGCAGCGATGGGCACCACCTGGTCAGGGTCGCCCATTTCGAGAGCGAGCCACATCCGGTGCAGCGCCACGTCGGCAGGCGCGTGCACGAACCCCAGAGCGTCGGCCTTGCCGGTGGCCCCGAACCGCCCGGCGAGCTCCGCGGCCGCATCCAGTGGAGCAACCGCCTCGTCTGGGCGGCCGTCCAGCACTGCGGCGTAGGCGTGAGAGATCTCAAGATTGCATACCAGACCGGCGGTGTCGGCTGTCGTCGACGGAACAGTGATCGAATTGAGTCTGGACCGACTGAGCTCAAGCGCCCCACCGGCCTCCAAAGTGGCGACTACACCGAACCCAGCCACGCCGAGCGTGGTGATCTCGCCGCGCTCCTGGGCCAGACGCCGCGCCAGGAACACGGTCCGGCGGGCCAGATCGGCGGGCGCGGCTGCGTACGTCAGCCACAGTCGGGTGACGTGTACATGCAGGGACACCGCCAACTCAAGCAGCTCGCCGTGGTCGGTGCCGGTGTCCAGGGTGGTGTGCAGGTTGCGGATCAGGCCGGGCAGTTCGGTGGCCACCTCGGCGAACCGGCACGCCCGCAGCTGCCGGTGAAGGTGGCGTACCTGGTCCCGCAGCACCGCCACGGGTAACACCATCCCCCCGGGCTCGCCGCTCTCGATCCCGTCCAAGGCCAATTGCACGGCCGCCGCAGTTGAATCGGTGTGCCCGTTGGCCGGTGCGGGCACAGGGGGCCTGGTCAGCTCCGCGGCGGATATCTGGAGCGCATCAGCCAGGGCATGGATCTGGTTCAGGGTCGGAGACAGTTCACCGCGCTCGATCCGGCTCAGGGTGTCCTTGCTCATCCCGGCCAGCCCGGCGATCACCCGTAGCGACTTGCGCCGCTCGTGGCGGACCCGCCACAGCGCCCATCCGATCGTGCGCGCCTCCTCAGCGTCCATTCGAGGACCCCTCCTCCCCACCTCCACACCGATACCCCGGGGAGCTACTCCTGGAGCGGGAACCTCGGTGCGGTGGTGGCATCAGGTTACGCGCTGATGCACCTCTCGAATGTGCGCCCCGCCACCGGTAGCAGCACCCGCCGCACGGACCACCGTGGCTGTCTGACCGGCATGAAGGTCGACGCCGCATCACGATGCGAAACCGGCCAGACACTCAGTCTGGTTGTGGCCACTCTGCCGCGGCGGGCGCTGGAGCGGCCCAGTCCTCTTGAGTGCTATACCCACACGCAGACTGGTTTCCCGGTGATCCGACTCGGTGGCGCACCGATCACGGTGGATGATGTCCGAGCGCTGGACGATGAGGAATGACGACGCTACTCGACAGCAACGTCATCATCGCGCTCGCGGTGCACGAGCATGTTCATCATGATGCAGCTCTCGCGTGGCTGGCCTCCACCGATGGCCTGATCGCCACCTGCCCGATCACGCAGGGTGCGTTGATCAGGATGTTGTTGCGCCGGGGGGCACGCCCCGATCAGGCTGTGCACCAGCTGGGAATCATCGCCGCTCAGGCACGGCACGAGTTCTGGCCAGATCAGGTGCCGTTCACCGACGTTGAGCTGCGTGGCGTGATCGGCCACCGGCAGGTCACCGATGCCTACCTCGCCCAGCTCGCCCGGTCCCGCTCGGGTCGGCTAGCCACTTTCGACCCAGGTCTCGCTCAACTACACGCCGACGTCGCGGACCTCGTACCCACCGGCTGACGCTGCACTATAACAGTCACCGCCGCAACTCCCGATATGGCGGCGTACACCTCGTCCACGTTCCCGGGTCGATGGTCCATGACGGCAATCTGCCTTGCCACTGCACCGACTTAAGGTTTCAGGACGATGGCCGAATGAGCTATGATTCATAGCACGGGCCGGGATGAATCAGACACTATTTTCACTGGAGTTCGCCCAGGGGTGCACGTCGGGGCGGTATGTCTTTTTTGGTGCTGTTTGGTGCTGTTTGGGGGTGTTGTGAGTCATGGCAACTTTGGCTCCGCAAGGGGTGATCCGGTCGGCACGTCAGATACTTCTCGATACCGCTGCTGTTGTAAATCCTGCGTTACGAACAGCGGTGGAGACGTTGCCACGTAGGATTCAGCATGCAGTCGGGGTGCATTTCGGGTGGTGGGACCGTGCGGGCGTACCGCTGGCTATGACGGCTTCCGGGAAGGTTGTGCGGCCGGCGCTGGTTCTTTTGAGCTGTGCTGCGGTGGGCGGTGATCCGAAAGCGGGCTTATCGGCCGCGGTGGGGGTGGAGCTAGTCCACAACGCTTCTCTGCTGCACGATGACATCATCGACGGTGATCAGATGCGGCACGGGCGACCAGCGCTGTGGGGAGTTCTGGGCCTGCCGGCGGCGATTCTGGCTGGGGACGCGCTGTTCTTCCTGGCCATGCAAGTCCTGGCAGGCTCTCCCATCCCGCTGTGTGACAGCGGGATGGGAGAGCTGATGGGGGCGGTGCAGAAGCTCATCGAAGGCGAGTACACCGACACGCTTCTGGAAGACCGTCAGCACGTGTCGTTAGCCGAGTGCGAGACGATGGTGGCTGGGAAGACGGGATCTCTGATCGTCGCCGCATGTGGTCTGGGGGCGCTGGCGGGCGGGGCCAGCGAGCGGCAGGCAGCGCATCTGCGTGCTTTTGGCCACCATCTGGGTATTGCCTTCCAACTAGTCGATGATGTGCTGGGGATATGGGGCGATCCAGACCGGACTGGCAAACCGGTGCGGTCTGATCTTCGCGCACGCAAGAAAACGTTTCCTGTGGTCGCCACGCTGGCTGCGAAAGAGGCCGCTTCGCTTGAGCTGGAACGCCTGTTTGCCTGCGGGGTGTCGCTGTCAGATGAAGAGGCTAGGCGGGCGGTGGAACTGATAGAGGCTGCGGACGGAAAGGCATGGGCTATCAACAAGTCCGAACAGCACCACGTCGCTGCTCTCGAGCACTTGCGCGCCGCTAGGCCTGCGGTTGCCGTCGTCGCGGAACTGGCCGCGCTGACCGAGTTCATCATCGGCAGAGACCGATGATGAACTCGAACGCACAAAAATCCATACGACGTCCCTCCAATTAAATTCCTTGTAGTTTGCGGGAGGATCCCATGAAATCCGTTTCCATGCTGCCCCAGGCGCCCGGAGGAATGGTGGTACTCGGACATGCGCTACCGATGCTGCGTGATCCGCTGGAATTCCTGCGGATTTTACCGACCTATGGCGATCTGGTTGAGATCCGCGTCGGCCCATTCAAAGCCGTCGTGATCTGTGATCCAGACCTCACGCAACAAGTCTTTGTCAATGACCGCGTCTTTGACAAGGGTGGCCCCTTCTACGACCGAGTCCGGGAAGTTATCGGCAACGCGCTCGGCACCTGTGCGCACGATGGCCACCGGCGGCAGCGACGACTGGCCCAACCCGCCTTCCACCGTGACCGCTTTCCCGAGTATTCTCAGTTAATGGCCCGTGAAATTATCACCGTGACCAGGGCTTGGCGCGATGGCCAAGCCATTGATGTCCTATCCGAGACGATGATGATCAGTACCCGAATATCCGTCGCGCTGATGTTCGGCGACACGCCGCTACCCGCTTCCCTCGGCGAGATTATCGACCATGTCACGACTATGGCTAAAGACGTTTACATGATGATGTTCCTCAAGCGACCGTTGAACCGTCTTCCCATCCCGAGCGCCCGCCGCTTCGAGCGCGCGTGCAAGAGCCTGAGGACCATTCTCGGCCGCCTGCTCCATGACCGGCGATCCGACGAAACTGGCCATCACGATCTACTGTCGATTCTTCTGGCAGGCGGTTACACCTGTGGTGGAGCTCCCGCCACCACAGGGAAAGAAGAGCAGGCCCTGTCTGATGTCGAGGCAATCGACCAGCTCATCACGTTCTTCATCGGCAGCATGGAGACGACGGGTATCACCCTAGCCTGGGCCCTGGACCTGACGGCCCGCCACCCTGATATCCAAAAAAGTCTTCAGGTCGAGATCGACTCCTTCCGTGGCTGCCCCATCCGGTTTGATGACTTGCCCGCGCTGGCTCTGACCCAACAGGTCATCACCGAGACCCTGCGCTTGTATCCGCCGGTCTGGTTCATGACCCGCAAGACCACCGCCGACTCCCGCCTCGGAGAACATCCCATTCCTGCCGGAACCACCCTCGTCTACAGCCCCTACCTGATCCACCACCGGTCGGATCTGCACCCTGACCCCAACCGCTTCGACCCGGACCGCTGGACAACCGGGCACACCACCCCGCGGCATGCTTTCATCCCCTTCGGTGGCGGCGCGCGTAAATGCATCGGCGACGTCTTCGCCCTCACCGAGGCCGCCTTGGCGCTGGCCGTCATCACCGCCGACTGGAACCTGGAGCCCACCACCAGCCAACCACCCCGCCCTATACTCGGCGCCACACTCAGGCCGCAACGGTTCACGCTTCGAGTCACGTCCCGCCATTCCGGAGAAATTCGAAAATTCATATAGTGAATCTCATGAAAAACGATACACTCGACGCACCATCTGAATGACTATCACTACTTCTCGCGGTCGGATCTCAGGAGATCAAAAATGACCTTCAATCTTGTTCCGGATGGATTCTTCACTTTCTATTCCCCTTTTTCTGAAGAAGTCAGCTCCACTGTTGAAGACCTTGAAACTGGGACTCTTTCTTGGGCTGAGAAGTTTGACCTGGGTCAAGGTGACGCACGAGCAACGTTGCTCTACGCGTTGACTGGCTCCAAGTTCATGTGCCATGTGTACCCTCATGCCAAAGGAAATCTGGCGCAAGCCCTCTCTGACTACAGCGCATGGGGGTTCGCGGCCAACGACCATGCGGTTCCCGCAGACCCGGCCATACGGACCTGCGATGTTCTCCACACCCTTTTTCGATGGGTCCGCGCCATGCGCTCACCTGACTCATGGGTAGCCGGCGACGACAGTCTCTCGGCGGCTCTCCGGGATACTTTCTTGCGTTTGCGTGATTGTATGACGCCCGTCCAGATGCACCGCTTCACGGCGGGACAGACCTCCTGGTTGCTTGATCAAGCCTGGGAGACCAGCCTGCGCGAACGCGGTGCCGCGCTGACGGTCAACGAATACTTGGCCATGCGTATCGGAGCCGGCGGCGCCTACGCCGCGACCAGCTACATCGATGCCGTCGAAGGCATCGAAGTCCCTGACCAGGAGTGGGCTTCCCCGATAGTCCGAGCCGCCGCCGAGGCGGGAATGATGGCGGGCCTGCTAGACAATGACCGATACTCCCTGGGCAAAGAATCCCACCCTCAATTCAAAAAATACAACATCTTCGACGCGATCAGGCACGAAAACCCAGATTTCTCTCCCCAACAAGCCATGCTCCGCGGCATCGCCATCCGCGATTGTCTACTTGTCCTCTACATTCGTCTATGTGGCCAGTTTCTTCAGGGCGGCAGCGAAGAGTTACGTCAGTACTTCGTCGGCGTTGACCGCATTATCAGCGGAAACATTACTTACGGAACCACGGCCTTGCGCTACCTCAACCCGGCATCCGCCGCAACAATCCGGTATACCGAGAAACCTCCGGCGGACCTACCAACGACCCCATTGCAGTACCCAACCATCGCCTGGTGGTGGGACCACCTCAAATAGAGGAGTCTATCGGGCGCTGATCGGGTATGGCACTGGTGGGCACTAATGAGAGTCCTCACCTAAGGGCATGAATGCCAATCAGCGGATCACTTTTCTCACCGACGGCGGCGAGGCGCTGAGAGCTTGCGCTCCCCGCCACCAGACCCCTGGAGAAGATCATGACGACTGAGCGTGCGGCTGGCACCGCGCCGGGAGCATTACCGTTACTCGGCCATGTCCTGCCGCTGTTGCGCAACCCACTGCGGTTCCTGGCCTCTCTGCCCGCCCGCGGTGAACTGGTGCGTATCCGGATCGGGCCCCTCAAGGCGATCGTGGTGTGCGCGCCGGAGCTGATCCGTCAGGTCCTGCTCAACGACCGCGTCTTCGACAAGGGCGGGCCCGTGTTCGACCGGGGCCGCGAGGTGGTTGGCGATGATCTCATCAACTGCCCGCACAGCCTGCATAGGCGGCAACGTCGCCTAGCCCAGCCCGCTTTCCACCCCACCCGACTGCCCAGCTACGTGCACGTGATGACCAAACACATCGCCGAGGTGGCCGCTTCATGGCGAGACGGCCAGGTCCTCGACGTCCTCCCTGAGATGATGACACTCACCGCTAGGACCGCAGTGGAGACGATGTTCTCCGACGCACTGCCGGCCGCTCTGCTTGGCGCGATGCTCGACGATTTCAACACCATCGGGGCGGGGGTCTACAAGCGCGTGCTCCTGCCGCCACCGCTGGTCAAATTCCTTATTTTCGGCAACCACCAGTACGACCGGGCCCGACTCCGCCTGCGAGGGATCATCGGCCGCGCCATCACCGAGCGCCGAGCCAGCGGCGCCGACTGTGGTGACTTACTGTCGATGCTGCTGGCCGCCCGCGACCCCGCCGACAACCAGGGCCTGTCCGACACCGAGGTCGTCAACCAGGTCATGGCGTTCTTCTTCGCGGGGTCGGAGAGCACCGCCGCCACCTTGGCGTGGGGGATACACCTGCTGGCGCGCCATCCCGAGGTCGAACACCGGCTGCACGCCGAGGTCGACGCCGTCCTCGCGGGCGCGCCCACCAGCATTGATGACCTACCGAAACTAGAACTGACCGGCCGGGTCGTCACGGAGACCCTCCGAATGTACCCGCCTGGCTGGATATTCACCCGCATCACCACCACCGACACCCGCCTGGGCGGGCACCCCATCCCGGCCGGGAGCACGATCGTCTATAGCCCCTACCTCCTCCACCACCGAGCCGACCTCTACCCCGATCCCGACCGCTTCGACCCCGACCGCTGGATCGACAAGCACACCGCGCAACCACCGCGCGAGGCCTTTGTTCCCTTCGGCGGTGGGGCCCGCAAATGTATCGGCGACACCTTCGCCGTTACCGAGGCCACCCTCGCCCTGGCCACCCTCACCGCCCGCTGGCGCCTGCGGCTCCTCCCCGGCCAACACGTCCACCCCGCATTGTCCATCGTGCTGCGTCCACGCGGGCTGCGGATGCGCGCCACAGCACGAAGCGTGTCTCAGTAGGTGAGTTTCTTGAAACAGGTGAGTGTTGAGGAACACCCCGGAGAGAGTTCATGGGCAAACACGACAACGAGGACGACAAGAGGAAGGACACCATCGCTGAGCCGGTGGCGGCGTGACCGAACTTGTGGCACCACCTCGGATCGTCTCGTAGCTGACGATGACCCCACGCGCCAGCATCATCGTCTTGATCTCGCGGAAACCGAGCGGGAACCGGTGGTACAACCAGATGCAGTGGCTGATGATCTCCGCCGGTTATCGATGGCCCTTGTACAGCTACGACGACACGACACCCATCATTTCGACTACTTAATCATTGGACGGCTCGCTGCCATGCCCAGTACACAGCGTTATCTGTCAGTCACCGAGTCGCTGATAGGTGCCTTGGGTGCTTTAGGCGCCAGGCCGGTCGTTGCCGGCCTCACCGTGGACGGGGTCATCGAACCAACTATCCTCAGCCACGCGCTGACCACCCTGGCAGCGCGCTACTCACTGCTGCGCGGTCAGATCGTTCGGGACGACACCGGCTTTCTCCTGCGCATCATCAAGGACCAGACCGCCACTCTTACGGTCCACCGCAGTGCTGAAGACGCGTTCCTCGCGGAGATTAACACTCCGCTGCGGCTTGACCACCAGGTCGTACGCGCCGTGCTCTCGCGCGACGGCACGAACAGCACCATCACGCTTGCCATCGACCACTCGGTCGCCGACGGCCGTCTCATTACTACCCTGCTGAACGAACTCATGGGTAACTACACCACGCTGGCGGCAGGAAACACGCCCCGACCAACGCCACCGGATGACCTCCCCCCGTCCCTGGACACCAGGCTGGCCGGCCGGTTCAGTGACGAGGAGATCGCCACCTTCATCACCCAGACTGTCGCCCTGGCCGAACATTCCCCGCCAGCGACGCTCCCTAGCCTCGCTGCCGCGAGTGGGAACACCGCGCCATCCGACTTCGCCGTGCGCAACATCGCCTTCACCGCGCAGGCCACTACCGACATCCTCATCACCGCCACAAAGAATGGACTGTCCGCCCACGGTCTGATCAGCGGAGCCATCCTTGCCGCCCTGAGGGCACGATGGGAACCAGCCACCGAACCGATTACCCTCGCCGTCACCTCCGCCGTCGACCTCCGGCATCGACTGATCCCTCCGGTAGCCCCCGATGCGCAGCTGTGCTGCATCGGAGTGGTATCAGTCTTCGTCGCCACACCCCATCCCGCCGATCCCCTTGCTCTCGGCCGACAGATCACCACCCGGGTTCACACCGCGATCGACCACGGCGATCCACAGAAGTGGATCCTGGCCATGAATCACCTCAACGCGGTTCCGATGCCGTCGGCGTCGGTCGGGATCACCAATCTCGGCCGGCTGGCCACACCCCCAACACCCAGCGGGATCCAGGTCACCGCAAGCCGAGTCATGCGCGCCTACCCAGGATCCATCCCGCTGATCATCGTCAACACCACAGGTGGCCGGCTCACCCTGGACCTGGGCTACAACCGCTCTTTCCTGACCGACCAGCAGATGACGGACTTGGCCGACGACATCGAGTCAACCCTCGGCTCATGCCACAGGGAGGTTGGGAGTGTTGGGCCAGCTCCAACAGGCCGCTGACGGGGAGGGAGCTTGGCTGCCACGCGCGCACAGTCCGCGCAGCCAGGGCAGACCCCATAATTGGGCACCGGGGTCGACTCAGTCACCTCCGTACCGAATAACGTGCCGTGAACCTGGGATCCCACCCGGTAGGACGGCTGGATGAGCGTGTCGTCAGCCTCCAGCAGATGCAGCGCGGGGACCGACCGGGCCGCAGCGCGGCATCTGCACGACGCTCGGTGCGGAGGTCTGATCAGTGCGGGTCGGCGCGCTCACCGGACACTCGACTCGACGGCCTGGCGCACCCAGTCCGGGCAGATCAGTGTCTCGACGTCGCACCTGCAGCCCTCCGGGCAGTCGTCCAGCACAGCGGCGTGGGCATGCAACATCGTCAGATCGCATACCAGACCGGCGGTGTCGGCTGTCACCGCACGCCCGCGCCGCACGCCAGCGGCCGTGAGATAGGCGCGGGCCACCTGTGGCACGCTCCACACTCGCGGCCCCCCGAAGTCCGAGATCCGACGACCCGCAGGTTCGCCTAGCGCCAGCGACACTAGTCGCTGCGCGACCTCGCCCGTGTCGACCGGTTGTGCGGCCATCCCCTGGGCACGACGAGTACCGGGGACTTCGCCAGCGCCGCGACCAACTGCAACACCAGGTCGTGGAACTGGGTGGCCCGCAAGATCGTCCACGGTAGCCCGCAATCGCGGACGAGCGTCTCGGCGGCGAGCTTGGCCCGGTAGTAGCCCAGCGGCATGCGGTCAACCTCAACATCCTCGACCCTCCGGGGGCGGCGGCTGAGGATCCTTACCGCCGCATCGCCCGCCGGATCAAGCTTGGCCAACCACCTGACGACCCTGATCCCAACCAGGTGTGGGTGAACACCACCCCGCGGGAGATGGCTGCCGAAACCCTCAAGGGCTTCCCGGTCCGGTTCGAATGGGCACTGGATGACCTGCGGGCACTGGTGTCGGGACGGCCGATCATCGCCGAAGGCTGGGGGCTGCGCCCCGAGCTGGTCGCGCCGATTATCGACTCACCACGCCGCATGGTGGTCATGGTGGCCACCGAGGAATTCCGCCAACGCCAGCTCCGCGAGCTGCCCCGAGCCGCCACTGTCCAGCACAACGTCAGCGACCCGGCCCGGGCGCAGCGCAACCGGCTCGCCCGCGATCACCACGTCACCCAAGACGAGCGGGGAACGGCGGAGCGGCTCGACATCCTACGTCGACTGCGTCCGCACTTGTGCCATAATATTTCGATCCCGGATTCGATCCGGGGTCTTCCAGGTAGGTGGAGTCGGCATGCGCACGCGGATCTTCCTGAGTTGGTGCCATCAGGACAAGGCACTGAAGGAGGCGTTGCTGCGCGATCTGCTCCCCGCCCTCGGCATCGTCACCGACCTCGACGTCGACTGGTGGGAGGACAGCCACCTGACCTGCGGGGAAGAGTTGACTGCGGGCATCGTCGACCGGCTGGAGCAGGCCGATTTCGGCCTGCTCCTGCTGAGCACCCGCTTCTTTGGCCGACCATTCATCCGGGAGCATGAGCTGCCGCGGTTCGCGGGTCCGCGCGCGGACAAGGGGTCGTTGCCGGTCGCGTTGAGCCCGCTGCCGGCCTTCGGTCCGAAACGCGACCTGGGTGGCGTCGAGCGCCAGCTTGTCTTCACCCGGGAAGCCAAGAGCTTCGCCGAGTGCTCCGGCGCCCAGCGAACGAGCTTCGCCAACGATTTGGCGGTGGCGATCCGGCGGCGTGCTCTCGGCGTGAACGGGTACCGCGCGCTATGAGGGCCCGACTGCACCGTGGCGAGATCGCCCACCATCTCGCCACTCTGCGGAAGAGCTCGACGCTCACCGCGCTGCAGGCGGCCCGGCTGAGCGCCATTCTCGACACGCTGGCTGACGACGGGCGGTTCCTGCTCCGGGCCGCTCTGGACGCCGCCGAGTTCCCGGCGGGCGACGCGCACGGCCAGGAGGCCTTCCAGGAATTCCGCAAGCGAGTGAACCACGCCGCGGCCGGGGCCGGCGTCGATCTCCAGCTCGAGCTGGACTCCCGCAAGGCGCCTCCGGAGCGGCGCCACGGCTGGTTCACCGGCGGCGACCTGGTCGATGAGGGCATCGCCTCGTTCACCGGGCAGGCCGCCGGGCGGACCGGGATCGAGCATCCAGTCCCGCCGGAGGTCGCGGAGCTGGGGTTGTCCCGGCGGACCCGGGTGTACGTCAGTGTCCCCCCGACGGACAACGTCATGGCACGGAAGGTGCGGATGCTGCTGCGGCAGCTGCGCGAGGCGCTGGCCCTGGACCGCGAGCGGTCGTGGGAGGTTGCCGACTCGGGCTCGGTCGGGCTGGGCGAGGATCCCGAGGTAGCGCGCGACCGGCTCTGCGCCCAGGCCGACGTCCGGCTGGCGCTGGTGAACCCCGCGTACCTCGCGGATGTCGCGGCTGAGCGCCGCCGGACGCTGGATTCGCCCGGCCGGGTCGTCGCGTTCGCGCTGAGCGGCCTGCCGGAGGGCCCGCTGGACTTGGGTCCATTGCGTCTGCACGACGTCCGGCGCCGGACGGAGCCTTGGGACGAGCTGACGCGTACTGCCCAGCGCAGGCGCTACGTCACCGACGTGGTGGACGAGATCCGGCGCGCGTTGCGACCATCGTGGGTCACCGCCGAGGACCGGACGCCCGACGACCCGCTGACGCAGTGGGCCGCGAACCGGGCATGGAGAAGGCAGACCGGGGAAAGCGCGGTCCTGATCGAGCCGGAGTTGGCCACGATCACCCTTCGGGAGTCCCAACTGGACCGCGCGGCCTCGGCGCACGGTCCGGCGCTGCCCGCGGTCGGCCGGCTGGTGGACTGGGCCAGGGACCCAAAGCCGGGAGCGCCGCGGCTCTGCGCATTGCTCGGTGACGTCGGCATGGGCAAGACGACCACCGCGAAGCTGTTCACCCAGCGGTTGCTCGATCTGCGCGCCAGCGGCGCCGGCTGCCCGTTACCGATCCTGTTCGACCTGCGTGACGTCCGGATCCCCAGCCTGGTCGCGACGATGACGCTCGACCACATCCTGGACAGCATGTTCGACGCCAATTGGCCCGCGGGCGTCCCGCGAGACCGGCTGTCCGCCGATGTCGTCCGCGGGCGGCTGCGGCAGGGTGACGCCGTGATCGTGTTCGATGGGCTCGACGAGGTGCTCGTCCATCTGGACCCGCACGACCAGCAGCTGTTCACCCGGCAGCTGTGGCGTGCGATTGGCGAGGGTTCGGACGCGAAAATGCTGCTCACCTGTCGCACCCAGTACTTCCGCACGATTCGCGAGGAGGTCACGTACTTCACCGGTGAGGGCCGCCAAGGCCTGCGGGGCGAGGACTACCTGGCCCTGCTGATGCTTCCTTTCCGGGAGCGTCAGGTGCGGGAGTACCTGGCGGCCAACCTGGACCGGGACGCGGGCTGGGTGCAGGGGTTCCTCGACACCATCGGGGCCGTGCACGACCTGCCCGGTCTCACCCGCCGCCCGCTGACGCTGCGGTTGATCGCCGACCAGGTGGAGTTCATTGAGACCGCCAAGCTGCACGGCCGCACGCTGCGCGCGGTGGACCTCTATGGCGAAGTCGTCGAGCGCTGGCTGTCTCGCGACACTGGCAGGCACACCCTCATTCCTGAGCACAAGCAGCTGCTGATGGAGGAGATCGCGGCCGGGCTGTGGCGGTCCGGGCGGAACTCCTGGGAGGCGGCGGAGGTCGACAACTGGCTCCTCGACGTGCTCGAGCGCCGACCCGACCTGCAGCGTCACTACCGCGAGCGGGTGCCCGACCTGTGGAAGGCCGACTTCCGGACCGCCACCTTCCTCAATCGCGAGGAGGACACCTTCGCGTTCGGTCACCGGTCACTGGCTGAGTACTTCCTGGCCCGCCACCTGTGCCGGATCTTGATCGATGCCGGCTCCACCGCTGACTGGGGCTTCGACGCGCTCGCGATGCCGGTGCCCAGCCCGGAGACGTTAGACTTCCTCGGCCAGTCGATCGCGGGAGCGGCGGCCGAGCACCGGTCCGCGGCGCTGGCGGGGCTGGAACGGATCGGGCGCCGTTACGTGCCGCAGGCCTCGGAACTTGCCTTCGCCTACGCGCTGCGGGCGGCCGAGCACGGGTACCCGCACCAGTCCTTGGTCGGGGTCCGGCTGGCGGGCGCCCGACTGAGCGGTTGGGCCATCGGCGCGCAGCGGCACGACGACACGCGGCTGCCCATGGCCGGGGCGGATCTGACCGGGGCGGACCTGCGACGTGCGACGTTCCACCAGGTGGACCTGACTGGGGCCGACCTGAGCGGCGCCGACCTGACCGTCGCGGAGCTGCACAACTCGTGTCTGACCTCGGCGCGGTTCGTCGGCGCGCGGGCGATTGGGACCGTTGTCCGAGAGTGCGTGCTCGACGGCGCCGAGATTGCCCGAGCCGCCACCTACCGGACGCAGATCCTGCGGTGTACCCCAGCGCCGGCGCCGGCTCCCGGGTTGCTGATCGCCCCGCTGCCCGGCGGCGGCCGGCAGGCAGCGGATGTCTCGCCGGTGTGCCCGCTCACCGGCCACACCGACTGGGCGCTGGCGGTGGCCTGGTCCCCTGATGGCACCCGCCTGCTCACCGGCGGCGACGACGGCACCGTCCGGGTCTGGGACCAGGTCACCGCGGAGCCTCTGCACCAGCTGACTGGTCACACCGGCGCGGTGCTGGCGGTGGCCTGGTCCCCTGATGGCACCCGCCTGCTCACCGGCGACTACGACGGCACCGTCCGGGTCTGGGACGCGGCCACCGCGGCGCCTTTGCACGAGCTGACTGGTCACACCGGCGCGGTGCTGGCGGTGGCCTGGTCCCCTGATGGCACCCGCCTGCTCATCGGCGGTACTGGTGGCACCGTCCGGGTCTGGGACGCGGCCACCGCGGAGGCCCTGTACCAGCTGACCGGCCACACCGACTGGGTGCTGGCGGTGGCCTGGTCCCCTGATGGCACCCGCCTGCTCACCTGTGACGGCGGCACCGTCCGGGTCTGGGACGCGGCCACCGCGGCGCCTCTGCGCGAGCTGACCGGCCATACCGGCGCGGTGCTGGCGGTGGCCTGGTCCCCTGATGGCACCCGCCTGCTCACCGGCGGCGGCGA
>JBOHFJ010000014.1:0-29500 GCA_050699655.1 Pseudonocardiaceae bacterium
GAGTACCCCCGGCTGGCGCATGTGGGTGATCGCACGGGCCTGGAGCTGATCCGCACGCTGCAGCAGAAAATCGTCTCGATGCAGCAGGAGGATTTCGTCCAACACGGCGACTATGAAGCCAACCTCAAGGTCTTCGCCGAATGCACGATCACGGATCTGCTCACCGATGCCGGCGCGGTGTCCGGCGCGTTCGGCTACTGGCGGGAGACCGGCCGCTTCATTCGGTTCGACGCGCCCGCTGTGGTGCTGGCGACTGGGGGCATCGGAAAGGCTTTCAAGGTCACCAGCAACTCCTGGGAGTACACCGGGGACGGCCATGCACTCGCGCTGCGATGCGGCGCGAAATTGATCAATATGGAGTTCATCCAGTTCCATCCGACCGCGATGGTGTGGCCGACCAGCGTGAAGGGGATTCTGGTCACTGAGTCGGTCCGCGGTGATGGTGGAGTGCTGCGCAACTCCGAAGACAAGCGCTTCATGTTCGACTATGTCCCCGCGGTGTTCGCCGACCAGTACGCGACGTCTGAGGCTGAGGCGGATCGCTGGTACGACGATCCGGACCACAACCGGCGGCCGCCGGAGCTGCTGCCCCGCGACGAGGTCGCGCGCGCGATCAACTCCGAGGTCAAGGCGGGTCGGGGGTCGCCACACGGCGGGGTCTTCCTCGACGTCTCGACCCGGCTGCCCGCTGAGGTCATCATGAAGCGGCTCCCGTCGATGTACCACCAGTTCAAGGAACTGGCTGACGTCGACATCACCGCCGAACCCATGGAGGTCGGCCCCACCTGCCACTACGTCATGGGCGGTGTGGAGGTCGATCCGGATACCGCGGCGGCGTCGGTGCGTGGGCTCTTCGCCGCCGGGGAGGTCGCCGGCGGGATGCACGGCTCCAACAGGCTGGGCGGCAACTCGCTGTCGGACCTGCTCGTGTTCGGTCGCCGGGCCGGCCTCGGGGCGGCGACCTACGTGGACTCCCTGGGCGGGCGCCGGCCGTCGGTCCACGAGGCCGAGGTGACCGCCGCGGCGCGGCGGGCGATCAGCCCCTTCCACGCGGGAACCGACAGCGTGGACGCCGAGAACCCCTATTCGCTGCAGCACGAGCTCCAGCAGACCATGAACGATCTGGTCGGAATCATCCGCGGGGCAGCCGAGATGGAACTCGCGCTCAAACAACTCCGTGAGTTGCGTCGGCGAGCCGAGCACATCGTGGTGGAGGGTCACCGTCAGTTCAATCCCGGCTGGCACCTCGCGTTGGACCTGCGCAACATGCTCGTGGTGAGCGAGTGCGTCGCACGGGCCGCGCTGGAGCGCACCGAGAGCCGGGGGGGACACACCCGAGACGATTACCCGGTGATGGACCCGCAGTGGCGACATGCCTTGTTGGTGTGCACGCGGCACACCGATGGAGCGCAGGGCAGCGTCCGTGTCGAACGCCAGGAACAGATCCCGATGCGGGTGGACCTGGTTGAACTATTCGAGCGGGACGAGCTGGCTAAGTACTTCACCACCGAGGAACTTCCGGGAGGGACGGACTGACATGGGCAACCAGCGGCGCTTCCGGGTATGGCGGGGCGACACTCTCGGTGGGGACCTCGTCGATTTTGATGTCGAAGTTAATGAGGGTGAAGTGGTCCTTGACATCATCCACCGCCTGCAGGCCACCCAGGCGCCTGACCTCGCGGTGCGGTGGAACTGCAAGGCGGGCAAGTGTGGATCGTGCAGTGCCGAGATCAACGGCCGACCGCGCCTGATGTGCATGACACGGATGTCCACGTTGCCACCGCGACTGCCGGTGACGGTCACGCCGTTGCGAACCTTCCCAGTCATTCGCGATCTCGTCACCGACGTCTCGTACAACTATGAGAAGGCACGTGAAGTGCGTTCGTTCCTACCTCCCAAGGGTGTGGAGCCTGGTGAGTACCGGATGCAACAAGTGGATGTGGAACGCTCGCAGGAGTTCCGCAAGTGCATTGAGTGTTTCCTGTGTCAGAACACCTGCCACGTGATCCGCGACCACGAGGAGAACAAGGCGAGCTTCTCCGGACCGCGTTTCCTCATGCGGATCGCGGAACTCGACATGCACCCGCTGGACGCCGCCGACGAGGAGGGTGTGGATCGCAAAAAGTCCGCGCAGGACGAGCACGGTCTGGGATTCTGCAACATCACCAAGTGCTGCACCGAAGTGTGCCCGGAGCACATCAAGATCACCGACAATGCCTTGATTCCCATGAAGGAACGGGTGGCGGACATCCGCTTCGACCCGCTGATCCGGCTATTCCGCCGCAAGCGCGGATAGGTCAGTGGAGTAAAGGGTTTAATTAAGCGTCGAGTTTAATTAATCACAGGGGGGTTGGGTACCGGAGTGCCGAGGTACTCAGCGTAGAGACGAGCCCAGGTACCGTCGTCAATCGCGCGGCGCAGCACCGCGGTGACCCGCTCGCGCAATAGCGGGTCACCCGCCGGCAAGCCGATGCCGTACTTGGTGGTTCCCAGTGGCTCGCCGACCAACCGTAGCGTGCCGGGCGCCTGGGACAGCAATGCCGTCACGTCGGCCTGATCCCCGGCGATCGCCTGGACGCGCTCCCCGAGCAGGTTCGCGCACGCGCCCAGAGTCGCCCTCGTCAGCGGCTCCAGGCCGCGATCGGTCAGCGCGGCGGCGGCCGGCGAGTCCTCTGCCGCGCACACCGTCGCGTGACCGAGCGAACTCAGACCGGTCACCGGGCTGGTGGCGGGCACCGCCAGGCGCAGCGGGCGCACCAGGTAAGGACCCGCGATGCCCACCTGGGCGCTCCGTGCTGAGGTGATCTCATAGCCGCCGAGTATAAGATCAACTTCAGCTCTGCCCAGTGCGGCCTCGCGGTTGCCCGCGGCCAGGGGCTTGAAGCTGGTGCGGGCCGGATCCACCCCAAGGTCACGCGCGATCAGACCGAGCAACGCGACATCGAACCCGGTGTAGCCGCCTGACTCTGGCGAGCGCGCGGCCAGCCCGGGTGTCTCCTGGATCGCGACGATGAGCTTGCCGCGCGAGACTACCCGGTCGATGGTGGGCGATCCGCTGCTTGCCCGGCGTGCTGGGGCGATCGTGCCGAACGGCCCGCCAGCCACCACGGCGGGGTGGTCACCGAACAGGGCGGGGGCCTCGTTGACGGCCCGACCCAACAACCCCCCCAAAAACCACAGCGCCCCGATCACCAGCACGATGAGCAGGCAGCCGATCCGCCGTGGCCGTCCACGCCAGCGCATGATCCGCGGCGTGGGCCAGCGGCTGGGCGGCGGCTCCAGCCAGGGCAGCCGAGACTCACGGTTCATGACGGGCTACTGGGGCGGCCGAGGTTCGAGTTCCCGCGGCCAGAGCACCACCCCGGAGCGCGCCGCGAGCGACAGCGCCCAGTCTGAGACCCAGAATGAGACACAGGATGAGGATGGCGATGGCGGCAACGAAGGAACGAAGGTGGGGGCATGGCGCCCTGGGCGCCGAGGCTGAAACCGATCGCCAACTCGTCCAGGCTGACCGAGAGCCCGAGCGCGACCCCGATCAAGGCGCGACCCCGAGCGTTGGTGAGCCGCCGCGCGGTAGCGACTCGTCGTCGGCGCCATCGTCATCATCGGCCCATCACAAGTAGCCGCCCAGCAGGGCGAGCAGGCCGCCGGAGAGGTAGCCGGCGCGGGGACGCGCTGGACGGTACCGCACAGCGTGATTCGAGCCTGCCCTACCCTGAGCGGGCAGCGAAAGATGAAGGGATGAGATGACGGCGAGCACCGAGCGGCACCCGCGCAGCTACCGCGTCCGCACGTACGGCTGCCAGATGAACGTGCACGACTCCGAACGGCTGGCTGGGCTGCTCGAGGCGGCTGGATACGTGCCCGCCGGCCGGGACGCCACCCCCGATGTGATCGTGCTCAACACCTGCGCGGTGCGGGAGAACGCCGACAACCGGCTCTACGGCAATCTCGGTCAGCTGCGCCCGATCAAGCACGAGCATCCGGGGATGCAGATCGCTGTCGGGGGTTGCCTGGCGCAGAAGGACCGCGGCGAGATCACCCGCCGGGCGCCCTGGGTGGATGTGGTGTTCGGCACCCACAACATCGGTTCGCTGCCGGTGCTGCTGGAGCGGGCCCGGTACAACGACGCCGCCCAGGTCGAGATCGCCGAGTCGCTGGAGGTGTTTCCCTCCGCACTGCCGGCGAAGCGGGACTCGGCGCACTCCGCCTGGGTGTCGATCTCAGTGGGGTGCAACAACACCTGCACGTTCTGCATTGTGCCCGCGCTGCGTGGCAAAGAGGTCGACCGGCGACCGGGCGAGGTGCTTGCGGAGATCGAGGCGCTGGTGGCCGAGGGCGTGCTCGAGGTGACCCTGCTGGGGCAGAACGTCAACGCCTACGGGGTCGGGTTCGCCGACCGGCACGCGTTCGGTGACCTGTTGCGCGCCTGCGGGCGCATCGATGGCCTGGAGCGGGTGCGCTTCACCTCGCCGCACCCGAGGGACTTCACCTCGGACGTCATTGCGGCGATGGCGGTCACTCCGAACGTCTGCCACCAGCTGCACATGCCGTTGCAGTCCGGCTCCGACGCCGTACTCGCGGCGATGCGCCGCTCCTACCGGGCGCGGCGCTACCTCACGATCATCGAGGAGGTGCGGGCCGCGATGCCCGACGCGGCGTTGTCCACCGACATCATCGTCGGTTTCCCCGGGGAGACTGAGGCCGACTTCCAGGCCACCCTGGACGTGGTCCGGGAAGCGCGCTTCGCGCAGGCGTTCACGTTCCAGTACTCCCGCCGTCCGGGCACGCCGGCTGCGGACATGCCTGGCCAGGTGCCCAAGGCCATCGTGCGGGAGCGCTATGAGCGGCTCGTCGCGCTGCAGGAGGAGATCTCCTGGGAGCTCAACCGGAGCCTGATCGGCACCGTCGTGGAAGTGCTGGTCGCCGAGGGCGAGGGCCGCAAGGACGCCGCCACCCACCGGGTGAGCGGGCGGGCCCGGGATGGCCGGCTCGTGCACGTCGAACCGGGCGCCAACGTGGTCCGGCCGGGCGACGTGGTGCTCGCGGAGATCACCTACGCGGCGCCGCACCACCTGGTGTCCGACGTGGCGTTGCGAGCGCACCGGCGGACCGCCGCGGGCGACGCGTGGGCGGCGCCTCGACGCCCGAGCACACCGGAGATCGGGCTGGGCTTGCCCTCGTTTGGCCGGCCGGCGCGATGACCGCCGAGGATCGGGACGGGGATTCAACCGGCATCGCCGCGCTGCGCGCCGAGATCGACGCGGTGGAGCGCTCGGCGCTGCGCCGCATCGACCCGGGTATCCGCGCGTCGGTGATCGCCTGCGCAATCATGGTGCTGCTGCTGGCTGTCACCTTGCCCTGGGTTGGCGACGCCAGCGGCTGGGACGTGCTGCGAGGCACCGTGAACCCGGCCGACCGCGTCGGGCTGTTGCCGCGGCTGTTCGGGGGTGTGGCGCTGGGGTCGGGGGTCGGCCTGTCCGTGCTGGCGCTGCTCACCCGTCGCTGGGGCCTGGCCTGGGTCAGCGCGCTGGGCTGCACCTATTGCACGCTGGACGGGGTGTGGGCGATCTGGTCCCGGCAGACCGAGCACGGTCGTGGCCCCGGCATCGGGCTGGTGCTGGCTGAGCTGGCCATGGCGGTGCTCGCCGCGCAGTGGGTGCGGCTCGCGCTGTCTCGCCGCTAGCCTGCTCACCGGCTGCTGACTGCCCGCTCAGCGGCGGCCAGCCACTCGCGCCACTGCTCAGCCTGAGCCTGCGCGGTGTCGGCGCGGCGGTCGTCCCCGGCGGCCCGGGCCTTCGCCGCCTGGGCCTCGTACTGGTGCACCCGTTCCCGGAACTGCGCCACCCGAGCCTCGGACTCGGGGTCGGCGTGCCGCCGCTGGGCGCCCGCGCGGACCCGGTCCTCGACGGCCCGCAACCGGCCCTCGAGCTCCCTGACCCGTTCCCGCGGAACCTTGCCGGTGCTCTCCCAGCGCTCCTGGATGTCCCGCAGCCGCGCTCGGGCCGCCGCAATGTCACTGGTCGGGTCGATTCGTTCGGCGGCGGCGACCAATTCCGCCTTGAGTGTGACGTTGCGTTCCACCTCCGAGTCCCGCTCGGCGAAGGTAGCGGTGCGGCGGCTGACGAAACGTTCCTGGGCGGTACGCAACCGCTGCCACAAGGTGTCCTCGGCTTCCTTGGGAGCGCGCCCCGCCGCCTTCCACTCGTCCATCAGGTTTCGGAATCGAGTCGAGGTGGCACTCCAGTCGGTGGAGTCGACCAGCTTCTCGGCCTCGATCACCAGCTCTTCCTTGCGGTGCCGAGCCCCGACCCGTTGCCGGTCGAGCTCGGCGAAATGCGCGCCGCGACGCCGCGCGAAGGCGTCGCGGGCCTTGGCGAAGCGGCGCCACAACACCTCGTCGGCCTTCCGGTCCACGCCCTTGATCGTCTTCCATTCGTCCAGGATGGTGCGCAACCGGTCACCACCGGCCTTCCACAGGGTGGACTCGGTGGCGATCAACTCGGCCTCCTCGGCCAGCGCCTCCTTGCGGGCGGCCGCGTGCGCTCTGGCTTGTTCCCGGGCTGTTTTGACGGCGGTGAGGGACTGCTCGCTGTGCCGTTGCAGGTGGTCCAGGAAAGTGGTGAGGCCGGCCAGATCTCCCACCATGGTCGGTTCCACGAGCTCATCGCGCAGCGTGCGGACCCGGGACAGCGCCTGCTTGGGGTCGCCCAGTCCGGAGCTCAGCCGGGACTGGAGCAGTTCAGCTTCGGTGAGCAGGTCATCGAAGCGGCGGGCGAAGTGCGCCAGGCCCTCCTCGGCCGTGCCCGCCTGCCACGAACCGACCGCTCGCTCGCCCTCGGCGGTGTGGGTGTACACCGTGCCGTCCGAGGCGACTCGCCCCCAGCGCCGCGGATCCCGGCAGGCGCGCGAGACGGTGGGCGGGGGACCGGGTTGCGCGTCGGTCTCTAGACGTTGCTCGGTGTGGTTGTGCTCGGTCATGCCCGGCCTTCCTCAACCTCGTGCCCGCCGCCGCGTCCCGCGGGCGCCCGACTGCGCAGGTTCGCGCATCTTCGACCAGGCGGTCCCGGAACACCCGGCTAAGCCGCATTGAAGCAGTGCGGGTGCGTGGGCCGGGGAGCAGGTACGAAGTGGGTACTAACCTGCACCGGTGATCGTACGCGTGACGGTGCCGCCACAGCCACCGATTTCGGTGCCAGTGTCGGCGTCGGTGCTGGTCTCGGGGCTGGCTTCGGCATGATTCCCCGAGTGGTTGCGGTGGTGGGCCCGACCGGCACTGGCAAGTCCGACCTCGCGGTCACGCTGGCCCTGCGCCTGGGTGGCGAGGTGATCAACGCCGACGCCATGCAGCTGTATCGGGGTATGGACATCGGCACCGCGAAGCTGCCGCGCGCCAGGTGGCGCGGGGTGCGCCACCATCTGCTGGACATCCTCGACGTCACCGAGACCGCTTCGGTGGCGGCCTACCAGCGCGCGGCCCGCCCGATCGCTGAGGCGCTGCTCGCCGCGGGCCGGGCGCCCGTGCTCGCCGGAGGTTCTGGGCTCTATCTGCGGGCGGTGCTGGACGAGCTGGACTTCCCGGGCACCGACCCTGCGCTGCGGGCCCAGCTTGAGGCCGAGCTGGCCGAGCGCGGGGCGCCGGCACTGCACCACCGGCTGCATCGACTTGACCCGGTGGCGGCCGGCCGGATCCCGCCGAGCAACCAGCGCCGGCTGGTGCGGGCGTTGGAGGTCATCGAGCTCACCGGGCGGCCGTTCTCGGCGGCGCTGCCGTCACCTGGCCCGGCGCGCTACCGGGCGGTGATCATCGGACTGGACACCGATCCCGCGGTCCTGGACGCGCGGGTGGATGCCCGGGTGGACCGGATGTTCCGCGACGGGCTGGTCGGGGAAGTCCACGAGCTGCTGTCGCTCGGCCTGCGGGAGGGCCGGACGGCGTCGCGGGCGCTGGGCTACCAGCAGGTCATCGCCGCGCTGGACGCGGGAGCGGATCCGGCCGGTGCCGCTGGCCCGACCGCCCAGGCGACCCGGCGCTTCATCCGCCGGCAGCGCGGCTGGTTCCGGCGCGACGACCGGATCAGGTGGCTGGACTGCCAGCGCCCCGACCTGCTCGACGCCGCGCTCGCGCTGGCTGCGGAGCGTTAGGTATCCATGGAAACGATTACTCTGAAAGACGGAGCTGATGACGACACCGCTAATTTGGCTACGTGGCCAACAATTTGGTCATGGTCCTTATGCTCGAGAACTTGCGGAGGCCAGTGACCGGGTGCCCTGGACGCGCTGTGGTTCCCGAACTCAACAGGAGAGCTGTCCTGGGGCTGCTTGATAGCTCTCCTGTTGAGTTCGGGAACCACAGCGCGGGTGGTATTCGGAGGAGATGTGTGATTGGCGCGGCCCTGCGGACTATCCTCGAGGAACTGGGCAGATCGTCCGATCAGGCAGAACCGGCACGCTGATGCAGCCGGTGATCCAGCTCCCACAGCGCGGTGCGGTTGGAATCCCATCGCACCGCCTCTGACGCCTGATCAAAGCCGAACCAGCCGTACTCGGTGTGCTCATCCGACAAACGAAGCTCCGCGCTCTCGACGCCCGCGCCAAAAGCCTACTCCGGGATCACCAGCACCTCCGGACCCCAAGTGAACTCACCCGTCACCGCCACCACCGGCACCATCGCCCGAGCATCCAACGCCACGAGCTCCGCGCCACCATCAACGCCGGCCTCCTCCCGGACCTCCCTGCGGGCCGTGGCCAGCGGGGATTCACCGACCTCCCCGCCACCGGCCACGCCCTGCCAGTAGCCCGCGTCCCGCCGCCGCAACAACGCATAGACGAAACCATTCCCGTCATGGCGGAACGGGATGACGAGAACCTGAAACTCCGCACGGCCAGTTTCAATCTGAGCCATCATCCCTCCACGTTCTCGCGGCACAGTGGAAAGATCAAATATTCGTGGGTGGGACTGCCTCACTGGTTCCGTACGTGGCGATGTTGTGGGCGGCTCGGGCGAGTTCTCGGGCGTCGGTGCCGGGGTTGGTGGCCAGGGCGGTGGCCAGCGGGCTGAGGCGTTCTCGGCGGGCGCGGACGGAGTGCAGGGTGCGGACTTCGGTGAGGGCGTGGTGGGCCAGGGCCAGGCCCTGGGGTTCGCGGGCTCGGATGTGAATTTCGGCGTGGAGGAGCTTGGCCATGGTGCGGTCCCGGCGGTTGGCGTCGCCGTAGTTGCGCACCGCGGTGGCGGCGAGCGCCTCGGCGGTGTCGAGCTGGCCCAGGTCGAGCTGAATTGCCGCGGTTGCCCGATCCATGTCACCGCGCTCGGACGCATCGCGGGGGGTCCACCCGTCGTGCGCCTCGGTGAGGCACTGGGTGGCTTGGTCGTGTCCTTGCATGACGGCGTAGGCGGTGCCGGAGTTCAGGGCCAGATACGCGGTGAGGATCGGCAGCCGGGGGTCGTCGGGCCGAGGGGTCGCCGCTGTGGGCTTGCGGAGCCGGGCGCCGCTCAGGCAGAGTTGCCCGCATTGGAAGAGCTTGAGCGCGTCGTTGGGGTTCCCGGTGCGGACCAGCGTCGCCCCGGCGGACCAGGCGGCTTTGGCGATTCCGTAGGCGTCGCCGGCTTGATCGGCGAAGGCCATGGCGCGGGTGAAGTGGCCGCTGCCGTCCATTCCGGAGTCGTAGCATGACCATCCCGCTTCGGTGTGCAGTTCGGCCAGTGCGGCGGCGAGCAGGGCCTTGATGGCATCGGGGGCGGGGACGTGCATCCAGCGGGTGTAGTGCGCTACGGCGTCGGTGAACAGGGTGCCTTGTCCGCCTTGGTGGCGGGCCATCGCGCGCAGGTGGTCGGTGGCTAGGCGCACGGCGCGCACGTGGGAGAGGTCCAGCTGCGGGGGCAGCGGCTCGGCTGCGGGCAGGGCCAGGTGGCGGGGCTCGACCAGGGGTTGGGTCGCCTGGCGCAGGGCCGTCGTCATGCCGGCGGCGATCAGGACTCGGCGTTTCGTGGGCTCGGTCACCTCCTTCGCCCCGGGTGGCGTGTCCTCACAGTAGCTCAGGCCCATCCGCTTCCGGGACATGCCAAAACCGTCGGCGATGCGCTCGAGCAGCCGGACGTTCAGCACCTGGCGGCCGTGGAGGATCTCGCTCACCTCGGACTGGGACTGCCCGGTCAGCTCCGCGATCCGGCGCTGGCTCACCCCGATCCGGCGCAGCAGGCCGTAGAGAGCGCCGATGTCCCGGGCCGCCAGCGCGGCGCGCACCGCGTCCTCGTCGAAGAACTCCGGGTCAATGGGGCACACGGGCGATCCCCTCTCGATCAGCCAGACAACGGTCTCAGCATGCTAGAGCCTCGCCGCTGGGTGACCGCTGGCCCGTGGTAATCATGCTGTGCGTGCATGACCTCGGGGCTGCCGACCTCGCGACGCGGGCAGGACTCGGACAAGACGAACGAGACGGCTGGCGGATCGTCCTGGACGAAGATCTTCTGCCGCTCTTTCCAGGCCTTCGCCTGTGCCTCGACCGCGTCTTCGGACAAGTGAATTCCTGGGCTGATCTCCAGCTGCACCTGGCGCGGCTCCTCGGCGTCGGCTTCGAGGTCGACGTGCATGGGGAACCACTCGGGGAACGCTGAACGCTCACCCTCCCAGCGGCCTCGCTTGTTGTTGTTGCGGGCAAGGCTGAGCGGACACCAAGTCGGCGGAGCTTGCTGACGGCACCGCCATCGGCACCGTCGTCGCTAGCACCCTCAACGGTCGTCAACGCGGTTTGTGATGGGCCGTTGTCATAGCTGTCCCCCGTTTGGCGTACGCCACGGCCCACGTTCGGCGGTGACGCTCAGAGAACACTTTAAGTAACATATCTGTCGTCTTAGAAAGCTGGACTCAAGTGAAAGGACGGAGTACGCTATGGACAAGACAGATGATCTAGTTGTATCCGACGAGCAGTCAGGAGACGTTGTAGTTTCAGAATTTTCGATCGTCTCGCTTGGTAATGCAGTTTCGCGCACCCAGGGGGGAAATAGAGCTACTAGCGAGAACAAGCGCGAAATCTACGCGTAGTCAACGCGCAAATCGATAGATCGGGTGGCGTGAATTTCCTTGGTCTGCGCGCCGCCCGGTCCGCACGAGGGGTCCGCGGATGAGTTGGTTCGGCGGGTTTGTCTTACGTGGCCGCAGAATCAATATGCGCGTTCCAGTGGGCGCTGTCCTTCTGCGTGATGGAAACATCGGCGTTTGGATAGCTTCCCAGGGGGTTTTGGGGGATGTTCGAGTTGCTTCAGAAGGTGATCGGTGGATTGCGGTATTTGGTGTCTGCGGAGCGGATGGGGCCGCCCTCCTCAACTTCTTAGCCAATGGTGGCGAGAAAGAAATTGACAGGTGGTCCGGATCGTACACCATCGTACTATGTGATGGTCGTGGCGTAAAGATATCAACGGACATTGCCAACGCTCGGCCAATTTATACCGCCGATGTCGAATGTGGCGTGGTGTGGAGTTCGAGCTCCCGGAGATTAGCAAGCTTGGTAGGGGATCGGATTAACTTGCCTTGGCTGGCCACCACGCTGCTGGCTCCAGATGTTGAGCCTGCGCTTGCTTTTAATTCAGCATTTTCGGAGATTAGGATGGTGCCAGCTGGCCACTGGTTGACCATCAACTCCAACACTACAATTCTTGATCGGGTCGTGACGTGGGAGGGGCGACGTCGAACGAAGGTGGAAGCATCAGCCAAGCTAGCCGAAACGCTCCGGGCTGGAATTTCCGCAAGGCTTCATGAAAACGAAACGATTACGACGGACTGCAGCGGTGGCTTCGACTCCACCACGCTCACCCTTCTCGCCTTCAATCAGATCGATAATCGCGACCGGCTGACTGCAATCACCCTCCATCCGCGCGGCGTTACCCATGGAGGAGATTTCGACTATGTAGCTCAACTGCTTGCCGCGCAGTCGAAGATGCAGCATCGCTGGGTCGGACTTGACGATTCGCATCTCCCATTTTCGAATATGGATAAGATACCTGCTTCTGATGAGCCCGCACCGATGACTACTGCATGGGCGCGCATGTCGGAGCAGTTTCGAACTCTGCGCGACATCGGGAGCGAGGTGCATCTGACTGGAGACGGTGGCGACACCCTGCTATGCGCGCCTTTGCTGTATCTTGCCGATCTTGTAGCCGCTGGTCAATACAAGAAATTTTATCGCCATGCGATTGGATGGTCCCGTGTGCGCCAGGCAAGCCCATGGCCACTGCTTCGCGACGCATTTATTGCGGTACGCTGCGACTACGCGGAGTCTCTAAGGTCGCTTTCGGCGGCTTTTCGGCGATGCTCATCGTCATCCGACTTGATCGATAAAGTAGACACACCTTCGGCAAGCTGGCATAACGTGAGAACCGGCCCATGGGTTGCCGAACTGGCTTATCAAAGTACGGCTAAGATGTTGCTGGAAGCGGCCAGCCGTCTACCGTCAACGGATTTGGATAGGGCGGGCCAGCTTACATTGACTGGCCTTCGCACTGTGGGACGCACTGCACGCTCGGATATCCAGGTAGCCGCTAGTCATGGAATAACGCTCGACAACCCATATCTTGATCCTAGTGTTGTGAGCGCCGTGCTGTCTGTATCAGCATGCCAGTGGGGCTCACCGGAAGCGTACAAGCCACTGCTGATTCGGGCCTTCCCGAACTTGCTGCCCAAGTCCCTAGAAAAACGAACGACTAAAGGAAGTTTCGAGATCGATCACTACCGGGGTGTGCACGCGCACGCGCCTCTATTGCACGACTTGGTTGACGGGGAGCTTGCCGCTTTGGGTCTCATCAAGCCTAAACCGTTGCATGACGTAATCAACCTCGCGGCGCTCGGTCTTCCAGTCAATCTCACCAGTATTGAAAGGCTCCTTTCGGCTGAAGCATGGCTCCGTGCCGTCAAGGCCGCGCCAGCTACCCCGTGGCGTATTCATCGACCAAGTGGGGGATGCGATGCCTCAGTATCTAGCCTGCCCTGACTACATTCATGCAATTGATACTGGTCAAACTGTTGTTCTTTTCGATGTTCGTTGCGCATCAACATATGCACTGACTGGCAACGCTCGTCGTATCTGGTTGGCGCTTTCATATGATTGTGAATGTGACGTGACGCGGCTAGAAATTTCTAGTGATGTGGTCGGCGAACTGCGCAAACATGGGCTGCTTCATGTTGTCACGCAACCGCATCGTTGGCGTCCATTAGTGCGTAGCCCACTCTCACAGGCTAGCTGGGGAACTCGCACCGTCCCAGTACGTCTCGAACGACCGTCTCCGGGCGTGCAGGTTTCCCTAGTTGCAACCCTTGCGCTTGCCAGTACTCTTGCGGTTCGGCACCTTGGTAGCATCCATCGAGCACTGCAACGCTTGACGTGGCTGGCCAGATGGGCGACCGCGATGGCGCGACGTGAGGCAACCATGGCCGAAGCCGAGAAGTCGATCTTAGCGGTCCGACGTGCGGCGAAGCTGTGGCCTGCGCGTGTCGCCTGTTTGGAGGAGTCGATCGCCGCTACCCTAACGCTCGCGCTGACCGGAAGGTTCGCAACCTGGTGTCATGGTGTAGCCACCGATCCCATAGCGCTGCATGCCTGGATCGAGGTCAGCGGCTCCCCTGTCGCGGAACCACTGTCCACCGAGCGCTTCACGGCGATACTGCGTATTCACGGCAACCACCACGTATCCACGGCGACCACCACACCGAAAGACGGAGTTGATGACGACACCGCTAATCTGGTTGCAAGGCCAACGAGTTGGCCTTGGTCCCTATGTTCGCGAGCTTGTCGAGGACTACTGGCGGTGGGAAAACGATCCGAGCACTATTCTCGGTTTCGGTAGACAAATACCTGAATCGCTGGAATCGCGTACCGCCGGAATAGACGTACAGCTGGGAAATTCCGCATTCCCGAGGTTCACGGTTTATGAGTTGGCTACTTGCCAGCCCGTCGGTAAGACTTCTTTAACCACTGACGATGTTACCCGGAGCGCCGAATTTGTCATTAACATTGCCCCAGAAGCTCAAGGTAAGAAGTTTGGCACTGAAGCCACCTGGCTCACCCTCGACTACGCGTTCCACCTTGCAAGTTTGAGGATGGTTTGGCTCAAGGTTCTTGAACCCAATATCGGCGCGATCAAGGCTTACGAGAAGGCGGGATTCAAGCCTGCCGGTCGCCTTCGCAGAGCGGGTCACTGGCTCGGCGAGCTTTGCGACGAGCTTTTTATGGATGCGCTTCCCGTGGAATTTCCCGGACAGTCTGTCGTGCTCTCTAGATACAAGGATTCGTAAGCTCTAACTCGCAGTTTCTGACCAAGTAGGAGGTAATTCCGCAAGTGGCGTCGAGCTACAAGCGCACCATCGACGTCCGCTGGCCGACCCTCCCACCCCCAGCGGACCACCACACCTGGTTGGGCAAGTTCGCCTGCGATCAGGTACCTGGCGTCCTCAGCTTTGATGCCACAGTTCGAACCTGGCTATATGAGCGTCGTTCCTGCAGCCGACAACCCACCAATCGCGACCTGGACTCTTTTCCCGCTCGATCTTGATCGCGCTCCAACCCTGCGCTATCGGATCATTTGCCGCGACAAGCCGTGAGCGGCCTGGCGGTGATTATCGGATTGGGCACTGAGCGTGCGGTCCTGGATGCGCGGATGGACCGGATGTTCCGCGAGGGGCTGGCCGGGGAGCTGCTGTCGCTCGGCCCGCGCTGGTGGTGGAGCGGTAGGCTTACTGGCGATGGAGCGGGGTATCGAGTTCCTCAAGGGGCATGGGACGGAGAACGACTTCGTCCTGCTGCCTGACCCCACGGGCGTGCTGGAGCTGACGCCGTCCCGGGTGCGCGCGCTGTGTGACCGGCACCGTGGGTTGGGCGCTGATGGGGTGTTGCGGGTGGTGCCGGGTGCGCTGGTGGCTGACGCGCCGCCGGGTACCTCGCCCGAGGACTGGTTCATGGACTACCGCAACGCCGACGGTTCCCTCGCCGAGATGTGCGGCAATGGAGTGCGGGTGTTCGCCCGTTACCTGAATGACGCCGGGCTGGTCACCGGTGCCGAGTTCCGGATCGGCAGCAGGTCCGGCCCGCGCGCTGTGCGGCGCAACGACGATGGCTCAGCGACGGTCGAGATGGGGCGGGTGCGGCGCGAGGGCACGTCCACGGTGACCGTCGGGGGCGCGGCGTTTACCGGGCACGCGGTGGATGTCGGCAACCCGCATCTGGCCTGCCTGACCGAGGTGCCGGTGGAGCAGCTGGACCTCACCGTGCCGCCCGGACATGACCCCGGAGCGTTCCCGCACGGCGTCAACGTTGAGTTCATCAACCTGCGGGCGGCCGGGGAGTTGCGGATGCGGGTGCACGAGCGGGGCGTGGGGGAGACCCGCTCGTGCGGCACCGCGGCGGTGGCCGCGCTGGCCGCGGCGCTGGCCGCGCGGGGCCAGGACACCGGCGAGGCCGACGTGCACGTGCTTGGGGGCTGGCTGCACGTGGCGATCACCAGCGGCAGCAGCGCGCTGACCGGCCCAGCGGTCCTCGTCGCGCGGGGCCGGCTCGCGCTCGACTGGTGGGTAGCACACAGATGAACAGCATCTGTCTGGTTTGGTTCGCGGAGACAAATAGCGCATGAAAGGCAAGGAATCACACGCAGCGTCTTGATAACACCCGAAAAGGTGGCACACTATCGGGTGAAGCACCGCGTTCGGTGCGGCTTCTGTACGCGCTTCACCGTCATGCCCGCGCCGTGTCATCGGCAGTGTCCGTGAAGGACGTCTCCATGTCGCTCATTGTCATCGTGGTCATTGTGACCGCTCTGCTGTTCGACTTCACCAACGGCTTCCACGATACGGCAAACGCGATGGCGACTTCGATCGCTACCGGGGCGTTGCGGCCGAAGGTGGCGGTGGTGCTCGCTGGTGTGCTCAACCTCATCGGCGCGTTCCTGTCCGTGGCGGTCGCCAAGACGATCTCCAGCGGGCTGGTTGACGAAACGAAGATCACCCCGGTGGTCATCTTCGGTGGCCTCGTCGGCGCGATCCTGTGGAATCTGGCGACCTGGCTGCTCGGCCTGCCCTCGAGCTCGTCGCACGCCTTGTTCGGTGGGCTGATCGGCGCCACCCTGGTGACTGCCGGGGCAGGCGCCATCAAATTCGCCAACGTGATCAGCAAGGTGCTGCTGCCGCTGGTGCTGTCCCCGATCGTGGCCGGGATCATAGGGTTGGCGGCCACCTACTTCGCTTACCGGATCACCGCCCGGGGCGAGGAGGCCACGGTCCAGCGTGGTTTCCGGCTCTCCCAGATCGTGTCGGCGTCGATGGTCGCGCTGGCCCACGGCACGAACGATGCGCAGAAGACGATGGGCGTCATCACGCTCACGCTGATCACCGTGGGCGCGCTGCCGGCTAGTGCGGGGCCCCCGTTCTGGGTGATCCTCTCGTGTGGGCTGGCGATCGCGCTGGGCACCTCGCTGGGCGGGTGGCGGATCATTCAGACCCTCGGAAAGCGGATCAGCGAAATCCAGAGCCCGCAGGGCTTCGCCGCCGAGACCAGCAGCGCCGCGGTCATTCTCACCTCGGCGCACCTGGGCTTCGCGCTGTCCACCACCCAGGTCTGCACCGGCTCGATCTTCGGCGCGGGCGCTGGGCGCCGCCTGGCTGGGGTGCGGTGGGGAATAGCCGGGCGGATGGCGTTGGCCTGGTTGCTGACGCTGCCCTCAGCGGCGCTCGTCGGGGCGCTTGCCGCCCGGGTCTCCGCCAGCGGCACGGTGGGCACCGTGGTAGTCGCGGTGGCCGGGCTCGCCATCGCCGGCGCCATCTTCGCCCTCTCCCGGCGCGAGCCCGTCACCGCCCAGAACGTCAACGACGTCCCAGCCCCCCAGCCAGTCGCGCTCAGCGCCTGAAACAGGAGAAGACAACCGATGCACATCGCCTGGGGATCACTAGGAATCGTCTTCGTCGTGTCCTTCGGAGCCGCTGTCGCGGTCGTGGCGCTGGTGGCCTTCGCGCTGGTCGCCCTCTCCGCCCGGGCGGGCGGCCCACCCGCCACCATGAGCGCGGGCGCGGGCACCGCCCTGGCCGGGGTCTGCCTGACCGCGGCCGCGGCGATCGTCCTCTACGGCTTGTACATCATCGTCGCCGCCTGACCGCGGCTAACGTTATCCGTTGCTGGATCTCCCAGTCGCCGCGCGAGGCACTGGCAGACTGGCTGCCGTGACGGCGCGCCATCAACTTCCCGTGATCGAGGCCAGCCGAGCGCATCAGCGGGGGCGGCCCGGGTTGCTGTGCCTCGCGCTGACGCTGCTCGCTTCCTGCGGGACATCGGCCCCGCCACCCCCGACGTCGTCGACGATCCTGACGACAACAGACCAGACGGGGGCCACCACGGGGGCCACCACGAGTTCGATGCTTTCCCTGGCCATCGGCGGCACACAGCGCTCTTACCTGCTGGTGGCCCCCGCCGGCCAACGCTCGGCGTTGCCACTACTGATGATCCTGCACGGCAGATCGGTGACCGTGCAGCAGGAGCGGGTCAGGACAGATTTCCTGGCACTGGCGCAACAGGGCAAGGCCGTGCTGGTCTACCCGGTCGGCTACGAACAGTTCTGGAACGCTGGCGGCGGTTGCTGCGGTGCGGCCGCGGTGGCTCGGGTCGACGACTCCGCGTTCCTCACCGCCGTGCTCGGTGACGTGGCGAATCATGTCGCGATCGACAGCTCGCGGATCTATCTGGTCGGCTACAGCAACGGCGCGCGCATGGCCTTCACCGAGGTCTGCGCGCATCCCTCGGTGTTCGCCGCGTTCGCCAGCTACGCTGGCGTGCCCACGCAGGCCTGCGGAGACACCAGCGTCGCGGTGCCAGCGTGGATCAGCGCCGGCACCGCCGACCCGGAACTGTCCACCACCGACCCGGCTCAGACCAGCACCCAGGTGATCGAGTCGGTGGTGGCGGACTGGCGGGCCCGCAATCGCTGCGGGGCAACGTCCACCAGCACGACCGTCCCACCGGCGCGACTCACCCTGTGGGCGCACTGCCGAAACGGATCGGCCGTGGAATCCGCGCTGTACACCGGGCTGAACCACTACTGGCCACGGGCCACCCAGGCGGACATCCCGTACAACACGGCCGTGGGCGCGCAAGCCAGCGCCGCCACGCTGATGTGGGCCTTCTTGTCCACACATCAGTTGCCCCGGAGGCCCGCCTGACTACCATGCGCATTCTGGTCCGGTCAGGCCTGTAAAGCGCGCATGATGCCGGGCAACGCGCGGTGCAGTTCCCGCTGCCAGTATGGCCAGGCGTGAATACCGGGCCCGTAGGCGTCAACCTGTGCGGGAATGCCAAGCTCACCCAACCGGCGGACAAAAGCGGCGCTTCCCGGGGCCAGCTGCCGCTCGGTCTGACCGCCGACACCGACGGGGCTCCCCGCGACGTCCAGCGGGCCTGGATCCCCATTGCCATAAGACACGAACAACGAGATTCCCCGCAGGTCCGCCGCTGCGTCGACGGGGTTGTGCCGGCGCCAGATCTCAGCTTGCTGGGTGCGATCTCCCCACAGGTCCGGCGGGAACGGCCAGCCCGAGGTGCTCACGGTATCCAGGACTCCGCTGAACGAGGCGGCCGCGCGGAACAGGTGTGGCGAGTGGGCGGCGTAGAGCATGGCGCCCAGCCCTCCCATGGACAGCCCGGCCACCGCCCGGCGATCGCTGGCCCGCCAGTCACGCTCGAGCACCTGGGGCAGCTCCACCAGATGGAAGGTCTCCCAGGCTGGTGGTCCGCCACGGCCCTCGTTGAACCAGTTCGAGTAGTACCCCCGCGTCCCGCCCTCGGGCATCACCACCAGGAGGGGGAGCCCGGTTGTCAGAGCGGCGACATCGGTGGAGCGGGTCCAGCACCGGTAGGTGTCCGGATCGTCAGCGCCGTGGAGCAGGTAGAGTACCGGCCACCGGCGGTTCGGGTCCGTCTCGAAGCTGACCGGTACCAGCAACCGCACCGTGGTGTCACCGACCGACGGTGAATCAAGCACCACATCCCGGGTCCGAGCATCGACCTTGCGCACCGAGACCACCCGGACAGCCTTGCTGGGAGCAACGGCCGAACTCGGCGCGGCGCACCCCCCAGCGGCCACAGCGCCGGCAAGCACCAGCGCTACCATCCACACCCACCGCATGCGTCCCCCGGCTCGGTCCGCGCTTCCCGACATCCCCAGCATACCCTCTATTGACTTCATATGAGCCCTGTATAGACTTTAGCCATGCTGGTGGGTCGCGTCCCGGTTGTGGACGGCGAGGGAGGCGGGCATGGACGGTGCCTACAGGCGATATCTACGGGTGCTGGTGGGAGCTGTGTTGGCCGCGACGACGCTGGTGGGGTGTGGCTCTAGTGCCGCTGGGCCAGTCGTGCTGGCCTTCGACACTGGCACCGAGGGTGTCGATCAATACCGGGCCGCTGCGGCGGAGTGTAGCAAGGCTTCCAGAGGTCGGTACATGATCGAACAGCGGACCCAGCCAAACAGGAACACCGATGATCAACGATTGCTCCTGGCCCGCCGGCTGGCCACGCACGACCCCAAACTGGACATCATGGAACTCGACGTCATCTGGACCGCGGAGTTCGCAAAAGCGGGGTGGATCTTGCCGTACCCCGTCGAGCGGGCGCGTCAGGTCGAACGGGGGACCCTTCGTGCCCCGCTGGAGACCGGCACATACCAGGGCAGGTTGTATGCCGCGCCACTGAGCACCAACCCGCAACTGCTCTGGTACCGCAAAGATTTGGTGCCCCACCCGCCGCAAACCTGGGATGAAATGATCAAGATGGCGAATGACCTGGCGGAAAGGGGTCTGCCGCACTACATCGAGGTGCAGGGTGGGCGATATGAGGGTCTGACGGTGTGGTTCAACACGCTGCTCGCCAGTGGCGGTGGTTCGATCGCCTCGGAGAACGGCGATGTGCGGGTGGCCCGGGGCGATGCCGCCCGGCAGGCCTTGAGTGTCATGGCGCGGGTTGCTACCTCCCGGGCTGCGGACCCGTCACTGTCGCTGAGTGATGAGAATAGCGCTCGGTTGGCGATGCAGGCGGGGATCGCGGCATTCGAGGTCAATTACCCGTTCGTCTACGCCTCAATGCACGAGGACGGCGGTGGTACATTTATCGATACGCTGGGACGGCCAACCGACCAAGATACCGGTCGCCGGGTCGGGGATGTGTTCGGCTGGGCACCCTATCCGTCGATTGTGGCGGGCCAGCCGGCGAGGGTGACAATCGGGGGCATCAACCTCGGGGTGAGCACCACCTCGCGGCATCCGGTTGAAGCCTTCCAGGCGGCGCAGTGCCTGCGCAACCGGGACAACCAGCTACGAAACGCGGTAGGGGTGGAAAGACCACCTACGCTCGCCGCACTGTACGACGACCCAACACTGCGGAAACAGTACCCCGCCTGGCGAGAGATTCGGGATTCGTTGGACAGTGCCAGTGTGCGGCCGAAAACACCAGCTTACAAGAACATCTCGATCGTGATCTCCGACCTGCTCAACCCACCAGCGAAGATCAATCCGAACACTGTGGTGGACCAGCTGGCTAGTCAAATCTCCCAAGCTGTCACGTCGCGGGGGCTGGTGCCATGACGATGAGGGTACCGCCGGGTGTCCGTGGGGCTGGATCGGCGCGAGGGCGGTGGCGGCGGGTGGCGGCGGGTGCGGTGGGAGTCGTGTTGGCCGCGGCGACGCTGGTGGGGTGTGGCTCCGGTACCGCTGGGCCGGTTGTGCTGAACCTCTACACCTCCGCCCAGAATGCGGACCAGTACGAGGTCGATGCGGCGGAGTGCAGCCGAGCTTCCGGCGGTCGGTACACGATCGAGCGACAGACCGAGCCAATCAGGGGTAGCAATGCTCAGCGGCTGCAGCTGGCGCGCCGACTGGCCGCCCACGATCCCACCCTGGACATCATGCAACTCGACGTCATCTGGACCGCGGAGTTCGCCCAGGCGGGATGGATCTTGCCGTACCCGCCGGAGGTGGCTCGACAGGTCGAGCGGGGGACCATCCGAGTCCCGCTGGAAACCGGAACGTACCAGGGCAGGTTGTATGCCGCGCCGCTGAGCACCACCACGCAGCTGCTCTGGTACCGCAAAGACTTGGTGCCTCACCCGCCGAAGACTTGGGACGAGATGATCCAGATGTCGGAGGGCCTGGCGGCGAGGGGTCTGCCGCGCTACATCGAGGTGCAGGGCGGGCGGCTTGAGGGTTTGACGGTGTGGTTCAACACGCTGCTCGCCAGTGGTGGCGGTGCGATCGTCTCGGAGAACGACGATGTGCGGGTGGCCCGGGGTGATGCCGCCCGGCGGGCCGTGGGTCTCATGACGCGGATCGCTACCTCCGTGGCCGCGGACCCTTCGCTGTCGCTGAGCAACGAGGATGACAACCGGCTGGTGATGGAGGCGGGGAGGGCGGCATTCGAGGTCAACTACCCGTTTGCCTACACCTCGATGTACCAGGACGGCGGTGGCGCGTTTATCGATTCGCAGGGCCGGCCGACCAGGCGGGACACCGGTCGCCGGGTCGGGGATGTGTTCGGCTGGGCACCCTATCCGTCGATTGTGGCGGGCCAGCCGGCGAGGGTGACAGTCGGGGGCATCAACCTCGGGGTGAGCGCCACCTCGCGGCATCCGGCCGAGGCGTTCGAGGCGGTGCGGTGCCTGCGTAACCGGGACAACCAGCTGCGCAACGCGGTGGAGGAGGAACAATCGCCCACGCTCGCCGCGCTGTACGACGACCCGGCATTCCAGAAGCGGTATCCGGCCTGGCGGGAGATTCGGGATTCATTGAACAGTGCCAGCACGCGGCCGGACACACCAGCCTACAGCAGTATCTCGATCGTGATCTCTAACCTGCTCAACCCGCCAGCGAAAATCAATCCCAACACGGTCGTGGGTCAGCTGGCCGACCAGATCACCAAGGCTGTCACGTCGCAAGGACTGGTGCCATGACGGTGGCGGTGCGGCCGGGTGGCGTCGCCACGCGGGGGGCGGGACGCGGGCGTGGCTCTGCGCGAGCCCGGTTGGAGCGCCGGCTGGCTGCGTTGCTGTGTGCGCCAGCGGTACTGGTGATCTTGGCGGTGACCGGTTACCCGATCGGTTACGCGATCTACCTGTCGCTGGAACGATTTGACCTGCGCTTTCCCGACCAACGCGGCTTCGTCGGGTTGGCTAACTTCGGTGCGGTGCTCAGCTCTGGCTACTGGTGGCAGGCGTTCACCGTCACGGTGATCATCACGGTGGTTTCGGTGGCGATCGAGCTCGTGATCGGGCTGGCGCTGGCGCTGGCGATGCACCGCGCGGTGGTCGGCCGGGGGCTGGTGCGCACGGTGGTGCTGATCCCGTATGGCATTGTCGCGGTGGTCGCCTCCTACGGCTGGCAGTACGCCTGGACGCCGGGCAAGGGATACTTGGCCGCATTGCTGCCTGAGAGTGTGGCACCGCTGACCGATCGGGTCGCGGCCATCTCGGTGATCATCCTAGCCGAGGTGTGGAAGACGACGCCGTTCATGGCGCTGCTGCTGCTCGCCGGTCTAGCGTTGGTACCCGAGGATCTGCTCAGGGCCGCCGAGATGGACGGCGCCGGGCCATGGCAGCGGCTGACCGAGGTGATGCTGCCGATCATGAAGCCGGTGATCCTAGCGGCGCTGTTGTTTCGAACCTTGGACGCGTTCCGAATATTCGACACCATCTACATCCTGACTCGAGGCTCAAACGGTACGGAGTCGGTGTCAATCCTCGGCTACGACAACCTGTTCAGCGCGTTCAACCTGGGTATCGGCTCAGCGATCAGCGTCTTGATCTTCATCATAGTGGCGATCATCGCGATGGTGTTTGTCAAGCTGTTCGGCGCGGCGGCGCCGGGCGTTGAGACGCAAGAAAGGAGGTAACGATGGGGACACGGTGGAGCCGTAAAGGGTGGTGGGCGGTCGCCGACATCGTCATCATTGCCTATGCGCTGGTGCCGGTACTGTGGATCGTGAGCCTGTCGTTCAAGCCGCTCGACTCGATCAATGATGGGCGCTTCATCCCAGCCGAGTTCACCTGGTCAAATTACCAGCAGGTCTTCCGGATAGCCTCGTTCGTCAGCGCGTTGCGCAACTCGATCGGCATTGCGCTCATCTCGACCGGGCTGTCGGTGGTGATCGGCGCGCTCGCGGCCTACGCGATCGCGCGACTGTCCTTCCCGGGCAAGAAGCTGCTGATCGGCGGCACGTTGTTGATCGCGATGTTCCCGCAGATCTCACTCGTCACGCCGCTGTTCGACATCGAGCGCACGGTCGGCCTGGTCGACACCTGGCCAGGGCTGATCCTGCCCTACATCACGTTCTCGCTGCCACTGGCGATCTACACCCTGTCGGCGTTCTTCCGGGAGATTCCCTGGGAGCTGGAGAAGGCAGCCCAGATGGACGGCGCCACACCCTTCCAAGCGTTCCGCGGCGTGATCGTCCCGCTGGCCGCGCCGGGAGTGTTCACGACCGCCATCCTGGTGTTCATCTTCTGCTGGAACGATTTCCTGTTCGCGATCTCGCTAACGTCCACCGAGGCGTCGCAGACCACCACGGTGGCCATCGCCCAGTTCACCGGAACCTCGGAGTTCGCCGAGCCCACCGGGTCCATCTCGGCGGCCGCCGTGCTGCTGACCATCCCGATCATCCTGTTCGTGCTGTTCTTCCAACGTCGAATCGTCACCGGCCTGACGGCCGGTGCGGTCAAGGGGTAGCGGTGGCCGAAATTGTTTTGGACAAGGTGACCAAGCGGTTCCCCGACGGCACACTCGCCGTGCGGGAAGTAGACCTTGAGATCGCTGACGGCGAGTTCGTCATTCTCGTTGGCCCCTCCGGGTGCGGGAAGTCGACGACTTTGAACATGATCGCCGGTTTGGTGGACATCACCTCCGGTGAGGTGCGCATCGGGAGACAGCGGGTCAACGAGCTGGCACCCAAGGACCGCGACCTGGCCATGGTGTTTCAGTCTTACGCGCTCTACCCGCACATGACCGTTGGGGAGAACATCGCCTTTCCGCTCAAGCTCGCCCGAGTCGGCCGAGCCGTCATTGAGGCCCGGGTAGCTGAGACCGCGCGCATGCTTGACCTCACCAACCTGCTGGACCGCAAGCCGGGCACATTGTCGGGTGGGCAGCGGCAGCGGGTGGCGATGGGACGCGCGATCGTGCGCAAGCCCAACGCGTTCCTGATGGACGAGCCGATGTCCAACCTGGACGCCAAGTTGCGGGTGCAGATGCAGGTTTCGGTGTCCAAGCTGCAGAAAGACCTGGGCATTACCACTGTCTATGTGACCCACGACCAGACCGAGGCGATGCGGCTGGGGGATCGGGTGGTCGTGATGCGCGGCGGGGCGGTGCAGCAGGTCGGCGCGCCGCAGTCGCTCTACGAGCGCCCGGACAACTTGTTCGTAGCGGGGTTCATTGGCTCGCCGACGATGAACTTCCTGCCCGCGCGGCTGAACGCGAGCACTGTGTATTGCGCATTGGGCGAGCTACCGCTATCCGACCGGCTGCGTCGCGCGCTGGAAGCGGCGCACGCGCCTCGCGACATCATCATCGGGGTGCGACCGGAGCACTTCGAGGACGCCGCGCTGGTGGAGCCCACGGCCAAGCGGCACGGGGTGACGTTCACGGCGCGGGTCGAGATGCTGGAGTCACTGGGCTCGGATAAGTATGCTCACTTCGCGCTGGAGAGCGAGCCGGGCAGCCCTGAGATGCTGGCGGTGCTGGCCGAGCAGACCGGCACCACCGACGTTGGTCAGGTGGTCACCCGGCTGTCCGTCGCGTCGGCCGCGACCCAGGGGGAGAAGGCCCAGGTCTGGTTCGATCCGGATCACATCCAGGTCTTCGACCCCTCCTCCGATTACCGTAATCTCACCGCCAGCTCCGAGGTGTCTCCTACCAAGCAGCTACAACGTCTAGGACCCAGGGCGCTGGATTGACGATCCTACCGCCTCGCGGGCAGCGGCCTCAGGAGTCGGACCCAGGCCGCCGCGATGGTTCTGGGGGCGGTTGTCATCAGGTTGGTTCCGATCATCCGTGCCTCACGGGGTGTGGCGGCGCGGATCTCGGCGATCATGGCCTCCCGGTACTTCTCACCCGCTCTGGGGGGCTGCGCCGCGCCGATCGCGCAGGCCAGCAGTTCGGCCCGGTCCCAACGGTCACTGACCGCAAGGCTGAGCACACCGCAGGCCAGGAAGGCTGTCAGTTGCAAGGCCATGGCGAGCGTGACCGGAGTCAGCGCTACCGCCAGGCTGAGAGTCAGCATTGTGGGCCCGCCAAGAACCAACAGGATGAGGTTGCCCCCGCCTACGGTATAGGCACATATCTTGGCGGCATGCGCCCAGCGACCACGCCACATCCGGGCTCACCCCCCGGAACCCGAGGCGGCCGCGTTGAGCCCACGAGCCCAGGCGAGGCGTCTCGCGTCCGAGCGCGCCGACACCTCCTGGAGGGCCTTGCGGGCTTGCGACGCGCCGTCCTCGGTGAGCCGGTAATAGCGGCGCCGCGGCCGGGCCGCCTCATGTGGATCGAGATCTTCCCACTCATCGGTCAACCAGCCGTGGTCGAGAAGCCGTTGCAGGATCGGGTAGGTGGTCCCCGGCAGCAGGTTGGTGCGTGCGGTGATCTCCAAGCCGTAGAGTGCCGCGGCGGGGTCGTCATCCCAGACCTGCAGGAGGGCCTCCAGCACCATCCGGACGGTTGTCGTCATTCTGGGAGCCATACCTGAAGTCTAGTGAGGGCTAGCCCGTAGTCAACAGAGCTGACCTCGGCCCCCTCGAAAGTAGCGGCGTTGGCGGCGAACCCGAAGGTGGCGTGTCACCCAGGAGGACCCTTGTTTGAGTTCATATTAGGGCTGTATCGTGTTTAGTTATGGGACGTTGATCCGGGGCAGCTCCCGGACCGCGGTGCCGCACACCCCGCCGATACAGGAAGGGAAGGCGACCATGACTCTGGAAGTGTCGGTAGGGGTGCTGCTGGTGTGCCTCGGGCTGCTGCTCGGCTCGACCTGGACCATCCAGGCCTTACAGGCCAGGTTTCGTCGGCTGGCTCTGGAGCGTCGCCGGCTGAACGAGGAGTGGCTGGCCCTTCGCGCCGCACTCCAGCGCCAGCGCCGGGGCCGGTGCCGATGCCGACGCTGCGGGGCTCCGCCGGCCGAATGGAGGGATCAGTCAGGGTCTGGCCCACAGTGACTTCGGCGCCGCGGGGATGGCCTCACGTGCCTGCCGCGTCCAGCGCTCGTTGCCACGGGTAGTCATCGAGTGGGCGACCGCTGGTGCGTGGCGGGTGAGGGGTGAACTCGCCTGGTCCGAACAGGACGCGCACGCCCGCTTGGCGGAGTTGGTCGATGCTGCGGGCGAACACGGAGTTGGCGGCGAGTGCTTGGTTGACGAAGGGAAGCGCGACGATCCGGGCGCCGAGCCCGGTCAGTTCCGCGAGTTGGGCGAGGACGTGGTTGTCGGCGATTCCGGCGGCCCATTTGTTGATCGTGTTATACGTCGCGGGGGCCACAACGATCGCGTCCGCCGTGGGCAAGGCTTCGCCGTCGGACGCGCGGTAGGTGGCCCGCACGGGATGTCCGGTCAATTCCGCCAGCTGGGCCACATCGAGAAAGTGCTCGACGGCGGCCGGTGTCGCGAGGCAGTGCACAGACCAGCCCTCGTTCTGGGCGAGCTGCACCATGACGTCGATACGGCTGGCCGGACCAGCGGCACAGACGACCAGGTACAGCACGCGCTGACTCATGCCGGCACGCCCGCTCTCGCCGCCATCTGTCGCAGGATACGGCTGGATTCCCCGCTCGTGGTGTCGAGAAGTGACCGCAGCAGGCCGTGGGCGAGGGGGCGGCAGCGGACTTCCTCCGGAGCGACCTGCTCGGCTTGCGCCAAAGCTCGCGTGGCGTCGTCGTAGTGGCCGATGTGGGTGTGCGCCTGGGTGAGGTCGAGCAGGTAGCTCGCCTTGCGTTCCGGTGGCAGGGTGGCGGTGAGTGTCGGGTCGATGCGTTGGGCGTACTCGACCGCTCGGCCGCCTTCATGTAACCGGACCAAGGCGCCGACCCTGTGTACCGCGACGTTGGCCCGGCCGAAACTAGTCTGGTACGTGGCATGGTGGGGGCACATACGGTCGGCCGCCTCGGCGGCTTCCTCGTGCATCGCCAGGGCCAGCGCGGCATCGTCCTGCGCGGCCGCCGTCGTTGATGCGGCCAGGAACAGCATCCCGAACAGTGACAGCAGCTCATGGTCCCGATCAGCCAGCTCAGGACGCATCCGGTCCGCCATACTGATCAGCGCCGTGACAGCTTCAGCCCGCTGGCCGCTGCGGCTCATGGCCCGCGCCACGCTCCGAGTCGCGCGGGTGAGCGCCACCGTGTCGTCGATCACGAGCGCCGCCTGCATCGCCCGATCAGCCGCAAGCCAGGCAATATCGTTCGCGTCGAACTTCATCAGCATTGACGAGGCCAGCTTGTAGCTGATGACCAGCATCCGGTGCGCGGTGATCTGGTCTGTCGCCGATGCCGCCAACGCGAATGACTGAGCATCGGCAAGCAGCCTTGGCAGGTAACGGGAGACTACCGTGAAGTGCGATAATGACCAGGCGTGCTCGACGTATGCCAACTGGTTTTCGATTGCTTGGCGAGAAAACGCGCGCTGGTCGGTGTTCGGGGTGTGCAAGAATGCATAGCGACCCAGTGCGGCTTTGATGGCCTGTACTTCTGCGGTGTCGACGCAGTTTGCGGCACGTTGTGCGGCTGAGCTGTCGGTCAACACACTGGCGTCAATGTCGAGTGCTGCCGCCACCCGGTCCAGCATCGGCAAACGCAAGAGCAAGCGCTCGCCCGCCTCGACCTTGTCCAGCCAGGACGTGGAACGGCCCACCATGTCGGCGAACCGCTGACGGCCCAGATTGCGCCGAAGGCGCCAGTATCGGACCCGTTGGCCGATGGCCCGTGCCTGGTCGTCCATGGTTTCCCGCCTCCCCACCTCGTTGCCCTTTTGCCCGCGAATGTCATCGGTCAGCGTAGCCATCGCCAAGTCGCACATTTCGTACAACATGCGGCCCCTCAGCGTGGGGTGCCGGTCGGGCCCGCGACGTGGGTGGCGTCGCGGACGGTGCCGACGTATTCCTCGACCAGGTCCTCCAGCGCGACGACTCCCTCGGTGCTCCCGCTGGGGTCCACGACGCGGGCGAGGTGGGCCCCGGAGCGGAGCAGCAGGGCCAGCGCCTCGTCGAGCTTGGCGGTGGCGGGCAGCTCGGGCAGCGGGTGCGCGCTGCCGGGCGGCACTGGCGTGTCCGGTGGCCCGCCGAGCAGCTCCAGCACATCCTTGACGTGCAGATAGCCCACCAAACGCTGGTCAGCGCCCGATTGCCGTTCAGTACGCAGCGGGAAGCGGGAGAAACCGGTCTGGGCCACGGCGCGCTCGAGGTCGCCCAGGGTGGGCTCGGCGGGGATCGTGGTCAGCCCGGAGATCGGGATGAGCACGTCGGCGACGGTCCGCGTCATCGTGGCCAGGGTTTGGGTCAGCCGGCGGTGCTCGTGGCTGTCCAGCAGCCCCTCGCGGCGGGAGTCGGCGATCAGGTTGGCCAGCTCGTCGGGACTGTAGGCGCTGTTCAGCTCCTCGCGAAGCGCCACGCCACCCAGCCGCAGCACCAACCCCGCGGCCCAGCTGAACAGCGCGATGACCGGTCGCGTCACCCGCATGAACGCGACCAGCGGCGGCGCCATCCACAGCGCGGTGCGCTCGGGGCCCGCGATGGCGATGTTCTTGGGCACCATCTCGCCGAGCAGGATGTGCGCCACCGTGACGATGCCCAGCGCGATGACGAGGGCCGCGGTGTGCGCCACCGCGCCGGGTACTCGCAGGGGGCCGAACAGCCACTCGAGCTGCTGGGCGAGCGCGGGCTCACCGAGCGAACCCAGCCCCAGCGAACTGACGGTGATCCCGAGTTGCGCCGCGGCCAGCATCAGCGGCAGCCGCTGCCCGGCCTGGATCACCGCGGTGGCCCGCTGCACGCCGCGGTTGGCCATCGTCTCCAACCGGTCTCGCCGCGCGCTGATCAGGGCGAACTCGGCACCGACAAAGAACGCGTTGCCGGCCAGCAGCACGACCGCGACGCCCAGCGCGGCGGCGTTCACGGGTTCACCCGCTCCGCGAGCGCGGTCCGGGTGAGCCGGAGATCCGCGATGCGGCGGCGGTCCATCCGCAGCACGCTCAGCCGCCACCCGTCGAGCTCGACCTCGTCGCCGACATCGGGAATGCGGCCCAGCCGCTGCAGCACCAGCCCGGCCACGGTCTCGTAGTCACCCTCGGGCATCACGAACCCGACCGCATCGGCCACCTCGTCCTCACGGAGCAGCCCAGAGATGATCCAGCTCCGCTCGTCCAGGGGCTGGACCGGGGAGACCTCCAGCGGGTCGTGCTCGTCGCGGACGTCACCGACGATCTCCTCCACCAGGTCCTCAAGGGTGACGATGCCCGCGG
>JBOHFJ010000015.1:0-29422 GCA_050699655.1 Pseudonocardiaceae bacterium
TCGGCCATGGTGAGCGCGTCGGCGTAGCGCAGGTCGATCTCCTGCTGGCCGGGGGCACCCTCATGATGGCTGAACTCCACCGAGATGCCCATCTGCTCCAGCGCCTCGATGGCGTGCCGGCGGAAATGCGGAGCGGCGTCGTGGCTGGCCTGGTCGAAGTACCCACCAGAGTCGGCGGGGACCGGCTCGGACCCGTTATCAGGCAGGTCCCGCAGCAGATAGAACTCGCACTCAGGGTGCACATAGCAGGTGAACCCGGCCACCGCCGCCTTGGACATCGCCCGGGTCAGCACATACCGCGGGTCGGCCCAGGACGGCGAGCCGTCGGGCATCGTGATGTTGCAGAACATCCGGGCCGAGTAGTGCTCCCCCCTCGGGTTCTCCCAGGGCAACACCTGGAAGGTCACGGGGTCCGGCATGGCGATCATGTCGGATTCGTACGACCGGGCGAAGCCCTCAATGGCCGACCCGTCGAAACCGATGCCGTCGGCGAAGGCTCCCTCCAGCTCAGCCGGTGCCACGGACACCGACTTCAGGTAGCCCAACACGTCGGTGAACCACAACCGAACGAACCGGATGTCGCGTTCCTCCAGCGTGCGCAGCACGAATTCCTGCTGGCGATCCATGCGCGCAGGGTAGAGGACGGTCAGTGATGGCACTCTGGTCCGCCCCCATACACGACCCATAGGATGTGATGATGCGCTTAGTTACCTTGCTCGCCGCGCTGTTCGTCGCGCTAGTGACGTCCTGCGGCGGCAGCGGCGGACAGCGGAGCGCGACCCTTCCCGACGGCGCGACGCTGCTCGCCAACTCCGCCACGGCGATGCGGACGGTGACCACCACTCACTTCGCGCTCGCTGTCCAGGGCAACACCTCACAGGTACAGGTCCGATCCGCCGAGGGCGAGCTCACCCGGGAGGGTTCGGCGAAAGGCACCGCCAAGCTGGACGAGGGCAACCAGCTCCTCGAGCTGCCGTTCGTGGTCATCGGTCAGACGCTCTACCTGCATCTGCCCACCGGCCCCGTCCAGAAGCTGCCGGCAGCCGCGCTCAGCATGTACTTCGACCCGCGGTCGATTCTCGACCCGGACCGGGGCATCGCGGCCGTGCTCGCCAGCGGGCACGGGGCCAGCACCGAAGCCCGCGAGCAGGTTGACGGCGTGGACAGCTACCGGCTCACGGTGAACTTCCCCGCACAGCTGCTCACCACGCTGGCACCCGGGCTGGGACTGACCACGGACAAACCCAGTCAAATCTGGATCGCGGCGCAGGGCTCGCGGCTGGTTAAGGCGCAGTTGCCGACAACCTACGGCATGATCACCTTCCAGCTCTCCGACTTCGACGCCCCGGTCACGATCACCCCGCCGGCCTGAGCCCGGTCGGCCCTGATGAGCGCGCCAGCGACCCACCCGCACCGTCGCGGACTGGCGCTGGGCGCTGGAGCGCTGGTCACTCTCCTCGCCGCGCTGGACGCCTACGTCGTGGTCAGCCTGCTGATCGACATCATCGGTGATCTGCAGGTGCCGGTGAACCACCTGGAGCGCGCCACCCCGATCATCACCGGCTTCCTGCTGGGCTACGTCGCGGCGATGCCGCTGCTGGGGCAAGCCTCCGACCGCTTTGGCCGGCGGGCGCTGCTGCAGGCCTGCCTGGTCACGTTCGCCGCCGCCTCGGCGGTCACCGCCGTCGCGGAAACTCTGACGGTGCTCGTGGCGGGGCGGACCCTGCAAGGCATCGCCGGTGGCGCGTTGCTGCCGGTGTCCATGGCGCTGGCCGCCGATCTGTGGCCGGGTCGTGGCCGGTCCAGCGCGTTGGGCGCGCTGGGTGCGGCTCAGGAGCTGGGCAGCGTGCTGGGCCCGCTGTACGGCGCCGGGGTGGCCGCGCTGGCCGGTTGGCGTGCCGTGTTCTGGGTGAACGTCCCGCTCGCGCTGGTTGCGGTGGTGGCGGTCCAGGTGGCGGTGCCGGCTAAAGCCGTTGTGGGAGCACAGCCCCGCGCGCGGCTGGATCTGGTGGGCGGCGGCTTGCTGGCGCTCACGCTGGGGCTGCTGGTGGTCGGGCTGTACAACCCCGACCCCGACCAGGGGGTGCTGCCGTCATGGGGCTGGCCGGTGCTGGGCGCGGCGGCGGGGAGCGCGGTGGCGTTCGCGCTGTGGGAGCGGCGGACCACAGTGCGGCTGCTCGACCCGGTCGGCGTGCGGTGGCGAGTCTTCCTCGGCGCGCTGGGGATCAGCCTGGCGGCCGGAGCGGCACTGCTGGTGACCCTGGTGGACGTCGAGCTCTACGCGCAGACGGTGCTGGGCCGCGACACCACCGCCGCGACCGCGATCCTGGTCCGGTTCCTGGTGGCGTTGCCCATCGGAGCGCTGATCGGGGGGCTGGTGGCAAGCCGGGTGGGCGAAGCGGTGGTGACGCTCGCCGGGATGTCGCTGGCCGCCGCCGGTTACCTGCTGATCGCGGGATGGCCCGCCAACGTCTTGGCCGCCCGCCACAACCTCGGTCTGTTCACCCTGCCCCGACTCGACTCCGATCTAGCGCTGGCCGGCTTCGGGCTCGGTCTGGTGATCGCGCCGCTGTCCGCGGCGGCGCTGCGCGCGACCCCGCCCGACCGGCACGGCGTGGTGTCCGCCGCGGTGGTGGTGGCCCGGATGACCGGCATGCTGGTCGGCGTCGCCGCGCTGTCCGCCTGGGGCCTGCACCGCTTCCACGAGCTCACCGCCAACCTGGCCACGCCACTGCCCTTCGGCGTGAGCGCGCGGGTCTACCAGCAGCTGCTCGCCGACTACCAACTAGCCCTGCAGGCCGCGCTGCGCACCCAGTACAAAGAGATCTTCCTGCTCACCTCGGGGATATGCCTCCTGGGTGCCCTCGGCGCCCTGCTGATCAGTAACGACACCTCGCACGCTCAGAGCGTCACTGTTCGACGCCCGCATGGGACAGCCCGTAGCGCGGGTACCAGCGCACCGCCACTCTGATCACCTCACTCAGTCGCGGGGAATCAGCTGGGTGGGGCTGGCGGTAGTGAGGAGGGTGCGGAGGGTCTCGTCAGCTAGTTGGTAGCGGATGACCCGGCCCTCGCGTGCGGTGGTGACGGCTCCGGCGACGCGCAGAAGTCGTAGGGCTTGGGAGGTGGCGGTGGCGTTGATCCCGGTGGCCAGGGCAAGATCGGTGACGCTGATCGGCCCGGCGTTATGGATGCACAGCAGCAGGGCCAGCCGGCTGGGGTCGCCGAGCAGAGAGAAGCGCGCCGCCCAGGCGGAGAGGTGCTCGGGTTCGCCGAGCGCTGCGATGGCGTCGCAGACCCGATGGTCGTCGATGGCCGGGCGGTGAGCGCGCTCGGTAGGCACGAGGTGCATATCAGTTAGTGTCCCACAGTACCTGCATATCTCATTAACTGTTCAGTCTTGTAGGTGAGGGGAGTCTCGGCTTACACTGAGCTTGTCACCGTCCTCCGGGCGGGGACGGTGCCGCCGCAGCGAAGTCCGGTGTGAACCCGGCGCTGTCCCGCAACGGTGAAGCCCCCGCGAAGGGGGACAAGTCCGGTCGCCTGCCGCCGCATCCACGAATCCGAGCCTCGCAGGAAGGACGGTTCGTACCGGCCGCGTGCGTGCGGGGCCGGTCCGGGGCCGTTGTCGGGGGTCCTGGGAGCATCCCGAGGAGGATGCCTTGCCTGCCCTGATGACCCGGTACCGATCGATTACCCACGCGCTGGACTCCGCCGAATGGGGTCGGCTGGGCGCGATGACGCTGGTGGTCCTCGCCCTGAACGCCTTCGGGTGGGGGATCTTCGTGTTCACCGTGTTACCCCACAACTTCCATTACCAGAACCTCGGCGTCGGGATCGGCGTGGCTATCACCGCCTGGACCCTGGGAGCCCGCCACGCGTTCGACGCGGACCACATCTCCGCCATCGACAACGTGACCCGCAAATTGATGGCCGAGGGCAAGCGGCCACTGGCCACCGGGTTCTTCTTCGCCCTGGGCCACTCCACGATCGTGTTCGCCTTCGGAGTGGGCATCTCGATCGCGGCCCGGGCCGTGTTCGGCGCCGTGGTCGATCCCAACTCCACCTACGAGACCCTCGGCGGGGCGCTCGGCACGCTGGTTGCCGCTGGTTTCCTCTACCTGATCGCCGCGCTGAACCTGGTGGTACTCGCCGGGATAGCGAAGGTCTTCCGCACCATGCGTACCGGCACCTACGACGAGGACGAACTCGAACGCCAGCTCCAGGCCCGCGGCCTGATGTGGCGCTTCTTCGGCCGCTTCATGCGCTCGATCAACCACACCTGGCAGATGTTCTTCGTCGGGCTCGTCTTCGGTATCGGCTTCGACACCGCCACCGAGGTCGTCCTGCTCGCCGCGACCGCCTACGCGGCCACCGCCGGGCTTCCCTTCTACGCGGTACTCGCCCTACCCCTGTTGTTCTCCGGCGGCATGACCTTGTTCGACACCCTCGACGGGTGCTTCATGAACTTCGCCTACGGCTGGGCCTTCGCCCGACCCGTCCGCAAGGTCTACTACAACCTGGTCATCACCGGCCTGTCGATCGCCGCCGCGTTCCTGATCGGCACCATCGAGATCCTCGGCGTCCTAACCAGCGAACTACACCTCACCGGCCCCTTCTGGGACTTCATGGCCAACTTCGACATCAACCGAGCCGGATTCCTCATCGCCGGCCTATTCGCCCTCACCTGGGCAGTCGCCCTGACAGTCTGGCGCCTCGGGAAGATCGAAAAACGCTGGGAGACATCACTCCGCGAATAACCACACAACGCAACGTTCGCTGGGGTCGAGGGTGGGTGATTCACCCGGATGGCTGAGTGACGGGGTGCCGGTTGTGGTCGTACTATCACGTGGGCCCTGGCCGCCGGTTATCTCCCTTTTGTCCGGCCAGGGTCCACCCCTGCTTGTGGATCCACGGGAAAGTGATCATAGATTCGAAACGCTGCAGGCACGACTCAGAAACCCATAAATCCTTCGCCAACCCAGCGATCGTCTTGGCTCGCCCACGAGCGAACTCAATAGCGCGACGAGGGAACTCCGCAGTGTGAGGAGGCGGCACGACGGCATTCTTACCTGAGTCAAGACCACCTCAGATCCAGTGTCCATGGTATGAGGAACCTCAGACCGACATTGGTCGGCTGGTGCGACGCCATGTCACGCTTGAGGCTCAAACCAGAACAGGGCGTGGCCGACCCTCGAAGCACCAGTGAATCGACAAGCTCACGGAACTCATCCTTGACAGAGTTAGCTTAGCCTAATCTAATGTCCATTATGAGTGGTTTGGTTCCCGAGCTGGCGTTGGTGTCGTCCGCGGTCGCGTCGTGGCCCGCCTGGTGGCGAGTACTGAGCGAGTTCGTCTACTTCGTCACCCTGTCGTCGGTCATGGGTGGGGCGTTGACCTATCTCACGGTCGTGCGTCCGGTGCTGCGGGCGAAGAAAAGCGGGATCGAGGACGCCGACGTGGTCATCATGCGGCGTCGGAGCGCGACGCTGCTCGCCTCGTTCGGTCTCCCGTTCACGGTGGCCGCTTATGTCCAACTCGCCGGTCGGGTGTCCCGCACGGACACAGGCACGTCATTTGGTGAAGCGCTGGCCCCGGCCAGGATGTGGCACTTCCTCGCGCGGCCCGCAGAGGCTGGTTCCTGGGTGTCGTCGGGGACATTGATCCTGGCGCAGAACGTACTGTTCGCCGTGGTGGCCGCGCTGCTCGTCGCCCTGTTCGTTCCCAGCGTCCGGGACCGTCTCGACAACATGGCCACGATGGCCGCATCGTTGGCGGTGACGGCCTCGTTCGTGAATTCAGTGCCGACGAACCCGCGCGCCGAGACGTTCGACGACGTGCTCGACATCTTCATGACCCAGACCCACATCATCGCTGGCTGCACCTGGCTGGGCGGCCTGGCCAGCCTCGCGCTGCTGAGTCGGACCCATCGTACGCTCGGTGACCACGCCGGGCTGTTCTGGGCTCGCATCTGGCAACGCTTCAGCGTCCTCGCGCTCACCGCCGTGGGCACGGTGATCGCCTCGGGAGCTTGGCTGGCGTGGAAACATGTCGGGGGTGTCTCAGAGTTCGTCACCCGGAACCTGTCAAACTCGATGGGACATCAGGCGGCGTGGTTGTTGTGTGGTGTGTCCTCGGTTTCGATGATCGCGGGGGGCTGGTTGATCCAGGCCTTGGTGGGTAGGGGTGGTGGTGTGGGGCGGCGGCGGAAGCGCTCGGGGTTCGCGGTGTAGGCGGTGGTGAGGATCTCGGCGCGGTGGGCTTGGATCTGGTGGGCGGTGCCGTCGTGGACGGTGGCGGGGGTGTGTAGCCCGATGCCGGAATGGCGGTGTTCGTTGTTGTAGTAGGCGAAGAAGATGTCACAGAAGACGCGGGCGTCGTGGATGGATCCGAATCGGCCGGGGAACGCGGGGCAGTATTTGAGGGTCTTGAACTGCGCCTCGGAGTAGGGGTTGTCGTTGGACACGTGTGGGCGGGAGTGGGATTGGTCGATTCCTAGGGCGGCGAGGAGGGCGGCCACGGGTTGGGAGGTCATGGAGGTGCCGCGGTCGGCGTGGACCGCGCCGGGCGCTGTGCCACTGTTGGAGGTGATGGCGGTGTCGATGAATTCTTTGGCGAGTTCACCGGTTTCGGTGGGGTGGATTTCGTGGTGGATGGCTTTGCGGGAGAAGATGTCCAGGATCACGTACAGGTCGTAGTACACGCCGCGGGCCGGGCCGGTGAGTTTGGTGATGTCCCAGGTCCAGACCTGGTTGGGTCCGGTGGCGAGTAGTTCGGGTTTCTTCTTGGCCGGGTGGGTGGCCTGGGCGCGCCGCTCGCGGGTCTGGTCGTGGGAGCGCAGCAGCCGGTACATGGTGGACATGCTGGCCAGGTAGACGCCCTCATCCAGCAGGGTCGCCCAGATCTGGGCTGGTGAGCGGTCGACGAATCGTGCGCTGTTGAGCACCGCGAGGAGCCTGGCGCGCTCGTGATCGCTCAGCGCGGCCGGGTGCGCGGCCGGCGGACGCGGTGTCGGTGTCGCCGGTGGTGGGGGATTTCGCCGGCGGTACAGCGAGGACCGCGATACACCGAGCAGCGCGCATGCCCTCTTGGTGGAGGTGAGCGGCTCGAGCTCACCGAAAGCCTCCTCGATCACGTGGTCGAGTTCCTGTCCGAGTCCGCGCTCTCGGAGAGCAGTTCCAAGAGCGCGTGTGCTTTTCCCACGATGTCCAGCGCGGCTTTGGCCTTGGCTAACTCGCTGGTGAGCCGTTCGTTCTCTTTGCGGAGCCGCTCGTTATCGATATCTGTGTCACGACGCGAAGGCCGCCCGACCGATTTGGCTGACAGCGCGGTCAGCATACCCTGATCCCGCGCTTCCCGCCAACTCTGGATATGTGAGTGATACAGCCCTTCCCGGCGCAGCAGAGCGCCCCGCTCACCCGGATCGCTCAACCGATCGAATTCCTCCAGAATCTTCGATTTATAGGCCGCGGTGAAGCTCCGGCGCTTCGGCCGGCCCGCCCGCGGTCCTCCGGAGGAACCCACCTGGCCATCCTCCCGCACGGAGGACGGCATGTCAGCCATGGTCAACGTCACTGGTCTTGAAGTCCTGTCTTCGCCCTACGCGCTACAGAGATTCACATGATCGCCATGTCCCACGAGAGTTTGACAGAGAGGGACCACGACATACGGGCGGTTCCTGCTGGTCAAGATCCTGCTGGTACTCGCTCTGGTGTCGGCCGGCGCCTACAACCAGTTCCTGCTCACACCGCGTATCGCAAGGGCACACGCGGCCGGTGACATCGGGAAAGGTTTCGCTCTCACCTTGCGTCACTTCCCGGCCGTGGTGGCCGTTGAGACCGCGCTCGGAGTCTGCGTGCTGCTCATCGTACCTTTCCTGATCGGCTCAGCCCGCGCCCAAGCCGGTGACGGCGCGGCCCCCACCGTCGACGGCGGCATCCTAGCCCTGGAGCTCCTGCTCATCGCGAGTCTGGGAGCCACCTTCTACGCGGCACACCACGTGTGCGTGCTCCTCACTCGCCGCGCCGAAGTATCTGGTAACACCAGCTGCCTCCGCTTAAAAACCCGAGCAACACAAGAACGCGACCTCCTTAAAACCGCCTCAGGTGTTACCATTACCAACCACGACAACCACACAAGCTGAAGGAACGGAACTCATGTCGTTTGCCCAACCGGTCCAGTTTCGGCGAGTACGGGCGTCTCGACGAGAGACGGGTACTGGTCCTGGGCGCCGAACAGCCCGAGCAACGGACACGACAGCCATCGCCCTCCCAGAATCCGGGAACCGCGCGATCCTCGGCCTCGACCGGGCGCTCGCTGATGTTGACCATGTCTCGGATCTTTCCCCTGGCCACGGCCGTCCGTGACCTGCTGACCCGGCGCGTGCGGCCCTGCCGCAAGGCCAGCTTGAGCTGAGTGCGCAACTCGCCACGCGCCTGCAGGTACAAGCACTGGTAAATCGTCTCGGGCGCCACACGCATAGTGTCGTCGTCAGGAAAGTCCTGGCGCAACCGCGTGCTGATCTGCTTCGGTGACCACTTCTGCGCCAACCCAGAATTCACCGCGTCATGCAACGCCGTGTTCTCTTCCAGCAAACGCGGTTTCGGTCGCGCACGCTGTTCATCAGCTCGCCGTTGGGCCGGTATCACTCGGTACGCCGATCGGCCACCATTCCGCGCAACCTCACGTGACACCACGGTATGGTCCAATGCCACTAAGTTAAGGCTTTTTCAAGATCGATTCATGACCATGCGACCTGCGGTGATGTCTCGCATAGAGATCAACTTTCCTGTCTAACTTAGTGGCATTGCGGTATGGTCCCGCTTCAACAGCCGCCCGATAGACCGAAAAGAACGGCCGACAGCAAGCTCCCGAGAGATGACTTCTCGTTCCTCGGCGACAACTTCCACACCGCGCACTGGCGACGACTCCTTCTCTTTGCCGACTGGGCGAGCGATAGGGTATCATTGTTGGTGGTGCGCTCACCCTATGACACCAAGCCCACATTTCGGGCACGGGCCGAAGGTGTAGCCAATGTCACCGACGCGGTGAAGCCGGGCGGGTGACAATGGGCTGAGCTCTATTCGACGGCGTAACCGGCGCAACAGCCGGTCAACAGCGCCATGAGGTGCTCCGTGGGCGCCCCAAGCCGCATCCACCAGCGCGGTGCGGTGCACGACCTGACCCGGGCGTGCCATGAGAACGCTGAGGACGGCGGCCTCGCGGGCCGGAAGATGCACGACATAACCGTCGACCTGCACCCGCCGCCGCAGGCCATCGAGCATCACCCCATCGGCCTCCAGAACCCGCCCGTGGGTGACACTCGCCTGGGATCGCGAGAAGCGACGTGGCTTCGGGCTCAGGTTGTCGTCGGTCGTCATCGTGGGCAGGAGGCTAGGTTGACCGTCACCCCGGCTACGGGCGCGAATATCCGCCCGGTGGCCAGGTAACAAACCTGCCGCGCGATGGCCACCGCGTGGTCAGCGAAGCGCTCGTAATAGTGGCCGATCAGGGCGGCGTCCACGGCCTGTTCCACGCTCTGTGACCAGCCCTGGGCGAACAAGATGTCAAACAAGTGGCGGAGCAGCCCGTCCACCTCGTCGTCCGCTACCGCCAGCCGGCAGCCGGACAGTGGATCCTGGTACTCGATCGCGGTCGCGGCGTCCTCGGCGAGCTGACTGACGAGCAAGCTCATCCGAGCCAGCACCGGACGAACCTTGCCCGAGATCATCGGATTCGGGTGCTTAAGCCGAGCAACAATGGCGATGTGCCGAGCGAGATCGCCTATTCGCCTCACGTGACCCACCGCGCGCAAAACCGCAACCACCACCCGCAGATCCCCGGCGACCGGAGCCTGCAGCGCGAGCAAAGTGACGCAGCGCCGCTCGATGTCATCGAGCAACGCGTTCATCTGGTCACGATCAGCGATGACCAGTCCAGCGAGCGCAAGATCAATCTGATGCAGCGCGATCGACGCAGTGGTCATCATCTGACCGGCCAGCCGGGCCAGCCGCGCGAGGTCAGCCATCAGCTCATCCAACTCGGCACGGAATGTGACCCGCACGACCCTCACCTCCTTTTTGTTTCACGCATGCGGATTCAAATGCGGGAGAACCCCGTCGCAGAGGACGTAGGTCTCCGGCCGACACGCCATGGGTTCGCACAAAAATTTGCATAGCCTTACTTTACATTAGGGTAGCCTTACTTTCTACGATCTGTTCTCGCCTCAGCATGCCTCGCGCCGGTTGCCCTCGAAGGTAACCAGCTTGCCGCGAAGCTGGCGGGCCAGCTCCACCCCAGCCTGGTGCGGAGAGGCCGGGTCACCGGTCGTGGAGACCACCAACACCGGAGGCAGTCCCTCCACCTGCGCCTCGGTGGGCTCGCCAGTCGGGGGTACCGGCCAGAAAGCGCAGGCGTCCTGGGCCGCCGACGGCAGGTGCCCGTCATCCTGGGGCCTGCTCCGCTTCCACGAGCTCACCGCCAACCTGGCCACGCCACTGCCCTTCGGCGTGAGCGCGCGGGTCTACCAGCAGCTGCTCGCCGACTACCAACTAGCCCTGCGGGCCGCGCTGCGCACCCAGTACAAAGAGATCTTCCTGCTCACCTCGGGGATATGCCTCCTGGGTGCCCTCGGCGCCCTGCTGATCCGCAACACCTCCCTATTCGGTGCGGGCAGCGCGGTGCCAGGCGGCGGGGCGGAGCAGGCGCAGCCCGTTAAGTCCGATGATGACGGTGGAGCCTTCGTGCCCGGCCACTCCGAGGGGTAGGGGGAGGTGCCCGAGGAGATCCCAGAGGACCAGACCGGTGATGACGGTGGCGGCGATGATCAGATTGGCGGTCACGAAGCGGCGGGCGCGCCGCGACAGAGCGATGACGACGGGGATGGTGGACAGGTCATCGCGGATCACGACGGCGTCAGCGGTCTGCAAGGTGAGGTCGGAACCGGCGCCGCCCATCGCCATCCCGATGTGCGCCGCGGCCAGGGCGGGAGCGTCGTTGATGCCATCGCCCACCACGGCCACCCGCTGGCCGCCGGCTTCGAGTTCGCGCACGGCGCTGACTTTGTCCTCGGGGAGCAACCCGGCGCGCACGTCGGTGATGCCGACCTGGTCGGCCAGGCGGATGGCGGTGGTGTGATCGTCGCCGGTGAGCAGGACCGGGGTAGCGCCGGTCAGTCGGGTCACGGCCGAGACGGTGGCGCTGGCTTCGCCGCGGAGCTGGTCGGTGATGCCCAGCGCGCCGATCGGGCGGCCATCGCGGAGCACGACGACGGCGGTGTGACCGCGTTCTTGCAGCGCGTCGACGGCTGCCCTGGCCACTGCGGCCTCGGCCGTGCCTTCGGTCGTGGGGAGCAGCGCGGCTGGGGAGCCGACCTGGATGAACAGGTCGTCGACCCACGCGGCGACCCCGCGACCCGGCGCAGCGGAGAACTCGCCGACCTCGGGCAGGTCAAGGTCGCGCTGGCGGGCGGCGCGCACGATCGCCGCCGCGAGCGGGTGCTCGCTGGCGTGCTCGACCGAGGCGGCCAGCCGCAGCAACTCGACGTCGGCCACGCCGGTGCCGGGCAGCACACAGACGTCGACCAGGGCGGGCGTGCCCCGAGTCAGCGTGCCGGTCTTGTCGAACGCGACCCGGGTGGTGGCGCCGAGTCGTTCCATCACCACAGCTGATTTGACCAGCACGCCGTGTCGCCCGGCGTTGGCGATCGCCGCCAGCAGCGGTGGCATGGTGGCCAGCACCACCGCGCACGGGGATGCGACGATCATGAACGTCATCGCGCGCAGCAACGACTCCCGGAGCGGTTGTCCCCACAGCAGGGGGACCACGAACACCGCGAGCGTGGCGGCGACCATGCCGATGGAGTAGCGCTGTTCGACCTTCTCGATGAACAACTGGGTCTTCGCTTTGGTCTGGCTGGCCCGCACGACCAGGGTCGCGATCCGCGCCACCACCGACTCCTCCGCGCGGCGATCCACCCGCACCCGCAGCGACCCGGTGCCGTTCAGCGTCCCGGCGAACACCTCATCACCGGTGGCCTTGTCCACCGGCAACGGCTCGCCGGTGATGGTGGCCTGGTCCACCTCGCTCCCCCCGGCCACCACCGCGCCATCAGCCGCGATCCGCTCTCCCGGCCGGATCAGAATCACCTCCCCGACCTCCAGATCGACGGCCTGCACCGTCTCCTCGCCACCATCGGGGTTCAGTCGTGTCGCGGTGTCCGGGGCCAAATCCAGCAACCCACGCACCGAGTCTTCCGTCCGGGCCGTGGCGAGTGCCTCCAGCGCCCCGGAGGTGGCGAAGATGACGATCAACAACGCACCGTCGGTCACCTGCCCGATCGCCGCCGCACCCAGCGCGGCGGCCACCATCAGCAGGTCCACGTCCAGCGTCTTGTCCCACAGCGCCCGTAACCCAGCCAGGCCCGGCTCCCAGCCCCCGGCCGCGTAGCAGGCCAGATACAGCGTCCACCACAGCCACCCCGGCCCACCCAGCAACTGGAAGGCCAACCCGGCCACAAACAGCGCCAACGCCGCGGCGGCCCACCGCATCTCGGCCAAGTCGAACCACCGCGTCCGCCACACCGGCACCACAGCCGCCGGTCGGGTGGGATTCGGGCGCGTCGGTGCGGCGGCGGGGAACAACGCCACGAGTCACCTCCTGGGACAACGAGCGGACCACCCGACCATAACAGAACTAATGAAGATGTCTTCATGAATAAGATCGCGGCGTATCATCCCGTCATGGGACATGGGGTGCAAGGCCGCGACCGGCCGGCCGGGCGGCTCGACGCCGAGTCCGCCGCGCACGTGGCGACCACCCTGCAGGCCCTGGCCACGCCCAGTCGGCTGCTGATCCTGACCGAGCTGCGCCAAGGCCCCCGACCGGTCACCGAGCTGGCCGACGCGGTGGGAATGGAACAGTCAGCGGTCTCCCACCAGCTGCGCCTGCTTCGCAACCTCAGCCTGGTCACCGGAACCAGACAAGGCCGCAGCATCGTCTACAGCCTCTACGACAACCACGTCGCCCAACTGTTGGACGAAGCCATCTACCACAGCGAGCACCTGCGTCTGGGCCTAGCGGACCGACCCGAAGCAGCCGGCTGACCCACATCCGGTGTCAGGAGACGCAGAGCGTCGGCGCTTATTCAAGCGACGCAGAGCGTCGAGCGCTTCGGTAGGACGAGCCGCACCAGGTAGTCGGACACCGCCTCGTCCACGCACGGCACGCCCTGCAGAACGACGGTGTGCCGGTTGCCCTCGAAGGTGACCAGCTTGCCGCGAAGCTGGCGGGCCAGCTCCACGCCAGCTTGGTAGGGCGTGGCCGGGTCGCCGGTGGTGGAGACCACAAGCACCGGCGGCAGCCCGTCGACCTGCGTCTGAGTCGGCTCGCCCGTCGGGGGCACCGGCCAGAAAGCGCAGGCGTCCCGGGCCGCCGACGGCGGGTGCCCATCATCGAGGAAGGGCGCGGCCTGCCGGTAGAGCCGGTCGGCCTCCCAGAACACCGCCGGATCCGTCACCGGGGGGTCATCGACACAGCGGACCGCCTGGAAGACGTCCTGACTGCCGGAGTAACCGTGCGCGTCGCGCTGGTAATAGATGTCGGCCAACCGCAAGAGGGTGGAACCGGTCCCGCTGGCCAGCTCGGTGAGGCCCCGATTGAGCGCTGGCCAGAGCTGGTCGGTGTACAGCGCCTGAATGGTGCCGATGGTGGCGTCGGTGTAGGAGAGCTTGCGGTCACCGACCGGCAGCGCCGCGGTGGTCAACGGCAGCAACAACCGCTGAAAGGCGTCGTTGGCTTGGTCCTTGGGCGTGGCGCCCAACCAGCAGTGGGACTGCGCGAGACACCAACCGACGAATGTGTCGAACGACTGCTGGAACCCCGCGCCCTGATTCACCAGGCTGTCGACCAGGTCCTCGTTCGTGCCCAGCACACCGTCGAGCACCATCGCGCGCACATTGCCTGGGAACTGCTCGGCGTAGGAGGTACCGATCCGGGTGCCGTAAGAATAGCCCAGATACGTGAGCTTCTCGTCGCCGAGGGCGGAGCGCAGCACGTCCATGTCGCGCGCGACATCCCTGGTTCCGGCGTTGGCGAGCACATCTCGGCCCACCCGCTGGGCGCACAGCGCGGCGTAGGCCCGGTTCTCGCTCTCGGTCCGCGCGACGCCGGCCGGCGAGGTGTCCAGGTTGAGGTCGAGCCGCTGGGCATCCTCCTCCCGGGTGCTCCGGCAGGTGATCTTCGGCTGGCTCGCGCCGACGCCTCGGGGGTCGAAACCGACCAGATCGAAGCGCCGGCCCAGATCGGTGCCGGCCACCGCCCCGGCCAGCGACGCGACCGCGGCCATCCCCGAAGCACCCGGCCCGCCGGGGTTGACCAGCAGGGAACCCAGCCGCGCCAGCTGGTTGGCGGCGGGGCGGCGGAGCACCCCGATCCGCGCGGTGCGCCCCTCCGGGTGGGCGTAGTCCAGTGGCACCTCCACTCGGGTGCACCGCAGCTGAGGATCCGCGAAGGACCGCCGATCGTGGTCAGTGCTCGCGAAGCCCGCGCAGCCGCTCCAGGTCAACCGCTGGCTGTAGAACCGCTGCAGGCCCGGGGGCACCCGCCCCGCAGGTCCCGCCTGGTACTGGTACACGCTGGCGTCCGGTGGTGCTCCCGCGACGTCAGCGGGCTGGCGGACGGGCGCGGTCTCGGCGGCGCACCCACTGAGGGCAAGCACTATCGCCAGCACAGTGATGTCCAGCACAGCGGTCGGGCACAACGGGCGCGGCATCCGGCAGATCCTAGGCAATGATTGAGGGCATGCCGCAGCTGCGCCTGGCTCTGGCCCAGGTGAACCCGTGCGTGGGTGACATCACGGCCAACGCCATGATGATCGCTGAGCGCTGCCGGGAAGCCACCGCCGTCGGCGCGCACCTCGTGGTGTTCGGCGAAATGGCGTTGACCGGCTACCCGGTGGAGGACCTGGCGCTGCGGGAGTCCTTCGTCGCCGGCTCGGTGCGCGCCCTCCAGACGCTGGCGACGCGCCTGGCGCGGGAGGGCTCCGGGGAGCTGGCCGCCGTCGTCGGATACCTGGACTCCGACGCCCGCGGCCCCCGCGACGCGGTGGCGGTACTGCACCGGGGGCGGGTCCTCGCCCGCCAATTCAAGCACCACCTGCCCAATTACGGGGTGTTCGACGAACGCCGCTACTTCATCCCGGGCACCACCTTGACCGTGTTCCGGCTGCACGGCCTGGAGATCGGGATGGTGATCTGCGAAGACATCTGGCAGATCGGCGGTCCGATCACCGCGCTGGCGCGGGCCGGAGTGGACTTGGTGGTCGCACCCAACGCCTCCCCGTACGAACGGGACAAGGACGACACCCGGCTGACGCTGGTGGCCCGCCGCGCCACCGAGCTGGGGGTGCCGCTGGCCTACGCGAACCTGGTGGGTGGCCAGGACGAGCTGGTCTTCGACGGCGACTCGATGCTGGTCGACGGGCGGGGCGAGCCGCTGGCGCGGGCGCCGCGGTTCACCGAGCGACTCCTGGTGCACGACCTCGAGCTGCCCGGCGGGTCAGCCAGGTCGGTGGGCCGGTACGCCGAGCTCGACGTGTGCCGGGTAACCCTTGCCGAGGACCCGCTGCCCGCCTACCCGCCGACGCCCGCCACGGCCGTGGCCGAGCCGTTGTCCGCCGAAGCGGAGGTGTGGAGCGCGCTGGTGACCGGTCTGCGGGACTACGCGCGCAAGAACAGCTTCGGCTCGGTGGTGCTCGGCCTGTCCGGCGGGATCGATTCCGCGGTGTGTGCCGCGCTCGCGGTGGACGCGCTGGGCGCCGCCGCGGTGTACGGGGTCTCGATGCCCTCGGCGTATTCCACGCCGCACTCCCGATCCGACGCCGCCGACCTCGCCGAGCGCACCGGTTTGCATTACCAGGTGCAGCCGATCGGGGACATGGTCGAGGTCTTCGTGCGCCAGCTCGGCCTGTCCGGCATCGCGCGGGAGAACGTCCAGGCTCGCTGCCGGGGGGTGACCCTGATGGCGCTGTCCAACCAACACGGCCATCTGGTGCTGGCCGCCGGCAACAAGTCCGAGCTCGCGGTGGGGTACTCGACGATCTACGGCGACGCGGTCGGTGGCTTCGCGCCGATCAAGGACGTGCCGAAGACCGCGGTGTGGGCGCTGGCGCGGTGGCGCAACACCGTGGCCGAGAAGCGGGGTGAGACCCCGCCGATCCCCCCCAACTCGATCAGCAAGCCACCCTCGGCCGAGCTTCGTCCCGGCCAGCTCGACACCGATTCGCTGCCCGACTACTTGCTCCTTGACGAGGTGCTCGACAACTATGTGGAGGGTGACCGAGGTTTCAGCGACCTGGTGGCGGCGGGTTTCGCGCCGGAGCTCATCGAGGCCGTCGTGGCGCTGGTGGACACCGCGGAGTACAAACGCCGGCAGTACCCGCCTGGCACGAAGATCACCCTGAAGGCCTTCGGCCGGGACCGGCGACTGCCGATCACCAACCGCTGGCGCGAGCGCACCCCGTCGCGCGACAGCTGAACGCCAGTCCTCCGGAGGAAGGCCGTCCAGCCCAGTGACGACATCCTCTCGTGGGTCAAGATAGCGTTATGACTCGTCTCCTCGTCCTGGGCGGTACGTGGTTCCTCGGTCGTGCTGTGGTGGATGGCGCGTTGGCGCGAGGCTGGGAGGTGACCACCTTCCGACGCGGGCACTCTGGTGAGGACGCACTGGGAGTCACCGTCGTGCTCGGCGATCGCACCAAAGCCATGGACCTGGCCCGACTCACTGACGCTGGGCCGTGGGACACGGTGGTGGACACCTCTGGATATGTGCCGCGTGAGGTGCTTGCCGGGGCCCGCGTTCTGGAACCGGTGGCGAGTCGGTATGTGTTCGTGTCGACGGTATCGGTGTATCAGGGCTGGCCGATGGTGCCGCTGACGGAGGATTCCTCGTTACTGGAATGCCCACCCGACGCTGGACCGGATTTCGGATATGACGGGGACCCTGGCCCTTTGGTGTACGGCTTCACCAAGGCGGGTTCGGAACGGGCCGTTGTGGAGACCTTCGGCGCAGAGCGGAGCGTCATGCTCCGCCCCGGGGTGATCGTGGGTCCGCGGGAGTATGTCGGTCGGCTTCCGTGGTGGTTACGCCGTGTAGCGCGCGGTGGTCGAGTTCTTGCGCCGGGCCGACCGGGCCGCCGTATTCAGCCGGTAGACGTCCGGGACGTGGCGGACTTCGCACTCCAGACTGCCGTCGGCCCGGCGGGCACGTTCAATATCACGTCTTCTGGGCATGACACCATGGCGGACCTTCTCACCGCCTGTCGAGACGTCACAGGCTCAGACGCACGATTCGAGTGGATCACTGATGAGGCCTGGCTGGTGGCTCAGGACGTCGTGCAGTGGACGGAGTTGCCACTGTGGCGTACCTATTCGGGAGCTTGGGCGGTGGACTCGTCGCGCGCCCGCGCAGCCGGCTTGAGCACGCGGTCGATTCGGAGTACCGCCACCGACACGTGGGAATGGATGCATTCGGGCGAGCCCGCAATCCCGCATAAGCGAGGTTCCGAGCAGGGAATCGATCCGGGCAAGGAGAGCGCGATACTAGGAAATTGGGACGCTCGGCGGACTGACCACTGCGGGGCCTGCTGATATTCCGGTCTACCCGGAAGAGCTAATGATGGCCCGGGTGGAATTACGTGGAAGGCTGTGTGTGGTGAAATCCTCGATCGCGTCTCCGATTCGGCTTGCTTCTACGGCACCTCGATAACGGGTCGTACTCAGTATGCGCCCTAGGCTGGTGAGCCGTCGGCGCGTGCGCTCGGTGCGTCGTTCCAGTTCAAGCCCGAACACCGGCACGAGTGCGTCCTCTGCTCCCGCGAGGTCACCGCGCAGGGTGCGGGCAGTGGCGAGATCCACCCGCGCATTAAGCTCACCGGCCGCAAACCGGTCCCGTTCGGGTATGTCGCCGAACAGCGTCAGGGCAGCGTTTGCCTCGATTTCGGCTTGGTCGCCGTCACCGAGAGCGGCGAACGACGCTCCGGCGCACAGCGCGCGTCGGGAGCGATCGAATCCGAGCTCACCGCCAATCTCATCCAGAAATGGGTCATCCCCGGCGTGCTGCAATTCATCGGAGGCGGCGTCAAGCGCGGCACGTACCTCTTGCCGCGCGCCGATCAATGCCAGTGAGCGGGCGTGTACGGAGTGCAGCCGAGCACGAGCGGTGCCCACGGGTGCGGTCTCCAGTGCGGTGGTCACCAGGCTCGCGGCGCGGCGCGGGCGATCGGTCCATAACATGACGGCGGCCTGGAGCGCCCGTGCCCAGGCGCACAGCGAGGGATGATCGATCACGCTTCCATAAGTGTGTGCGGCGCGCGCCTGCTCCTCGGCAACCTCCGGGTGCCCCAGGTCCCAGGACACCGAGGAGAGCAGACCGCACACCAACCCGGCAAGCAGGTACAACTCGGCTTGTTGGCGTGGCTTGTGCGTGCGATCCACTTGCTCGTACACGGTGTCGCGAAGGCGGACAAGATCGGTGAGCATCGCTAGGGGCGGCGTTACGTAGTACGCCCGCGCCGCCCGTTGCGCGGCGTCGTGCAAATGCTCCAGCGCGGACGGGTCCAGCGCCGAGGCTGCCTCAATGGCGTGCCGTACCGATTCCTGACCAGCGTTCACAATCAACTCCCGCTCGCTCATGAAGAGCTTAACCGCGCCACTGTCAGGTGGGCCAAGCAGGCGGGACACCGGCTCAGCCCACCAGTGTTCAAGCACCCGGCGGCACACCGGACGCGGCAAGTCGGACTGCCCGGCAAGCCATCGCTTCGCCTGACGTTCCGAGATGTGGGCCTTGCCTTCTCCGCACTCAATCGCCACAGCGTGAAAACGATCAACGAACTCCCGGAAGGACAGGTGCGCAGTCTGCGCGTGTTGTTCCAACCGGGTTCGCGGTAACGGAGCCATCGGTCCACCTTCTCACAATGCCAGCAGGCGGTAACCACCCAGTCGATCAATCAGAACCTATCTCCCCGCGATGTCACCACATCGGCCCCGCAACGGCCCCGTCATGACCTCCCGGTGCACCCGCGTGGTGACGATGGTTACCCAAGCGACCACCGCGATCAGGAATGCGCCGGCATCCGCTGGACCAGTTCGTCCCCGACCCCTCGGGGCTGACGCCATTGAGCGACGAACCGGGATTCGCCGCGATCTTGGAAAGCATGGTCGCCGACGAGGCACCCCGGCTGTTCGCCATCGTGCAGGAGTACGGCGAGCGGGTGGACCGGCGGATCGCCGCGTGGGGCATCGCCTTCGACGACCACGCCGAGGTCGCCTCCGTGGATCGCGGGATACGGGGCAAACTGTGCGTACTGGAGGACGCGCTGCGCCTGTTCAACTTCGGCAGCCACATCCGCGCTCGGCTGGTGTGGCTCAACCCGGACGCGGCCACGCCACCCGAGGATGACGACGCGCCTGCGTGAACAGGCGCCCAGTGTCGGTCGACGGCGTGCCGTGGACAGATGACTCTGGTCACAGCTCCAGACCACGCCCCGGTGACGAGTGCGACGCGATTTTTTCACGGTGCGCGGCGAACGCGACAATCGGGTCACGCCCCGAACCAGCAGAGCGAACTGGCCTCACTGTGAGTCTCATCGCACGCTGATGCCAACCTTGACAGTCAGTGCAAGGCTGGTGGTGCAAGCGACCCAGCATGACCCGGGGACCGGCGGCGATCGGCCGGCCTTGAGGGAGGACGGTCAATGATGACCGCAGCTGCTGCCCAGCCGACCCTGTACGGCGGACCGGTTGATCCCGGCAAGAAGGTCGGGAGAGTCCGCGTCCAGGATCTCGTGGCGGCCAAACACCGCGGCGAGAAGTGGGTGATGCTCACCGCGTACGACTACTCCACAGCCGCGCTGCTTGACGCCGCCGGCATCCCCGTGCTGCTGATCGGCGACTCAGCGGCCAACGTCGTCTACGGCTACGACACAACGGTACCGGTCACCGTCGAGGAGCTGGTGCCCCTGGTGTGTGGTGTGGTCCGCGGCGCCCGCCGAGCGCTGGTCGTCGCTGACCTACCGTTCGGTTCCTACCAGTCCTCCCCGCGCCAGGCGCTGAAGACCGCGGCCCGCTTCCTCAAAGCGGGCGGCGCGCACGCGGTAAAACTGGAGGGCGGCCGCCGAGTGGTGCCGCAGGTCGAGGCCCTGGTCGAGGCGGGTGTGCCGGTGATGGCCCACCTCGGGCTGACCCCGCAGTCGGTGCACGCGATGAGCGGCTACCAAGTGCAGGGCCGGGGTGAACAGGGCGAGCGCTTGCTGGACGACGCCAAGGCTCTCGAAGCGGCCGGAGCATTCGCCATCGTGCTGGAGGTCGTCCCCGCCGAGCTGGCCGCCCAGGTCACCGAGATGACCAGTGTGCCCACCATCGGGATCGGCGCCGGGCCGGACTGCGACGCGCAGGTCATGGTGTGGCAGGACATGGCAGCTTTCCACCCCGCCGGTGGCAGCCCACCCAAGTTCGTCAAGACCTACGCCAGGCTCGGCGACGGGCTGCGCGAGGCCGCAAACCACTTCGCCGAAGAGGTCCGCTCAGGCGTCTACCCAGGCCCGGAGCACACCTACCACTGAGCGGGGGTCTCAGACGCCGGTGATGCGGATCCCGGCGTGTGTGTGGTGTCGCCGGTTGATCGCGATGAGGTTGGCGGTGATCGCTTCCACCTGGCTGGCGTTGCGCAGCCGCCCGCCGTAGACGCCACGCACGCCGGGCAGCACCTCGGCCAGGGCACACACCAGATCGGTGTCCGCCCGGTGCTCGCCCAGCACCAGCACGTCGAGGTCCAGGCTGCGCACCTCGGGGTCCTCCAGCAGCACCGCGGAAACATGGTGGAATGCGGCGGTCACCCGGGACTCGGGCAGCAGGGCCTGGGCCTGCTGGGCGGCGCTGCCCTGCGGCACCGCCAGCGGGTATGGGCCCTGGCTGTCGAATCCGAGCGGGTTCACGCAGTCGATCACGACCGTGCCGGCCAGCGATGCGCGCAGCGAGGTGAGCAGCGCGGCGTGACCGCCGAAGGGCACCGCCACGACGACCAAGTCCGACTCGGCGGCGCAGCGGGCGTTGTCGGTGCCGCGCACCCGCTGTGAGCCGGCCCGTTCCCGCAGCGCGGCCGCAGTGTGCTCGGCCCGGTCGACATCGCGGGAGCCGATCAGCACTGACAGACCGCCGAATGCCCAGCGGTAAGCCAAACCGCGGCCCTGCGGACCGGTGCCGCCGAGCACCCCGATGCTCAGCCCCGACAAGTCAACCTGGGTCACGGGCTGATGGCGGGCGGGCGGCGGGGTATCGGGTCCAGGCAGGACACCAAGACCTCCCTGGACTGCGGGTCGGACACCACGGCGTCGTCGCGGTCCCGGTACACCAGCTCACCGTTGGTGTCGATCTCCAGCAGATAGCCGGCCTCGGCGAGCTGACCCTCGTCCAGGTCGACCAGCCGTTCGACGCGGCTGGGCACCACCCGGTAGACCGGCCAGGACAGCTCGCCGTAGGTCTGATGAAACTCATCAATGAGGTAGGCCATCTGCTGCTGCCAAGGCAAGGGCATCTCCTCGGCCAGTGACCGGGGCAACACGACATAGCCCTCGTCGACTCCCAGCTTGGTCAGCTCGAGGTGGTCCCGCAGCGGGGTGGCCGAAGCCGGTCGCCCGGCCGGCCGCGGGATCGGATCTGACGCGTACACCTTCACCTCCGGATGTCAGGCCTTCGCGACCGGCACGCCGGGCCGGACCGCGAGCGGCATCAATTCGTGCTCATCGAAGCTCACAGCCCGCTGGCGCAGCGGCACCGTCTGATTCGCCGCCTCAACGATGCGGCCGTTGCCCAGGTACATCGCGACGTGGTGGATGCTATCCGGGTTCGCGGTGTCGTACCCCCAGAACAGCAGGTCCCCGGGTTGGGCTTGGCGCAGGGGCACCTGGGTGCCGGCCCAGTACTGCTGTGCCGCCACCCGGGGCAGGGTAACCCCGGCCGCCTGGTAGGCCCGCAGCATCAAGCCCGAGCAGTCGTAGGAGTTGGGGCCGGTAGCGCCCCAAACGTAGGGCTTGCCCACTTCACCCAGCGCGAACTGGATAGCCCGCCCGCCGACCTCGGAGGCTTGCCCCGGTGGAAGTGGCGCGTCGCAGGACACCCGGGTGTACTGCGTGACGTCCCCGCCCACCGCGCTGATCGCGTCAACGGCCAGCGGTTCCCACTGGTGGTAGCGATCCGGGAAGGCCGACCGCTCGATGTCCTGCGCGGAATCGCCCGGTCTCTGAGTTTCCCAACCAGGTACCTTCAGCATGACGTCATAGAACTTGTTGATCTCGTAGCCGGTGTCCGTGACCTGAGCGGCGGTGCCCCACCCCTGCGAGGGGCGCATCTGGAAGATGCCGAGTGAGTCCCGGTCGCCATAGTGCAGGTTGTGCAGCCGGGACTCGGTCATCCCGGCTTGAATGGCGATCTGCCAGGCCCGCGGCGGCAGCTGGCGCTGCTTGCCGATCGCGATGATCTGCTCGACGATCCCCCGTTGCTCCGCGTCAAGGTCACCGACCCGCACGGCCACCCGTGGCGCTTCCTTCGGATCGGTGGACGCGAGAACCGAGCCGCACGGCGCGCCGAACATGAAGTCGCCGGAACCGACGCCACCGAGCAGAACGGCGATCGCGGCCACCGCGATAAGACCACCGAGCAAACCGACAGCCAGCAGCCCGACCAGCCACCCCCGCATCAATCAACCCGCCCGCTCGTAGCTGGCCACCCGCCAGCCGGCGGGAGTCGAAACCAGCACCAGCCGCAACACGACCGCAGTGGTGGGCACATCGACCTCCGCGGAGCCCGCACCCGCGCTGACTGTCCGCGGCGCTTCGATGATCTGGGCGACGGGCACGTTCGCCGGGTCGATCGACTGAAGTTGGGGGAACAAGTCGTCGGTGGTGTAGGGCCGCAGCTGCTCGACCCAGCGCGCCGAGGTAATGCCCTTGGGGACGGTGAGAAACGCCTGCACCCAGGAAGTCGCGACGGTGAGCGCGGCGGCGGGAGCCGGGATGCTGGGGACCACGATCCGAAGGCGGGGGGCGCTGCCGGTTTCAGCGGGAAACGCCAAGGGTGGCGCTGACGAGCTGGCCCGCGGCCTGTGCACCGGCGCCGAAGGGGCCGCGCTGGCCCGGGTCGTCCCGGGCAGCGCCCGCTGAGCTCCGATGACAACCACGACCAGCGCCAGCACTGTTGCCGCGAGGTGCTTGGGGGAACGCACCGGGGCACCCCAGAACTTGCGGTAGACGGCTGCGCGGCCACGGTGGGTGCGGATCGGCACGGTGATCTCCCCGGTCAGTCCGTGGTCCGGGGGCTGTCAGCGGCAGCGCTGTCCACGCCGACTTCCAGACCGGCTGAGGGCCGGTACACGACCCACACCGGGCGTCCAGCCACCTCTTCGAGTTCGGCTTGCCGCGGCGCGCCGCGCGGATCGCCGAACGTCGAGGGCACGTACACCGGGTCCTCACCAACCCGGGCTCGGTCGGTTGTGTTGAAGCTGAAGCCGGCGGCCAACGCCGCCACCCGGTCAGGCCGCGACGTGCCCTCGCCCAGACCGCTGGGACTGGGCGCCGGGATCGCCGCCCGCGTGCTACCTGGGCGGTCCAACGACTCAGTACCACGGCGCCGGTCCAGGGACTCGGCACCGCTCAGGCGGTTCAACGACTCGGCACCGCCTCGGCGGTCCAGCCGCTCGGCCGCGACCAGCACCGGAGCGCTAGCCTCCGGACGCACACGAGAACCAGTCGGTGCGTCCGCCCTCGGTTCGCTCGCATCGGGCTCGGTGTCGCGGGCCTCCTGCCAGAACCGCTCGGATGCGGGGGCCTCGACATCAGGCTTGCGCCGCCGCAGCCGGGCCAGCGCACCCGGTGGCGCCGCGGGCAGCGCACCGCCCACCGCGGCGACCGCGAGCTCCGTCATCTGCCACATCCGCCGGATCGGGCGAGCCAGCAGCAACATCACCAGCGTGATCATCCCGGCGAGCAGCATCTGCGCGAGCACCGACATGGAGCGGGACGGGTCAAACACCCACACCAGTACCAGCATGTGCAGCGCGGCCAGCGCCGAGAGCACGATGATGTTGAGCAGCGCGGCACCGACCGCGCGGCCGACCCCGCGCAGCAGGTCGTGATGCAGGATCGCGACCAGGCCGATGACCGGGCCGAGCAGGATCACCACCCGCAGCAGAACCTGGGCGAGCAGCAGTGCGGCCTGGGCAAGCAGCTGGAACAGCCCGAACATCACCGCCTGCAGGGCGGCCAGGAACCCCACCCCGATCCGGTTGCCGTCCACCCCCTGGAAGTAGCCGTAGGCGCTGCCCGTCCGCTCGGCGATCGCCTTGTACTCCTGCTTCTTGCGATCCGCGACACCGGATTTCGGGTCGTCCGCGCCGGCGGCGATCTCCTGTTTGGTGTAGGCCTGCGCTCGGAGCAGGTCCCGTCCGAGCTGGGTAGCCTGCGGACTGTCGGGAGAACCGAACTCCCCGCGCAGCCAATTCCGGTAGATGATCTGGTCGTGCAGCAGAGTCGGCAGCGCGTCCCGCTGCTCGATGCCGACCTCGTGCAGGAAGCCGGTGCGCACCTGGTTGCTGCCATCGACCAGCACCCCGTCCAGAACCTGGGTGTACAGCAGCGGGGTCAGATAGGTAGCGGACGCCAACCAGATACCGGCCAGCGCCCACGCCGCGCGCTTGCTGACCGTCGCGAGGTCACCGCGCCAGATCGACCGGAACAGCACAATCGCCAGCAGCACCGCGACCAGCCCGAACCACGGCGCGTACACACTGTCGTAAAGCGCGACCGTGCCGGAGACGATCAGATCGTTCAACGGGGCCAGCAGACCGCCGTCGGCGAGCGCGTAGTGCAGCCCGTTGGTGGCTCCGATGATCACTTTGCCGACATCGAACAGCAGGTTGCCAGTCCAGGTGTCGATCACCGCGTTCGGGTTGCGCAGTCCCGAGGGACCGCAGCCCAGGTCGTAGGTGTGCCACACCAGCCCGGCGTAGCCGACCTCGGCGTACACGCTGTTCGGCGTGCCCGCCTGCGGCGGCGTGGGGTCGATGGCGCCGACCATGCCGGAGCCGGGCCGTTCCGGGTTGGGCGCTTGCTTGCAGTCATCGACGCCCGGGACCTGCGCCAGGGCCTGTGAACCCATCGCCGGTGAGCCCCATGCCATTGAACCCAGCGCGGCCTGGACGCCGAACACCGCGATGAGCACCATGAGCAGCGCCAGGATCCTGCTGCCTCGCGGCATCCGGATCCTCATGCTCCCGCCCTGACCGCGGCCGCGGGACCAATCCCGTTGCGCGCCGAACCGTTGCGCTCTACCGGCGTGGCACCGGGCAGCTCCGCACCGGGTGGTTCCCCGCGCAAGGCATCCGGCGTGGTGTCCAGCGAGGCGCACAGATGCTCCAGGTGCGGGCCAGAGAAATCCACCCGGATCCGCTCCACCCCGCCAGCGCCGTCGCCGAAGATAAACTGCCGCGGTGCCCGGTCCCGCTCGGTGGCCACTCGGTCACCACCCGGGCGGCGCCCCAGCGAGGCCACCACCTGCTCGTATCCCACCCCGATGGGAACCTTGAGCAGGCGCAGCGCATCGGACTGTGCGGGGGCGTCGTCCAGCCGCCCGACGAAGACCGAGTCCAACAGCGACACGAAGCCCTGGATCTTGAGGAAGTCCGCCGGGATCTGCGAGGACAGTAGGACCCGCACATTCCACTTGCGGGAATCCCGGGCGAAACGGTTCATCAACACCCGACCGGTGGGAACCTCGGACAGGAAGAACGCCTCATCGATCCAGACCCCTTTGCGCTGGTCACGAGGACGCTCGTAGATGGACCGCTGGGTCAGCCAGGCCGCGAGGTTGAGCAGCTCCACCCCAAGGGACTCGGCATCGGTCCAGTGCTCCCGGCCGATTGTGTCCTTGGGCAGGGGCAGGCCGGACATGGTGAGCACGGTGAGCCGGTCGTCGCGCGCCTCCGTGTAGGGGTCGGCGTCTTTTTCCGGGATGAGCAACGACATGCGCTCGCGCATCTCGTCGAGGAAGTCGGCGACCACAAGGGCGTGCTCATGATTCTCCGAGGGATCACGACGCAGCATCTCGAACACCTGCCCGGGATGCGCGTCGGGGCGCCCACCCACCGCACGGACCGCGCGGAGCAACACGATGCGGGTCTTGGCCATCCGGGCGACCTCGAAGGGCAACACCCCGGTGAGCACGTCGAGCACCAACCGGCGCCTGGTGGCGGCCGTCAGCGCCTTCTCCCGCCGCCAGGCCCGCTCCGGGTCCTCCTCCTCGAGGAAATGGGCCAGCTCGGGCTCAGCGACCACGCGGTACGGATTGAGGATGCCGGGCTGGGCGTTGAGCAGGTTGATCGGCCGGGCGTAGGGCCGCAGCTCGGGCAGCTCACACAGCTTGGCCAGCGGGCCCGACGGATCCAGCAGGGTCCAGTACGCGCCAGCGCGCAGCGTCTTGTACACGATGCCGCCACCCAGGAAGGACTTGCCGCCACCGAGGCCGGCCACCAACGCGGTCAACCCAGAGGAGTCCCGGATCTCCTGGGCCATCCACGGGTCCCAGGCGACCGGGCGCCGCGTGGCGGTGCACGTCTCGCCGAGCAGGATGCCGCGCCGGTCCCCCACCTCCGCGGTGGCGGTGGGCACCGCGGCGGCCGCCCAGATCACCGAGCCGCGACGCAGGTAGGCACCTGAGGACAGCGGCTCGCCCGGAATGAACTCGCGCGCCAGCGCGTACTGAGCCTCCGGGTGCTCGATGGCGATCTTGGGCTTGTACAGATCCAGGAGCTGCTGGGCCAACCGCAGCGCATCGCGCTCGGTGCTCCCCGCGACGGCTATCCGCCACCACGACCGCACCCGGGTGCCCAGCGCGGTGAAACCGGAGGTCATCTCGTCGTCGATCTCCAGCACCCGGGTGGCTTGGCGGACCAGACTCTGCGGCGGCTCGAGGTCGTGCTCATCGGTGTAGTGCCGCACTTGGGAGCGCACCTTGTTCATCTGTCGCGCCAGCTCGCCGGCCACTTCCTCCGGGCGGCGCACATAGATCCGCGCCGACCACTCGACGCCGGCCGGCAAGCGATCCGAGCGCTGCACCCACGGGTCGTCGATCTCTGGGATCCGCAACCCGTGCATCTGCCCGACGGTGAGCACCACGACGTGTCGTGCGATCCCGGCATTGGAGCCGGTGCGACCGCGAACGGTGAGGGTGGGCGCGTAAGGCTCGGTGTGGAAGTCCGCCGCGTCGGTAAAACTCGCCAGGTCCTCGGGCTCCCAGGTGGCGCCGGGTGTGGCGGGCAGGTTGCGCGGCGCGGGCAGCCCCAGCGAGCACGACCGGTGCATCAGCCAGGACATTTCCTCGGCGGTCACCGGCCGGCCCTCCAGCCCGGTGACGGCGACCACGTCATCGAGGTGCTCGACCTCGGCGTCGATCGCGACCAGCTCCGCGTCGACGGCGGTGGGGAACACCCGCCGCAGCACCGGCGCGGCCCGTTCCACGACCCGGTCCACCATGGAGCGGGTCTGCACCTGCACGCCGAGATAGACCTCTTTCTCCGCCATCGAGTGCCCGAGCAGCTGCTGCTGCTCACCGATCATGTAGTCATCGAAGGACAGCGCGCTGGCGGTGTCGGGCAGCCGCCCCACCGCGTTGCGCGCGTGCGCTTCGGCCCACATCCGGATCGGGTACGGGCGGGCGGTGACTCGCAGGTGCATCCAGCGGCCCTGTAACTCCGCGTACTGGCCAGCGATCGCGTGGATCAGATCCTGGCGTTGCGAATCCGAGCGGAATGACCAGCGCTGCGACGCCAGCCGGTACCAGGCGTACACCTCCTGGCCGTTGCGCACCAAGTGCCCGTCAATGGAGCGCAGCGAGATGGCCGGGGTGTAGGCGGGAACGGAAGCTTCTCCGGGAAGCTGGTGACCGCGCCGGCTAGAACCAGCGTCGTCACTGCTGGGAGGACGTCGGAGCCCGAACACCGGTGTCCTCCTTCCCGTGACGGCCCCAAACACGGCCCCGCCGCTGGCCGGGGCGAGGGCGGTCGCGCTCGACCCGGATCCGAGCCGCGCTGGCGGCACCGGCGCGTACCGCGGTCACCCTCCGGGGAGCGGTGAGCTCGCGGACCCACATCACGACGACAGCGCTCAACGGGCGTTCGTGGCTGATCCGGGAGCCGATGACCCGGGTGAGCAGGATGGTGATCAGCAGTCCCCAGCCGGTGGAGAAGAAGCTGAAGCCGATGCCCAGCTGCCGCTCGCAGCCGAGCACCACGAGAAACATGACGATCCCGATGCCCCAGGCCACGTACCGAGCGCGCCAGGGGAACGTCGCCTTGGGCGGGCCGAGCCAGACCGCGTCTACCCGGTAGACATCGTCATCGGTACGGATCCGCAACGTCGCCTCACTCCTCACTCAGCCGCTGAACAGGTTGGCGATCCACGTTCCGGTTTTCACACCCGCGCCAGAGACCGCCAGCCCGATGACGCCGAGCGCGATGATGACACCACCGACCCGTCGCATCACCCCGGCGTTGTCGCCCCGGCCACCTCCCAGCCACAACAGCAGAACCGCCACCGCCAGCAACAGCAGCGGCACGACGTTGTCCAACATCCAGGTGCGCAGATTGCGCGTGCCGAGCTCGGCTCCCTGGGCTAGGACGGTCAACGCAGTCATCCCAACCCCCCTAGGGGTTTGATCATGGTTTAGCGCCGGGCGGCCGCCCGACGGGTAGTGAGTAGACCATGCCAGAGTTGGCCGACAGTACCCGGCTCGCCACGCCCAGTGGTCACCCAGCTATCACCCAGTGATCACCCGGAAAGCGCAACGGGCCGCCTCGCGGCCTCGACCGGTCGTCCGACGCTGGCTGGGTCGCTCCGCCAGTGCCAGCCGGTTGTTCATGAAACTTGCACGAAGGTCTCTTGGAAGAGGATGTTGAACGGTGTCGGCGCGACCGCCACGGTCCCGGCAAACGGATTGTTCAGATCCGCGACCAAGAACAGCGTCGCGACCAAGAAGGCGGCGAACGCCCCGTAGAACACCAGGTTGCGGGGTCCGCGCAATAACCCAGTCAAAGGGATCAACACCAGAATGAGACCGACCAGGACGACGAGCCCTTGAATGAACACGGGAGGCACTCCACCATTGGTGGCAGCCTCTATTCGGGTGCGCCTGGCCGTAAAAATGTTAGACACCTGGGTCAGCTCATTTCTGTATTGCTCCATGGCGACCGGGTTCAGGGTGACGCGCAAAGTCGTTTGCGCAGGTCAGCGGCGTGGGTGTATCGGATGAAGTGATTGTGTTGTGGTGGGTGGTTGGTGGGGATGGGAGCCGGGGCCTGGTTGTGTCGTCAGCCGTTGTGA
>JBOHFJ010000016.1:0-28880 GCA_050699655.1 Pseudonocardiaceae bacterium
GCGCCAGACCGACCACCGAGCGGTCCGCTTGGAACTGGGCGAACGACCGCGCCAGCAGCGCCCGCCCGGCGGCCACCCCGACCCGGTCCACCAGGTTGACGGACATGTTGTAGCCGGGCCGAAACGAGCTGCGCAGCGGGTAGGTGCGGGTGCCGGCCAGCCCGGCCACCCGCTCGGGGTCCACACCCGGTTGCCACAGCACAACCGCATGGCCCTCGACATCGATGCCGCGCCGCCCGGCCCGCCCGGTGAGCTGGGTGTACTCCCCGGGAGTCAGATCGAGGTGCGCCTCGCCGTTGAACTTGACCAGCCGCTCCAGCACCACCGTGCGGGCCGGCATGTTGATCCCCAACGCGAGGGTCTCAGTGGCGAACACCGCCCGGACCAGCCCGCGGACGAACAGCTCCTCCACGGTCTCCTTGAACGCGGGCAGCATCCCAGCGTGGTGCGCGGCGACACCCCGCTCCAGCGCGTCGCGCCACTCCCAGAAACCGAGCACACCGAGGTCGTCCTGGGGCAGGCCGGCGGTGCGGGTGTCCACCACCTGGCGAATCCGCACCGACTCCTCGGGTGTGGTCAGCCGCAGCCCACCGCGCACGCACTGGTTCACCGCGGCCTCGCAGCCAGCCCGGCTGAAGATGAAAGTGATCGCGGGCAGCAGGGCGTCGCGGTTCAGCCGCGCCACGACGTCTGCCCGAGCAGGCGGACGGAACCGTGATCCGTTGCGGCGCGGGCGGTCCCAGCCGCCGCGACGCTCCAGTTCCCGCACCCGCTCGACCAGCCGCGGGTCAACGGTGCGCCCACTCTCAGCGCTGGTGCTGGCGAACAGGTCATACATCCGCGAACCGACCAGCATGTGCTGCCCCAGGGGCACCGGGCGGTGCTCGTCAACGATCACCGCGGTGTCGCCGCGGACGTCGACCAGCCACTCGCCGAACTCCTCGGCGTTGCTCACCGTGGCGGACAGGCCGACGAGCCGCACCCGCTCCGGCAGGTTGAGGATCACTTCTTCCCACACCGCGCCGCGGAACCGGTCGGCGAGGTAGTGCACCTCGTCCAGCACGACGTAGGCCAGCCCGTCGAGGGTGGACGATCCCGCGTAGAGCATGTTGCGCAGCACTTCGGTGGTCATCACGACCACCGAGGCGCCCCCGTTGATCGAGGTGTCCCCAGTGAGCAGGCCGACGGTGTCCGCGCCGTGCCGGGCCACCAGATCGGCGTGCTTCTGGTTGGACAGCGCCTTGATCGGAGTGGTGTAGAAGCATTTGCCGCCGCGGGCGAGTGCTAGGTGCACCGCGAACTCACCGACCACGGTCTTGCCCGCGCCGGTGGGCGCGCACACCAGCACCCCGTGCCCTCCCTCCAGCGCCTCGCACGCCGCGCGCTGGAACGGATCGAGCTGAAAGGTCAGGCCGCCAGCGAACTCGTCGAGACGAGTTTGGGTGATCCGCCGACGGGACGCCGGGTGCGTCTCGGCGGGAAGGTTGGCCACTGTCCCAGGCTAGGCCCAGACTAGGCAATGACGGTGAGCGCACCGGGTTCGCAGTGCACGCTCACCGGCAGGGTGCCTCTCGGCTCCCCGTCGGCGGACACGGGCCAGCGTGGGTCGCCGTCGATGCGCACGCTCGCCCCTCGCAGGACGGTCACCTCCGGCTCGTGCACGTGGGCGCCGGCGCGCAGCGACGGGAACACCCGCAGCAGCCGGCGCCGGCTCACCGCGGCGATGGCGATCACGTCGAGCAGGCCGTCGGTCAGCGTGGCGTCCGGGCAGATCCGCAACCCCCCGCCATAGCTGGATCCGTTGCCGACCGCGACCAGGATCGCCTCCAGCTCCACCTCGGTGTCGCCGACGCGCACCCGCACCGGCCGGGGAGTCAACGTGGCGAGCTCGGCCAGCACCGCCAGGTCGTACCGGCGTGGCCCGGCGGGCCAGCGCATCGCGTTGGCCCGCGCGCTCACCGCCGCGTCGAAACCGGTGCACAGCACCGTGGTGAAGCAGGTTCCACCAGCGATCCGACCCAGATCGATCCGGCGCCGGCGCCCGGAACCCAGCGCCTCAGCGACATACCGGGCGGCGTCCACCGGATCGTTCGGGATACCCAGCGCGGTCGCCAGGTCGTTGCCGGTCCCGCTGGGCAGCACGGCCAGCGCGGTCGCGGTACCCGCGAGGGCCTGCGCGGCCAGGGCCGCGGTGCCGTCCCCGCCCAGCACGGCGAGCACGTCATCGCCACGCGCCGCGGCTTGCGCGGCGAGCCTGCTAGTACCCGCCGCATCGGCCGCCACCGAGGCGAGCAGCTCTGGCAGCGCCCCGCGCAGTGTGCTGGCCACGGTGCCGGCCACCCGCGCCGCCGCGCCGCGGCCGGATTGCGGGTTGACGATCAGTGTGGCGCGCACAGCGCGCAAGCATACGGTTCGTCAGAGGTCAGCGGTGCCCGATGCGGTGAGTGCCGCGACCACCTGTGGATCCAGTTCGAACAACTCGCGCAGGGCGTCGGCGTAGACCTGGCCACCACCGGTCTCGGCGAGCTGCTTGACCCGCACCGTGGGAGCGTGCAACAGCTTGTTCACGACGCGGCGCACAGTGCCTGCCAGCTCCTCGCGCACAGCGGGGTGCAGTCCGGGCAGCCGGCCGTCCAGCCGTAGCAGCTCCGCGTCCACCACCTGGGCGGCCCGCTTGCGCAGTGCGGTGACGGTGGGAGTGACCGCCGCGGTGCGCTGGGCCGCCAGGTAGCCACGCACCTCCTCGGAAACCAGACGCTGGGCGGCGTTGATCGCGTTGAACCCGGTCACGCGCCGCTCCAGCCGGCGGGCCAGAGTGGTCAGGTCCAGCAGGGTCACGCCGGGCAGCTCCCCCACTTCGGGCTCGACGTCGCGGGGCAGGCCCAAGTCACACACGACGAGCGGGCCTGGACTGGGACCGCGGGCTTCGGTGATCTGCTCGACGCCGAGCACCGCCCCGATCGCGCTGGTGGCGCAGATCACCAGATCCGCGGTGGCCAGCGCCGCGGCCACGCCATCAAGGCCGACGACTCGGACGGGCAGGCCCGCCGTCTCGCCCAGCGCCACCTGGCCCAGCTCCACCTGGCCCAGCGCCGTCAGCCGCCGCGCGCTGACCGGGGTGCGAGTGGCCAGCACGATCTCAGCCACCCCAGCTCGGCGCAACGCGGCCGCGGCGAGACCGCCCATCGAACCGGCCCCGAGCACCAGCGCGCGCCGACCAGCCAACCCGGGCCGGCCAGCGCGGGACAGCGCCACCGCCGCGTCATCGAGAGCTTCGGAGATCACCGAGGCGCCGGCCGCGCCGAGCGCGGTCTCGGTGCGGATCCGTTTGCCGACCCGCAGCGCTTGCTGCACGACCTCGTGCAGGGTGCGCCCGACGGTGCCCGCCCGCTCAGCACTCGCGTATGCGGCGCGCAGCTGGCCCAGGATCTGTGGCTCGCCGACGACCATCGAGTCGAGCCCGGCGGCCACCGAGAACAGATGCTCGACGGCCGCCGCCGCGTAGCGCACGCAAAGGTGGTCGGACAACTGGTCCACCGCGATCGCGTACTGGCGCGCCAGTACGCCGGTGATCTCAGCCAGCCCGCCGTGGAAGGTCTGCGCCACCGCGTAGACCTCGACCCGGTTGCAGGTGGACAGCAGCAGCGCCTCCGCGACGTGCTCGCCCTCGAGTAGCTCGTAGAGCACCTTGCCAGTGTCCGAGGCCGCCACCGCGGCCCGTTCCAACACCGGAATCGGGGCGCTGCGGTGGGACAGCCCGACAACCACCAGACTCATCAGCCCTCCTCCAGCGTGAAACCCAGCTTGCGCATCGCAACTGTGTAGAGGAGCTTTCTCGGGACGGTGTTGATACAGCTCACCCGGGTGCTGCGCAACGCCCGCCAGCCCATCGCGCTGGCCCGCACCGGCTCGCTGGACAGAGACCTCTGACAGGATGGCAAGCTGGTGACCGTGGTGGTGACCTTGCTGAGAATGCTGTACGAGACACGTTGCTGTAGGAGCATCGGACTATGACTGTCGACCGCAGTCGCCGTGTGGCAGACCTGCCGCCAGGCGAGCAGGACGCTCTCCGGCGACGAGTTACCATCAAGGAGCTCCAGGCTCACCGTGATGAGATTCGCGCGATTGGTCGACGTTACGGCGTGTCCAACGTGCGTGTCTTCGGCTCAGTCGCTCGCGGGGAGGCCGACGAGTTTAGCGACCTCGACCTCCTGATCGATGTTGCCCCCGGACACGGTTACTTCGATATGACTGGTTTCACCCTGGAAGTAGAGCAACTAATGGGAGTATTCACCCAGGTACTATACTGTAGCAACTCCGAATGGGTTGAAGAAGCGGATGCAGGCTCTCGTCCTCACGGAGGCGGTGCCGCTGTGAGAGGTGACGAGCAGAGAGTGGCGGACATGCTCGAGGCAGCCGAGAAACTCGAAGAGCAAGCGTTGAAGGGGCGAGATCGTTTCAACAGGATGAGATTGCGCACGTCGCACTCGTCCATCTTGTACAGATCATCGGGGAGGCTGCAAATAAGCGAGCGAATCGCCCACGCAACGATGACCGGTCCGGCCGCCGGTCACCGAGACCCGGTCTCCGGGAGCAGGAAGCCCTGCTCGATCAGGCGCCGCACGGTGCACAGCGCCCGCGAAGCGACATCAGCAACGTCGACGCCGCGCGAATCGGCCAACCGCGCGAGCAACTCACCGAGGGCATGGTGGCCATCGCAGCCCGCCAGCAGGCCCACGTCCCGCGGGTCGATCGGTCCGAGGTGGCGCAGTCCCTGTTCCTGCCTGAGCTCGGCCTCCTCCACCACCCACCGCCCGTCGGACATGACACGCTTTTCGTGCAGGCGGACATCGCCAGCAAGTCTCAAGCGCTCCTCGAGCAGCGCCCGCTCGTCACCAGACCGCTCGGCCAACCAGGTGAAGCGGTCAAAGCCGCCCCGGATGGCCGCACCACAGGGGACGGCCAGATCATGGGTGAGCTCATCGATGCGCAGCCAGGTGGTCAAGCGAGAGGATCGCCGCATGGTTATCAGACCGAACCCGACCGCAGCCACGTCGGACCGCCGGTAAAAGTCCATCCAGGCGGTGAAGGCCTCGCCAGCCCTGCTGGGATCGGGCTCCTCGAGACGGATCCAGCGGGCGGCATACCGCTCGGCGTCCTGCACCTCACGCTGGATGACCCACACGTCACAGCCACTTCCCTCGAACCAGCTGGCCAGGCGTTCCTTCCAGTCGCCGCGCGCGGGATGGGCCCAATTGGCCACGAGCTGGCACCACCCGTTGTCCTCCAGGTGGGCGGGCGCGCGCTCGACGATGCGCCGGCAGATGCCGTCAACCGGCAACCCGCCGTCGCGCCAATCGAAGAGGGTTTCGGGAGAGATCACGAATGGCGGATTGGAGACGATGAGCCCGAATCGTTTTCCTTCGGCGGGTTCAAAGAGATCACCCTGACGGGTCATGACGTTGGCGATGCCGTTGAGCGCCGCGGTGAACGCGGCGAAAGCCACAGCTCTCGGATTGCGATCAGTGGCCAGCACCACGTCAGCGTGCTGACTGACCCACAAACTCTGGACTCCGCTGCCGGTGCCGAGATCGAGGCATCGCTCGACGTGCGGCCGAACCGTCATGCTGGCCAAGGTTCGTGACGCGTCCCCGACTCCGAGGACATAGTCAGCGGCATGCTGTTGGCGCCTGCCGATGGAGTCGTAGGCCACGATCCAGCGGCAACCCGCAGCCTCGTATGGCAGCAGCGTGAGCAGACCGGTCACTTCCGAGGGGCTCAGCACAACCAGACCGGCTGCGGCCCACACCTCGGGAGATAACGGCGCCAGCGCCGGGATGGCGTCGGTACGGTCGACCTCGACGCCGCAGAGGAACAGCCGGATCAACGTCTCGAGGGTCGAGCCGCCCTGGGTGCGGCGCAGGATCGGAGCCAGTTCACCCAGCCTGAGAAACGTCAATCCTTGGTCACCGATGACCCGCCGCACCTCGTCGACCGTGTATCCGGCGCGGTCCAAAGACTCCCGGACACGAGCGATGTCATCCGGACGGTCGGCGAGCAAGAAGCTCGGAGAGGTCACGGGGTACCCTCCTTCACCTCCACCGCCCGCATCATCCCATTGTCCTCATGGTCGAGCAAATGACAGTGAATGACGAACGTTCCCGGAAATCTCTTGTACTGGGTGTACATCGTCACGGGCCGACCTTGCGCCACGATGACGGTATCCCTCCAGACTCTCTCAGGCTGGCCGTCGGGGCCGGTCCGGTAAGCCTGAAACGGATTTGTATGAATGTGGAAAATGTGCGATCCCAGCGTCTCCGTGATCAAATCCCATTTGTCGATTCGGTTCAGCGTCAGCCCGAGAACCCCGCCATCGGGGTAGATTTTCTCATTGATCGCAAAATGCACCAGGCCGTCATTTCCCGTGGCCACGTTGAAGCGAACCTCTTGCCGGTGTTGTGTGGCGGGGTCCTTGTTGATCGGGTCAGCTGCCCACAGATCCTGCAGGGGCGTGTCTTCCTTGCCGTTCGTCCAGCCGTAAGCGATTTCTTGCATCTCCTCAGTCGTCGGCAAAGCCTTGTCCTGAACCGGCGGCCCCTGGACCACCACCGCCGCCACGACGTTCTGTTCCTGCTTGTCCACCGCCCTCGCGCGGGGACTGGCGAGCCGCCCAGCGGGATCGGGGTCACTGATCAGCAGGTAGGTGCCCGGTGTGGGGTTGGCCTTGACGAGGATGTCGCTCCGGTAGCCGGCCTCCAGGTCCACTGGCTGGTTTTGGTTCCAGGTGTCGACCCGGGGCAGGTAGTGGCCGTCCAGCGCAATCTGATGGAGATCATGGCCAGCGAGTCGGAGCCGCAACATCTGCTCAAACGTGGCACCGACCAGGCGCCAGCGCTGGACCTCGCCGGGCCTCATCGTGATCTTCGGAACGAGTTGGCCATTGATGGTGATGCGACGGTGGGAATCCGACCACTTTACTTCCTCGCCTTTACTGATGTCCAAATTCGCGATCTGGCCTTGTTCGTCATAAAGAATCGACTGGAAGACCATGGTCTTCTCCGGCACCTTCAGGGAGTCCGGAAGCAGGCTCCGGTCAGAGTCAGGCTGGTCGAGATTACTCTTGTCGTCCTGCACAATGAGCGCCCCGGCCATGCCGCTGGACACCTGGGCGGCGGTGGATCCGTGAGCGTGGGCGTGATACCAGAAAGTCCCCGTCGGGTGGTCGTCAGGAATTGAGATCTCGTACTCCTGCCGCACGCCCGGCAAGTAGGAGATCATCACGTTGTCGCTTGCGATGAATTTTCCATTAACCGTCTTGCCGACCGGGTCGACCTGCAAGCCGTGAGTGTGCAGGTTGGTCATGTCAAGGTTGTACATCGCCTCGCCGCCACGCATCCCGTCGTCCGGCGAGGCCGAAGACGCCACCGGAGGCCCGAGATTGTTCTCCACCGTGAACCGCAGCGTTTGCCCCGGCTTGACGCGCAGAGTGGGCCCGACCAGCTCACCTCCGTATGTGCGCAAGGTGAGACCACACCCCGCGATCTTCTTTTCTAGAGGATTGGAGTATCGAATGTCAAAAGGGTGATAGTTCCGCACATACCGCCCTGTCTCCATCGGGTACTCCGCCGCAAGAGGCGGATCCCTGAACTCCTCAAGCCCATACAATGGCGATTTGGCGGAAGCGGACGCGCGAAGCGACAAGGCGGAGTTCGTTGGGTAGTTGACAGGCTGAGGGAGCCGCCCGGTATCAATGTTGATGGGTTCATAAGGACAAGCAACGGCTCGCGGCGTTCCGCCACTCATCACCCCACTGCACGCGGCCAGCAGGACCAATGCCGAGAAGGTTGCTGTCGCGAAGGTTGCCGAACTGACCATGCCAGCCTTTGTCATCGGCATGATTATACGCGTAGTCATCAAGGACCGAAAGGCTTGATCTGAACTCGTATCCAGAGTGGTGAGGCTACCATGATTCGAGTGGTTTTCGGCAACAATTCAGGGATAATCGCCACCGAGTTGGAGCAAGCGCGTTAACTCACTCGTGACAGCGGGCACGGTCATCACGCCCGCGCACCCGGCCGTCCCCGCCCGCGTCCGGGGCAGCGACCGTCGCGCCGAGAGCCGCCCGACGCTTCACCATCGTGCCGGGCGCCGGTGACGCGCGGCCACGTTCGGTTGATCAAGGAGTTCACCGGGAGAGTGCAGACCCGCTGGATCACCAGACACCCAAAACCACCCCAACAGACGAACGCATACTCGTTGCTCATCACCTTTTTGCTACAACAGACACGAATTTTTGCGTTAGGTGGTGACGATTGCGCGAGATTTACCCGGAAGGGTACGATCCACCAGGCCTAAAAGCTGCCGAAATATTACTCTTCGTAACTATGGAGTGTCCGTGATCGAAATACCACCGCAGCGACCGCGCCGAATGAGTACCGCGGAGCGAGTCAGGCGTGGCCTGGTGCTGCTGAGCGTCCTGATGGTGGCCAGCGTGGTAGCGGCCTGCGCCAGCGGCCCGAGCAACGCACCCTCGGGGGGGTCGCAGGCTCGCGGGTCCGGCCCGGTGAGCGTGCTCTACGCCGGGACCCTGGTGGGGATCTTCGAGCGACGGGTCGGCCCGGCGTTCGACAAAGCCACCGGCTACACATTCCAGGGCGAGGGCAAGGGTTCGATCGCGCTGACCAATCTGATCAAGGCCAAGGCCCGCCAGCCCGACGTCTTCGTCAGCGCCGCCGTGTCGGTGAACAAGGCCCTGCAAGGGCCCGCCAACGGTGATTACGTGAAGTGGTGGGCGCCGTTCGCCCTCACCGAGATGGTGATCGCGTGGAACCCGAAGAGCCATTTCGCGGCGGACTTCCAGGCCGCCAAGGCCGGTACGCGCAGCTTCGAGTCGGTGCTGACCGAGCCAGGACTGCGGTTCGGGCGTGCCGACCCCGAGCTCGGCCCCAAGGGCTACCGCACCATATTCATCTTCGACCTCGACGCCACCCGGATCGGGGACCCGACGTTGCCGCGGAAAGTCCTCGGCGATCCGAGCAACAGCTCACTAGTCTTCCCGGAAGAGGAGATGGTGGCCCGGCTGCAGGCCGGGGAGCTCGACGCGGGAGCGTTCTACAAAGTCGAAGCCGTCGAAGCCGGACTGCCTTACCTGAGCCTGCCCAAGGAGATCAATCAGGGCGACGTCGCGCTCGCCACGCGGTATGCCACCGTGCGCTACACCACCAAGAACGGCACCACCTACACCGGCGCGCCGTGCTTCTACACCATCACGATCCCCAGCACGGTGCGCAACCCGGCCGGCGCGCAGGCATTCGTGCGCTTCCTGCTGGGCCCTGAGGGGCGGGCAATACTCGCCGAGCAGGGGCTCACTGTCACTCCACCGGTGCTGGCCGGTGATCCCGCGGCGGTGCCCCCCGACCTGCGTTCACTGTTCCCGAGCCGCTGAGCGGGCTGATGCGCCCGCGCGGCGGCCAGCCCACCGGGCGGCCCGTCAGGGTGGGCGGTGGCACACCCTGGCCGCTGCTGCTGGGCTCGGCGCTGATGCTGGGCTACCTCGTGGTGCCGCTGCTGGCGCTGCTGCACGCCCTGCCCGAGGCCGACGGCGCGGTGCTGAGGGACCCCGACACTCACGACGCGCTGCGGGTCTCGTTGATCTCCGCGGCCACCGCCACCACGCTCGACGTGCTGCTGGGGATCCCGCTGGGCTTCCATCTGGCGCAGAGCCAGTCACGGTGGCGACACCTGGTCACCGCCGCCGTGGTCCTGCCGCTGGCCGTGCCACCGATCGTCGACGGATTGGAGCTCGTCCTGTTCCTCGGCCGGGCCACCGCCGTCGGTGGGCTGCTGGAGCGGCTCGGGGTCAACCCAGTGGACACCATCGCCGGCACGATCCTCGCGCAGGCATTCGTCGCCGCTCCGTTCATCGTGATCACGGCCCGCGCCGCGTTCGCCGGGGTGGACCCGCAGCTCAGCGACGCCGCCCGCGCCCTGGGCACCAGCCCCTGGCAGGCCTTCTGGCGGGTGCAGCTGCCCACCGCCCGCCGCGGCCTGGCCGCTGGGGTGGTCCTGGGCTTCATGCGCTGCCTCGGGGATTTCGGGGCCACCGCGATCCTGGCCTACCATCCCTACACTCTGCCTACCTTGATCTTCGTCAACGTCTCCGGCGAGGGTATCCCCACCGCGATTCCCCCCGCGGTACTGGTCGCCGGGGTGGGCACCCTGGCCGGGGGCGTCATGCTGTTCCTCGACGCCCGCCGCCGCACATCCCGCCCCGACACCGACGAGTCCGCCACCCCCACCGAGATTCCCAAGCTGAGCTGGATCCGCCCCGACCCAACGGCAGGCTCAGATTCGGGTATCGAGATCGAGCTGCATGCTCAGGTCGGCGGTTTCGAGCTGCGCCCAGCGATCCGCACCACGTCCTGCACCGTCGGCATCCTCGGGCCCTCCGGTTCGGGCAAATCGCTGACCATGCGCGCGGTGGCCGGCCTGCTCCCCGTCACCGGTACCGTGCGCATCGGCTCGGTCACCCTCTTCGATACCCCGGCCGGCCTCAGCGTGCCCGCGCAACACCGCCAGCTGGGCTACGTCGCCCAGAAAGACGCCCTGTTCGAGCACCTCGACGTCGCCCGGAACATCACCTTCGGCATCCGGCACCTCCCGGCCGCCGAACGCGACCGGCGGCTACGTGAACTGCTCACCGCGATCGGGCTCACCCACCTGCGCCACGCTCGCCCCGCCCGGCTCTCCGGCGGGGAGCGCCAGCGCGTCGCGCTAGCCCGCGCGCTGGCCCGCGGCCCGCGCGCCCTGCTGCTCGACGAGCCCTTCGCCAACCTGGACACCACCGTCCGCGGCAAGCTCCGCAACCTAGTCCGGCGCCTCCACGAACGCACCGACATTCCCATCATCATCGTCACCCACGACCGCGACGACGTCCTGGACATCACCGACCACCTCGCGGTGATGTCCCGCGGCGCATTCATCCAGCAAGGCCCCACCCGGGACGTCTTCCGCCACCCCACCACCCGGATCAGCGCCCAACTCGTCGGCGTTCCCAACATCCTCACCGTGCACCAGCTGCACCCGCAAGCCGGCAACGACGTGCTCGCCGACACCGACTGGGGCCCCCTGCTTCTGCCCAGACACACCAACCCCCACGGCTGCCATGAACTCGCGGTGCCCGTCACCGCCATCACTGTGAGCATCACTGTGAGCGCTACCGGGGGCACTGCCGGAACGGCCGCCCTCGTCGAAGCCAGCCGACCCGCGCTGCACGGTCACCGCCTGATTTTGCGTCCCAGCACCGGCCGCAGCGACAACCCAGAGACACTCACGGTTCTGCTCACCCGCACCAACGACGAACCGCCAACCCCCGGAGACCGGGTCCACATCCACATCAACCCTGGCCAGTGCCAGCCTCTCACACCCGCCGCTGGGGTGTAGGCGGTGGACTGGGCCGCAAGTTCATCCGACCGGGGCTGGTGATCGCTGCGATGATCGCTTACTGCAATGCGACCGCCTCGGCGCAACTGGCGGCAGCGTATCCAACCTCCGGCGGGACCTACATCTACGGGCGTGAACGGCTCGGCGACTGGTGGGGGTTCACCGCGGGGTGGGGATTCGTTATTGGCAAGACCGCGTCCTGCGCGGTGATGGCGTTGACCTTCGCCGGATACGCGGTGCCCGGTCCGTGGTGGGCGCAACGGCTCATTGGCGTCGCCGGAGTGCTCACGGTCGCCGCGCTCAACTACCGCGGCGTGACCAAGACCGCGACGTGACCCGCATCCTGGTGGCCACCACGTTGGCCACGCTGACCGTGATAGTGGTAAGCATCGCGATCGGCGGTGGTGCCAGCATCAGTCACCTCGGCGGCCTATCCGCGCTAGGTCACGGTGGGGTATACGGGGTGCTGCAGGCTGCCGGGCTGCTGTTCTTCGCCTTCGCCGGTTATGCCCGCATCGCCACTATGGGCGAAGAAGTCCGTGATCCCGAGCGTACGATTCCCCGCGCCATTCCCCTCGCCCTGGCCATCACCGTCGTGGTCTACCTCATTATCGGCGTCGCCGCTCTGGTCGCCGCCGGCCCGGACCAGCTCGCCGCCGCAATGGCCCCGCTCACCGACGCCGTCCGCGCCGCTGGCGCGGCCTCGGTCGTCCCCGTGGTCCGGGTCGGCGCCGCGCTGGCCAGCCTCGGCGCGCTGCTAGCTCTCATCGCAGGCGTCGGGCGCACCAGCCTTGCCATGGCCCGACATCACGACCTGCCCGGCTGGCTCGCAGCCGTGCACCCCCGATTCCAGGTGCCGCACCATGCCGAAGCCGCCCTCGCCGTCTTCGTCAGTATCCTGATCTTCACCGTCGACCTGAAAGGCGTGATCGGATTCTCCTCGGTTGGGGTGCTGGTCTACTACGGCATCACCAATGCCGCCGCGTTCACCCAGCCCACCGGTCAGCGCCGCTGGCCCCGCGCCGGCAATGTCCTCGGGGTGGCCGGATGCGCGGTACTAGTGGCAACGCTGCCGATCACCTCCATTATCGCCGGGTTGCTCATATTTACGGTCGGCCTGCTCGGACGTCTGGTCGCGCGGCACCGGCAGGCCCGAGCCCAGTGACAGGCTCGCTGCGCTAATACCCGATGACCTGGGGCAGCGTGGTGAATCCGTACCGTTGCGGGCACCGAGTGGTGGCCACGTCACGGCCGTCCAAACCCGAACTAGTCAGGTACTATCGCCACAATCTCTCCTGACTCCACGACACGACCGCGTCGATGCCGGGCGTGGGCACCCCGGCGATTTCAGCGATGCCGCGAATGACGACCAGGCCAAAGGGAACGTCCTCGGTGAGGAACCGATGCCCGAAGTCAGGAGCGAACTTCCCCTGGGCGACCGAAATCATGGGATGCTCGATCCCCAGGTATCCTGAGTTGGTGCGGATCGCGGTCATGAGACTGGTCTTATCCGTGATGACCGGCCCGTAAGAGGCGATCTCCCAGTCGTACCCGGGAATAACCTGGGAAAGATCCGTCTCGGGATGTTCCGCCACGATCCGCTCCGCTATGGCGAGCACCTCGCGATTGATCTCGACCAGGAGCGACACCGCCTGCTCGTCGATGGCTTCATAGAACAACGGCGGGGACTCCAGCGCCGCGCCATCCCACTCTTTCCACCGACTGTACATCATGGGGGGATGGTTCGAGGCGTTCGGTGAGCGCAGCGTGATGCCGAGCAGGTGCCCGGAGACCATCAGCCGCGGCGGCTCACCCAGCAGCCGCCGCAGGGTCGACAATGGATCGGCGATCCGGGTTTCAGCGGGATCGCCCCGCATCGCTCCGGTGATCACCTCTTTCGTGCCGGATATCCACGCCTTCTTCCCGAACTCGATGATCCGACATATCCAGGGCAGCGAATCGAAGTTGACGACGCCGAAGCGCTCGATCCTCGCTCCCAGCGCCTGTCGCACGTCGAACTCAAATCCACACTGACCGGGCAAACCCACGATGACACAGCCGTCCTGGAGATGCGGTGCCAGCGACGCGAGGTACCGCGCATGCAGGAAGGCGGGCAAGGACAGGATGACGATGTCGCACTGGCGCGCCGCCTGCGCGGGATCGCTGGTCACCGCGAAAGAATTGGCGGCGCGTACCACCCGCCCGCCGTCTCCGTCAGGCGCATCGACCGTCAAGTGACCATGACGTAGAAATCGGTTCCAGTCGTGCGCCTTGGTCGTGTTCCGAGTGAACAGCGACAGCTCGACTTCAGCGTGCGCGGAGAGCGCCACAGCCAAAACATGCGACGCGGAACTCGTGCCGCAGAGAACAACGCAAATGCTGTCAGATTTCATTGATACAATCATATCATGGTGAACCGCGTGTTCAACGGAGCGGAGCGGCGGATGATCCCTATGCTAACCGTCCGTCATCCCGTGGGTGCGCATGCCCAGCCCTGAGCCGCGCACTCCCACCGTCGCCATCGTCGGGCTAGGCCCCAAAGGTCTCTACGGCCTGGAGAGGCTGGTCGCCGAATTTGGCGCCCAGCCTTTAGTGACGGGCCTCCGCGTCGTCGCTTTCAACAGATCCGGACATTTCGGCTCGTCCCCTGTCTATGATCCCGAGCAGCCGGACTACATACTGCTCAACATCAGCATCGGCGAGATCGATCTCTGGGACGTGGACGATCCCGTGGCGGCCTCCGGGAGAGGGCCAGATTTCAGATCCTGGCACCAGAAAGAACTCGCACCGCAGACGCCGCTGACGGGTCACGAGTACCTGCCCAGGGCGGTTATCGGACGTTATCTCCATCACGGGTTCCAGCGCGTGATGTCCCACCTGCCACCGGGCATAGATGTGTCGTGCATTGTGGGTGAGGTCACCGACATCGCCCCCCACGACACCGGTTACACTCTGACCTACGTCAACGCGAACGGGCTGATCAATGATTTACCAGTGGACAAAATTCTGCTGGCGACCGGTCATTCCCGGGTCCAATTGGGGACGGTGGAACGCGGTTACCAACGCTTCGCCACTCGACACCCGCAGACATCATACATCCCGTTCGCCTACCCGGTGATGACAAGGATGAGCGAAGTCCCTACGGGTGCGCGAATAGCGATGAAGGGCATCGGGCTGACCTTCATTGACGCAGTCCTCGCCCTGACCGAGGGGCGGGGCGGCCGATTCGAACGAACACCAGCCGGATGCCTTTCCTATCACCCCAGCGGGCACGAGCCGCGGGCGATCATTCCGTTCAGCCGGACCGGTCTGCCGATGGCACCCAAGCCCCACGACCTCACGAGTGCCCTCCGGCCATTGACGTTCGTCACTCCCGGAGCGCTGGCCAGCATCCAGCGTCGCTCTCCGGAGCGGAAAATTGATTTCGAAAGAGATGTATGGCCGCTGTTCGAACTCGAGATGGAAAGGGAATACTACCGCGTCGCCATGGGAGGCGGCCTCGACTGGCGGGACATCGAAGCGTGCGGCGGGAACGGCGCGACGATGCGGGGGGTCATACACTCGTTCCTGCGGTCGCACCCTGAGCAGGGGCACTTCGACTACTGGTCCGTGCTGGACCCGGCGGGCGAGCGGGACATCGCGGCCGGACCGGAATTCCACTCGTTTGTCGAGCGTTACCTGGAGCAAGAAATCGCCCGCGCCCGCCGGGGGCTGTCCCGTTCCGCCACCAAAGCCGCCGTATCGATCTGGCGCGAGGTACGGGCGGCGCTAGGCCCGTTCATTGCATTCGGCGGCCTGACACCCGAGTCCCATCGCCGATTGATGGAGCGGTATTACCCCCTGCTCATACGCGTGGTGTTCGGGCCTCCGATCATCAACATCGAAAAACTGCTGGCGCTCCACCGGTCCGGGATACTGGACTTCTCGGCCGCCCGGAACCCCCGGGTGCTGACCGACGAACCCAGCGGTTGCTTCGAGCTGTACCACGAGTCGATTCCCGAGACCGCGGCCCGAGCCGAGACCCTGGTGGATGCCCGGTACCCGAAGGTGGACGTCCTTCGAGATGAGACACCTCTCTACCGGAACCTGTGCAGGCGGGGCATGCTGCGGCCGTTTGAGAACCGATCGACAGTCGGACCGGGGTCGGCGTATCGACCAGGAGCCATCGACATGACCGAAGACACCCGGTTTGTTGTCGACGCACGTGACGCTCCCAACGAAGACATCGCCGTCATCGGGATTCCGACCGAGGGCAACCTGCTCGGGAATCTCTCAGTCACCCGGGACGACTACGCGGGAATGTGGGCGGCGACAGTCCTGCGACAGCTGCACCGCCGCTAGGTTTGCCCACTCAGTCGCCCGCTAAGTTGCATCATCGTAACGAGGTGCCGTGTCATCCGGCGGCGGCACGGGCTCCACCTGATGATCCAGCGGCGAGGGCTCGTCGGGGTCGAGATCGTCCCAGCCCTGCTCGGATCGCGCTCGCGCGACGGCGCGGTCGTGCGCTCGCGCGATCAGGACCGCGACCTCGAACAGCACGACCAGGGCGAACGCCAAGGCCAGCATGGAGAACGGGTCGTTGCCGGGGGTGGCGACCGCGGCCAATACGAACAGCCCGAACAGGATCCCGCGCTGCCAGCGTTTCAACTTCTCATACGGCAGCACGCCGACCCGGTTGAGCATCACCACCAGCAGCGGCAACTCGAAGGTCAGGCCGAAAACCGCCAGCATGGTCAGCAGAAAACTGATGTAGGACGCACCGGTCAACGCGGTGATGAACTGGCCGCCGCCGAGGTTCGCCAAGAAGGACAGGCCGGTGGGCACCACGTAGTAGGCGAGGACGGCACCCGCGGCGAACAGCACGCTGGCCGTGCCGACGAAGGTCAGCGCGAACTTGCGCTCCTTGGTGTAAAGACCCGGCGTGATGAACGCCCACACCTGATATATCCAGATCGGGGCGGTGACCACCGCACCCGCCGCGATGCCCACCTGCATGCGGAGGGTGAAGACCTCGAACGGGGCGGTCTGCAGCAGCTGGCACCGTCCCGGGTTCGGGGTCAACCGCAGCGTCGGTGGCAGCGCGCAGTAGGGGCCAGTCAGCAGGTCGCCCAGGCTGGGCAAGCCGAACGGCGACACCCCCCACCAGATGAACCCGAGGATGCCGCCGAGCGCGATCGCGCTCAACGCGACGAACAACCGGTTGCGCAGCTCGTACAGATGCTCCATGAGGGTCATGGAGCCTTCCGGGTTGGTCTTGCGATTGGCTTTGCGTCGACGGCTCGACCCAGCTTCGGAACTCATCGTGGGTCTCCTCCCTCGACTGGGACACTTACTGGGGACACTCGCTGGGGACACTCGCTGGGGGTGCTCGATTGATGCTACGCGGCCGGGAACGCCGAGCCGTCAGTCCGGTTCGGTCGAGGGCAGGTGACTGGACCTGCGCACCGCCGCGTGTGCCCGCCGCACCACCGCCTCGGCCAGCTCGGCGGGTTCCAGGACAACGACGTCGGCACCCAACCCCAGCACCAGCCGCACCATCCACCCGGTCTCGGCATAGCGCATCCGCACGGTCGCGGTTCCCCCCTCACCCTCGGTCAGCTCGTCCACCGGGTAGTACTCGGCGACCCAGCGGGCGTCCGGAGCCAGGGTGAGCACCGCGACCCGCTGGTCGGGCGCAGCGCGGAACAGTCCGGCCGAGGAGTCAGTGGGGCGGGCGTGCGGTGGTGGCACCGCCGGTTCGTCGAGGGTCACGACGTGCTCGATGCGATCCAGCCGGAACAGCCGCACCTGCACGGCGACGCGGCACCAGGCCTCCAAGTAACTGCGGCCTTCGACTAGGAGCAGCCGCATCGGGTCCACCGTACGCTCACTCACCGTGTCACGGGCGGGCGTGTAGTAGCGGATGTGCAGCGCGCGGCGGTGCTCCAGCGCGTCGCGCACCGCGGTGAGCGCGGTCTCCTCCTCCCGCGCCAAGCCGACGACCACACCGTCGGTCCGCCCCGCGGCCGTCTCGATCTTGGCCAGGGCCCGGCGCACCGACCCGGAGTCGACCACCCCGGGTGTCTGCTCCAGGGCCCGCAGCGCCACCACCAGCGCGGTCGCCTCCGCGCCGGACAGCCGCAGCGGGCGGCGCATCCCGGCGTCGAAGGTGACGGTCACGGTGTCTCCCGCGAAGGACAGGTCGATGAGGTCCCCGGGCCCGTATCCCGGCAGTCCGCACATCCACAGCAGCTCCAGGTCACGGCGCAGCTGCCGGACCGTGATCGAGAAGTCGGCGGCCGCTTCCTCGATCAGTACGCCAGGTCGGGCCAGCAGGTAGGGCACCAGAGCCAGCAGCCTGGGCAGCCGCTCCGCGACCCCCTCCATCAGCCCACACTCCGCGAGCCAACACTGAGCGAGCCAACACTGAGCGAGGCTGCGCTGAGCGAACCCACGCTCCGCGCGAGCACCGCCATCAACCGGGCCCGCACCGCGGCAGCCAGCTCGGCAGGCTCCAGCACCACGGCGTCTGGCCCGAGTCCGGCTATCCACCGGGCGGCGACGTCGTGACCTGGCAGCTCCACCGCCACGACGTCACCCGCGACTCCGTCCAGAGTCATCCCACCCAGCACCGTCGCGTGCCGGCGCAAGCCATGCGCGCGGCCCTGCGCCAGCCACAACCGGGCCGGGTGTCTCATCGGCGGAGGTTGCGCGGAACCCGCCACGATGGTCAGGAGATCTGCTGCCGCTGGGCGCCGCACCACCCCCAGGGCACCGACAGCGCGCACCGGACCGGTGATCCGGGAGACCCGGAAGCAGCGGGTCGCCTCACGGTCGCGGTCGTGTCCCACCACGTACCAGCGGCCCCGCCAGGACACCACCCCCCACGGCTCCAGGGTGCGCGCTGTGGACTGTCCGGCGGGATGTTTGCGGTGCGGGAACGTCACGACCTGACCGGCCTGAACCGCCGAGATCAACGGGATCAGAGCCGGTTCGCTGGCGCGCACCCGTGGCTGCACGAGCGCCACCGGCTCGGTGTCCACCGCCACCCCGGCGGCGCGCAGTTTGAGCACAGCGCCGTGCGCGGCCCCGGCCAGCTGGGGGGAATCCCACAACCGGGCGGCCAGCGCGACCGCGGCGGCCTCCGCGGGTTCGAGGTCGATATCGGGCAGCTCGTAGTCCCGGCGCGCGATGCGGTAACCCTCACCGGCGTCGAACCCCGGGGCCCGGCCAGTTTCCAGCGGGACGCCCAGCTCGCGCAGCTCAGCCTTGTCCCGCTCGAACATCCGGAAGAACGCCTCGTCGGAAGGGGCGTCGGCGTAGCCGGGCACGATCCACCGGATCCGGTCAGCGGGCAAGTACTGCTGACTGGACAGCAGGCACAGCACCAGATTGACCAAACGCTCGGCGCGGGCAGCGGACACGGCGAGCAGCTTAGCTGTGGACAACCCGTGAGTGGCAATGTGAGTGGCCGGCTCGCCGGTGACCCGGCCACTCACGGGTGGAGCGGCTCAGAGCGAAGCTATGAGCCGCTCCACCCGCTCGTCCACAGCGCGGAACGGATCCTTGCACAGCACGGTGCGCTGGGCCTGGTCGTTGAGCTTGAGGTGTACCCAGTCGACGGTGAAGTCGCGGCCCGCCGCCTGAGCGGCGGCGATGAAGTCGCCACGCAGCTTGGCGCGGGTGGTGGCGGGCGGGGTGTCCTTGGCAGCCTCGATCTCGCCGTCGTCGGTCACCCGTTCGACCAGCGCCTTGCGCTGCAGCAGGTCGAACAGCCCGCGACCGCGGCGGATGTCGTGGTAGGCGAGGTCCAGTTGGGCGATTCGCGGGTTGGACAGGTCCATCCGGTGCTTGGCCCGGTAGCGCTCCACCAACCGGTGCTTGATCGCCCAGTCGATCTCACGATCGATCAGGCTCAGATCCTGCCGCTCCACCGCGCTCAGCGTGCGGTCCCACAGCTCCAGCACCCGGTCGGTCAGGGGATCGGAGCCGCGGCGGGCGACGTGGTCCACCGCGCGCGCGTAGTACTCCCGCTGGATCTCCAGCGCGGAGGCCTCGCGGCCGCCGGCCAGCCGTACCCCGCGCTGGCCGGTGAGATCGTGGCTGATCTCGCGGATCGCCCGGATCGGGTTGTCCAGAGTGAAGTCCCGAAACGCGACACCCTCCTCCACCATCTCCAGGACCAGGTTGGCGGTGCCCACCTTGAGCAACGTGGTCACCTCTGACATGTTTGAATCGCCGACGATCACGTGCAGGCGGCGGTACCGCTCGGCGTCGGCGTGCGGCTCGTCCCGGGTGTTGATGATCGGGCGGGACCGGGTGGTCGCCGAGGAGACCCCCTCCCAGATGTGTTCAGCCCGCTGCGACAGGCAGTACACCGCGCCTCGCGGCGTCTGCAGCACCTTGCCCGCGCCGCAGACCAGCTGACGGGTGACCAGGAAGGGCAGCAGCACGTCGGCGATCCGGGAGAATTCACCCGCCCGAGCCACCAGGTAGTTCTCGTGGCAGCCGTAGGAGTTGCCCGCGGAGTCGGTGTTGTTCTTGAACAGGAAGATGTCCCCGCCGATGCCCTCATCGGCCAGCCGCCGCTCGGCATCCACCAGAAGATCCTCGAGGATCCGCTCGCCGGCCTTGTCGTGGGTCACCAGCTGGGCCAAGTTGTCGCACTCGGCGGTGGCGTACTCCGGGTGTGAGCCCACGTCGAGGTAGAGCCGGGACCCGTTGCGCAGGAAGACGTTGGACGAGCGACCCCACGAGACCACCCGACGGAACAGGTAACGGGCGACCTCGTCCGGCGAGAGCCGGCGCTGGCCTTGGAAGGTGCAGGTGACCCCGAATTCGGTCTCAATGCCGAAGATCCGCCGCTGCATGCCTTCAGCCTAGGCCGCCGAGACAGTCTGGAGACCATCCGTACGGGCTCACTTACGTGGCGACCGCGAACTGGCGCGCCCAGCCAGTCGTCAGGTGCCGGTGTTAGATCCACCGTCGGCGGGCGCGCCATCGGCGCCTGTAGCAGTGTCGTCTGGCCCTGGGTCCTCGGCGGTCGGGACCTGAGCGCTGGTGAGCAGCGCGGTGAGGGCGGCTCCGGTGATGCGGCGGAAGGCGCGGCGTGGCCGGGATCGATCCAAGATCGCAACCTCGAGCTGGCCGACCCCCAGGATGCGCATTCCGGTCCCATTGACGCTGGTAGAGACCGAGCTCAGGGCGGCCACCGCGGCAGCGACCGCTTCGGGGGTGTCCATCTCCTGGCGGAAGGACTCGTTGAGTGCCGTGGAGATGACGTCGGCCTGGCCGCCCATCACGACGAAGTCTGGCTCGTCGCCGATCGAGCCGTCGTAGGTCAGGTGGTAGAGCTGATCGGAGTCCGGGTTGGCGCCCACCTCAGCGACGCACAACTCCACCTCGAAGGGCTTCTGCTGCTCTGAGAAGATCGTCCCGAGAGTCTGCGCGTAGGCGTTGGCCAGGGCCCGCCCAGTCACATCACGCCGGTCGTAGGAGTAGCCGCGAACGTCGGCGTGCCGGATCCCGGCTTGGCGGAGGTTCTCGTACTCGTTGTAGCGGCCGACGGCGGCGAAGCCGATCCGGTCGTAGATCTCCGAGACCTTGTGCAGGGCGGTGGACAGGTTCTCGGCGACGAACAGCACCCCGCGGGAGTAACTGAGCACGACGACACCGCGGCCCCGGGCGATGCCCTTGCGAGCGAGCTCCGAGCGGTCGCGCATGACCTGCTCGACCGAGGCGTAGAACGGCATCGTCACAGCGGAAACTCCTGGGTGGGGACGGGTTCAGTGGGTGTGACAGGAGTATCTCATGTGACAGCCTGTGGGGTGCCAGTTACCCAGCGCACCCTACCCAGGGCACCCGAACATGCTCGCTGGACCGCTCAGGTGGCCGGTCACTGGCCGCCTTTCTGGACATAGGCCCGGACGAAGTCCTCGGCGTTCTCTTCGAGCACATCGTCGATCTCGTCGAGGATCGCGTCCACGTCCTCGCCAAGCTTCTCTCGACGTTCCTGACCGGCGGGCGCGCCGTCGGGCGTCTCGTCGTCTCCGCCGCCGCCTTGGCGCTGTACCTTTTCCTGGGACATTTCGCCTCCCGGACCGAGTTGTCTCACACCAAACAGTACCCAGCACCACCGACAACCGCCGCCAGGCCAGTCGGGTGATCAGCCCCGGGTCAGCGCCGCCACCAATTCCGCAGCGGTGCTCGAGGCGTCCAGCAGCGCCCCGACGTGCGCGCGAGTGCCCCGCAGGGGTTCCAGGGTCGGGATCCGGACCAGGGATTCGCGACCGAGATCAAAGATCACCGAGTCCCAGGACGCGGCGGCGACCTCCGTGGCGTAGCGCTGCAGACACCGGCCCCGGAAGTAGGCGCGGGTGTCCTCCGGTGGCCGGGTGACGGCCGCGCGCACCTCCTCCTCGGTGACCAGCCGCTTCATCGAGCCACGGGCCACCAGGCGGTTGTACAGGCCCTTGTGCATCCGCACGTCGGCGTACTGCAGATCAACCAGTTGCAGCCGAGGCGAGGCCCAGCCCAGACCGTCCCGGGCCCGGTAGCCCTCGAGCAGCTGCAGCTTGGCCGGCCAGTCCAGCCGGTCGGCACACTCCATCGGGTCCCGCGCGAGCGCGTCAAGCACCTCCCCCCAGGTGCTCAGCACGTGCTCGGCGGTGTCGGCGCTGTCATCCGGGGCGCCCTCCCGCGCGAAGAACCGCGCGACCCGCTCGTGGTAGGCCCGCTGCAGATCCAGGCCGGTGAGCTGGCGGCCACCGGACACCTCCACCGTCGCCTTCAGGGACGCGTCACGACTGATCGTGTGCACCGCCCGCACCGCATCGACCACGCGCAGGTCCTCGAAGCGTTCCCCCGCTTCGATCAGGTCGAGTACCAGCGCCGTGGTGCCGATCTTGAGGTAGGTGGAGTACTCGGCGAGGTTGGCGTCACCAATGATGACGTGCAGCCGCCGGTACTTGTCGGCGTCGGCGTGCGGCTCGTCCCGGGTGTTGATGATGCCGCGCTTGAGGGTGGTCTCCAGCCCGACCTCGACCTCGATGTAGTCCGCCCGCTGCGACAGCTGAAACCCGGCGTGCTCCCCAGCGGGCCCGATGCCCACCCGGCCGGATCCGCAGATCACCTGGCGGGAGACGAAGAACGGGGTCAACCCCGCGATGACCATCGCGAACGGCGTGGAGCGCGCCATCAAGTAGTTCTCGTGGGTGCCGTAGGAGGCGCCCTTGCCGTCGACGTTGTTCTTGTACAGTTGGAAGACAGGCTGGTCAGGCACGGTGCGGGCGCGCAACGCGGCTTCTTCCATGATCCGCTCACCGGCCTTGTCCCAGATCACCGCGTCGCGCGGGTTGGTGACCTCGGGGCTGGAGAATTCCGGGTGCGCGTGGTCGACGTAGAGCCGGGCGCCGTTGGTGAGGATGACGTTCGCCGCGCCGAGATCGTCCAGTTCCGGATCGGGCTGCGCGATCCCGGGAACGCCCAGGTCAAAGCCGCGGGCATCGCGCAGCGGAGACTCCACCTCGTAGTCCCACCGGGCTCGCTTGGCTCGCGGCACTTCAGCCGCCGCGGCGTAGGCCAGCACGACCTGGGTCGAGGTCAGGACCGGGTTGGCGGTGCAGTCCCCGGGCACTGAGATGCCGTACTCCACCTCGGTCCCCATGATCCGGCGCATACCCGCAGACTACGTGCCCCAGGTGAAGATGGCCCGCGAAGATGGCCCGGCCAGCACGAAGGTCAGCCGCAAGGACTCCAGCATCGAAATGGTCATCGGGCGGTGAGGCGCCATAGGGAGGTCACCTCCGCGGCGCGAGCCGCGTGCAACGGATCGGCGCGGTCGAAGACCCGCGGATGCCTCGGCGTGATGTCCGCGCGCCCGGCAACGCCCAATCCGGACTCCTCGACAGCGCTCAACAGTTCGTTGCGCGATCGCAACCCGAGGTGCTCCGCGAGGTCGGAGAGCACCAGCCAACCCTCCCCACCCGGCTCCAGGTGGTCGGTCAACCCGCCGAGGAACGCGCGCAGCATCCGGCTCTCGGGGTCGTAGATGGCGTGCTCGAGCGGCGAGCTGGGCCACGCCGGGACCCACGGCGGGTTGCACACCACCAGGCCAGCACGACCCTCCGGGAAGAGGTCGGCCCGGACGACGTCCACCCGGTCGTCCAGGCCCAGCCGAGTGATGTTCTCGCGGGCACACGCCAACGCGTTGCCGTCTTGTTCCGTGGCGACGATGCGCTCGACACCCCGGCGGGCCAGCACAGCGGCCAACACGCCGGTACCGGTGCCGATGTCATAGGCCGACGCCCGCGCGGGCAATGGCGCCGCCGCCACGAGTTCCACGTACTCGCCTCGTACCGGCGAGAACACGCCGTAGTGCGGATGGATGCGATCCCCCAGCGCTGGGATCGCGACGCCTTTCTTACGCCACTCGTGCGCGCTGATGATGCCGAGCAGCTGCCGCAGCGAGACCAGCAACGGCTGGTCGGCTGGGCAATGGGCCTGCGCGCAGGCTTGCCGCACGTCAGGAGCCCGCCGCAGGGGGATGACGAGACCCACCTCAACCGGCACCAGCAGCATTCCCAGCGCGCGCGCTCGCCGTGCCTGGCTCCGACGGTGCAGGTGAAAAGCCTCAGCCGCGGTTGTGGCGCTGGCGCACCGCCCGCGGTCGAGGCGGCGCGCCAGCGCCGTCAGCAGTTGGCGCGCGTTCTGGAAATCACCACACCACACCATCGCGACGCCGTCGCGAGCGAGACGGAAAGCGCCGTCCGCTGTGATGCGGTCATCGACGACCACCACCCGCTCGGGCCGCAGGGCGCCGCTGTCCGAATGCCACCGCGCGATCCGGACCTCGCCGCCCTCGGTCCACTCAACGACCTCACCCAGATTCCCCATCAGGCCAGTACCTTATCTGACCACGCGCGCTGGTGGTCGCGTATGCTGTGCGCCACAACGTGGGATCCGAGGCCATCGACCCGAACAGCTCATCCTCGCCACACCGGCCAGCCAGCCGGGACCTATTGGACGTACGCATGAATTGACGCACAGCGGCCTAATAATACGCTTCGCAGAAAAGTTAGCAAATCGTGGCCGCGCGCGACCCACAGCCACCCCGAAGGAGGATTGTGCGGGCTGTGGATACATGGCAGTCTCGATGATTGACCGAAGTGGCCTAGCGACACCAGAAGGGCTACACTGTGGACGATCTGAATTTCGTGTGGCTTGAGATCACCGGTAAGTGCTCGTTGTTATGCCAGCATTGCTACGCCGACTCCGGCCCAGGCGGCACCCATGGAACAATGGACGTCGCAGACTGGTGCCGCGTAATCGACGAGACCGCGCGGATGGGTGGTCGGATGGTTCAGTTCATCGGTGGCGAGCCGACATTGCACCCCGCGTTGCCTGATTTGATCGCCTACGCCCTGGCCCGCAGAGTACAAGTCGAAGTGTTCAGCAACCTCGCACACGTGACACCAGCTCTCTGGAAAGTGTTCGTCCAACGAGGCGTCCGGCTCGCCACTAGCTACTATTCGGATACTGCTTGGGAACACGAGTCGATCACGCGCGGGCGCGGAAACTACGCTCGAACGCGCGCCAATATCGCCGAGGCCGTGCGCCAATCCATTCCCTTGCGCGTAGGGCTGATCGAGTTACAGGATGGTCAACGAGTCGGACAGGCTCGCGGAGAATTGGCGTCGCTGGGCGTGACAGATATCGGGATCGACCGACTACGGCAAGTCGGACGCGGAGTGCTCAATCAGCCGCCAGATGTGTCGCAGCCCTGCGGCGGATGTGCACGTGGCAAGGTAGCCATAGCCAGTAATGGCGATGTGTGGCCGTGCGTTTTCGCTCGCTGGATGCGAGCCTAATTGCCCGCCCGGGTATCATTCCAGCCCCAAGAGATGCTGGCCCTATTACTATCAGGATGATAAATGACACCCGCGGATGAAGCGCACCGTGAAGACATGCGGCGCAGGCTTCGACTGGCCGCTGGACGTTTCTCGCTGACGCTAGTGGGAGAGCCGACCTTCGGCTGGCGGGATCGGACTATTGGAAGCCGCGCGAACGGATCGAATGGCGAGCGCTGGCTTCGCGTGTCATGGGCGCACGTCCAGTGGACAGAAGGAAACTATTGGACTGGAAACGAGGACGGTGCGGCCATCGTCGGCGTCCCCAAGCCCGCGGTGGTGGACCTGCACGAATGGGCCGAGGAGAATGGCGATCGCAATCGCGCCGAGGTGCTGACGTTAGTCACGGATAAGGCGTGCTCCGAGACTCAAGAACTCCGGGGGGAGCTTGACCCGCCAGGGCAATGGTGGCCCAATCTACGGGCCGCGCTAGAAACCCTGTCTACACACAAGACTGAACGCACGATCACCACCCAGAAAAAGATCACAGGACGCCTGCTCTCGTTCTTCGGAAGCACGGTTGACCCGATTGTTACCACGTGGACAACGGCGCATGGCGATTTGAACTGGACAAACCTCACCGCGCCGAGCGTGAACATCCTCGACTGGGAATCCTTCGGTACAGCACCCGCCGGGTACGACGCTGCCACCCTCTATTTCCTGTCGCTACTCACACCTGACACGGCCAGGAAAGTGCACGACACTTTTTCTGACATGCTGGACAGTCCTGACGGCATTCGCTCCCAACTCCACGTGATCGGGCGTTACTTGAAACGAGTCGAGTACGGTGATTTTACCGATCTCGCCGACTCTCTGCACCAGCACGCGCGGAGAATAGTGGACAAGCAATCAAGGTAGCGGTCAGGCGATCGCTGGGGCGTGGTGCGCCTCGTCGTCGGCGTGGTCATTCTTCGGCGGCGTCGCGAGTCGCTGGGCGATGTGGGCGACAGTGGGCCGAATGGGCGATGGGAGTGCGGGGAGTATCTGGACACGGCGGCGGCGCGGTGGCGGGCTCCCGGCGGGGGCGGTTCCGGCTCCGGGCGGGCGAAGCTGGCGCGGGCCGCGTCCGGGCCGGCGAGCTCGGCGAACCACAGGATCGCGTCGCGTAGGGCCGCCCGCAGCTGCCCGGCCTGCCACATGGTCAGCTGCACCGGCCCCGGGCGAGGGCACCGCGAGGCTGACTCAGGTGGACCCGCAGGCGGGCGCGGCGGCCATGCCCGTCCCGGCAGCGCACCGTCCGCAGGTCTGGATCATGCTGCCAGCCCAGCCGGGCCAGCAGGCGCAGTAGCGGCATGGTGCGCTGGTGAGCCGCCATGGCTCAGATCGCCTCCCGCCCACGAGGAACATGGAAGGCAGTGGGACCGAAGGCCATCCGGTCATCCCCGGTCCCACCACCGTCGAGGGGGAGGCGCGGCTGCGCTGTCCACGATCCGAGCTCAGGTTCAGCGACCATCGTTCACCTCCCAGCTGCGTCCGGGTACGGTGACGCAGTTTCACTAGCACAGAGTCTATAGGTACAAGTGCACTTTACACATGCCCTAATAGGGGGATGGCTGTCGGCTGCGCCGCAGGCTCGTCGGGCGGGGCGAGCGCGCCGTGGCTACCGGTGAAGGAAGGAACCGCGGTGGGCGAGCAGCGGCCGAACGCGCAGCGGCTGCAACTGGCCGCGAGGCTGCGGCGCCTGCGTGAGGCCGCCGGCCAGCTCCAGGAGCACTCTGCCGCGACGCTGGGCTGCGACACCAGCAAGATCAGCCGAATCGAGCACGGCCACAGTGGCCTAAAAGCCGCCGAGCTGGAGAAGCTGCTGGACCTCTACCAGGTGACCGGTCCCGAGCGACAGGAACTGCTCGAAGTCGGCAAAGAAGCCCGCCAACGTGGGCGCCGCAAGCTCTACGGCGACACCCTGCCCGGCTACTTCCGCCGCTTCATCGACCTGGAGGTCGACGCCACCGAGATCCGCTGCTACGAGGGCGAACTGGTCCCCGGACTGCTCCAGACCGAGGACTACGCCCGCGCGCTGATCCGCGTAGCCCTGCTCGGTGCCGAACAGACCGAGGTCGATCGACGGGTCAAGATCCGGATGGACCGCCACGCCATTCTCACCCGGAAGGCGCCGCCGCCACCGCGACTGTGGTGCGTGCTCGGCGAGGCGGTCTTCGCCAGACCGGTCGGTGGCCCCGAGGTGATGCGGGCCCAGATGGAGCACCTGCTCCAGATCACCACCGAACCGACCACCGTGACCGTGCAGGTACTGCCGTTCTCCGTCGGCGAGTACCCCGGACTGGGTGGCTCCTTCAGCCTGCTCAGCCTCGACAGCGCAGCCCCGACGATCGGGCATATGGACACTCTGGGCATTGGCAGCACTTACGTCGAGCGTGAAGACGTGGCAAGCCTGATCGAGCGCTTCGACCGGCTACGGGCCAAGTCTTTGGAGCCCGAGAAATCCCGCGAGTTCATCCTGAACCGGATCGCCCAGCAGAGGTGACGACGCGATGAGTAAACCCGAGGTCCCGGCCACCGGCTGGTTCAACAGCAGCTTCAGCCAGGGTGAGGGCATCAACTGTGTCGAGGTCAACCTCGCCCGCGACGCCGTCTACGTCCGGCACAGCCAGCATCCCGGCGACGCCGTGATCCGCTACACCCACGCTGAGTGGGACGCGTTCACCAGCAGCGTAAAAGCTGACGAGCTCGACCCCGACCGCCGCTGACACCCAGCGAACGAACAGGTACCACGGGCGCCGGGGGCGATGGTACGTTTCGAGATCGCCACCTCTCACCGACAACCAGTGCCGATGTCGTAAGCGAGAACACGCCGTAGTGCGGATGGATGCGATCACCCAGCGCTGGGATCTCGACACCCTTCTTGCGCCACTCGTGCGCGCTGATGATGCCGAGCAGCTGCCGCAGCAAGACCAGGAACGGTTGGTCTGCTGAGCAATGGGCCCGCGCGCAGGCTTGCCGGACGTCAGGAGCCCGGCGCAGGGGGATGACGAGAGCCGCCTCGACCGGCAGCACCACCAGCAGCAGCATTCCCAGCGTGCGCGCTCGCCGTTGCTGGCTCCGGCGGTGCAGGCTTGGTGTCATAGGGTGAGTGCACCACCAGGACTGATACCTTATTGCTCGCCAGCACCGAAACCTCCTGAAGAGGGCTACGCCAAATCCTGGCGATACGCCTTATCGATAATCTCATAAAATCTCCGTATTTTACGATTTTGCGCTCTCTTCATTCGGCCAGAACCCGCGATCCCCCAAAACCGCCTGCCAGGTTCTCCAGAAAACAACTCAGTAGCCATGGAGTGCAATATCTCATCGGTGCATTCGCCCACCTCGTACATGGCGTGCCAATACGATAATATTAGATTTACATAAGTCAATTGACGTTCGGTGTCGAAGTCTTCAGTGACGTATTCTCCCCAGCACTCCATGAGGATTATGCGAAACCCTAATTTTTGCTAACCAGGGGACATTTTTTGAAATCTGGCGACACGCGGCATGAGGTAATAGACAACGGCTTCTCCGGTCGATAGAAAGGAGGCGACCAAGCCGAACCTT
>JBOHFJ010000017.1:0-25804 GCA_050699655.1 Pseudonocardiaceae bacterium
GGCGATCGCGTGCGCCCCGGCAAGATCCGACAGGTACATCGCCCGGGGCCGGGCGTAGTCCGGGCCCAAGCCATCCACGGCGTGGCACAGCAACGACACCGCCCGCCCGGCGGCGCGCGAATCGTGACCAGTCAGCGCCAGCTCGTAGTGAGCGACACCCTGGTATGCGGAGATGACAGCGTCGTGCTGAAATATGCCCCCCCATGACGGGCAGGTGTGTGGGTCGATTCTGTTGAACTGTGCGACAGCCTGATCCAGCGCCTGGTCACAGGCCCTCGCGTCGCCTTGGGCGGCGTGGGCCTGGGCCTGGATGAGCGCCAGGCAGCTGGTGGTGGACGCGGAGACAGCGTGTGGTCCGGCCGGGGCCGCGTGTGCGAGGTGGATCAGGCGCAGCGCCTCATCGGGGCGACCCAGGCGTGTCGCCTGGGTCGCCAAGTCACTCAGCAGGTATCCGGTGAGGTCGCTGGCTTGAGGGTGCTCAGCGTCGCGGGTGATGTTCAGCCCGATCAGCCACAGCCGCCGGGCCGCGCCATCCCGCTTGACCTCGAAACTCATCCAGCCCGCCTGCATCGCGAGCTGCGCGATGGCCAGGTACAGCCGGGGCCGAACCTCAGGAGTCATCCGGGCGTCCAGCAGCGGCAGCACCGAGCGCAGTTGCCCCACGGCGAGGTCGTGAACCGGTCCCGCTCCGGTGGCGAAGTCCTGGCGGGCGAACGCGGCGGTGACCTGCTCGATGGCCTCGACATCAGCCCCCCCGACGTCCCGAGTACCGGTGGGCTCAGCGTGGGGCAGCAGTGCGGTCAGCCGGTCGATGTCCAGCCCGGTGGCCGCTGACACGAGGGTGAGCCCGGCGACGTGCTCCACGAAGTTTCTGCGGTCCACCCCACTGCCCTTCCGCCCGGCCGTCGTCCTGTGCCCCACAGTAACCCCGTGGGTGAAGCCCAGCTTGCTTGCCGGGATTGCGAGGTTGTTGGCGACCAGCACGACATCACGCAGGTTGAGCAGCGTTCGTTTGCCCGTCTCGATGGCGGAGATCCGGCGTTGTTCCCAGCCCAGGAACTCCGCGAGGGCTTCTTGGCTCCAGTCCGTCGCGGCGCGCACGTGCCGAAACACGGTCCCGAAATCGAAGTCAGCCAGCGCGGCCTCCAGCCTCGGCTGATCATAGAAACCTTTCGGCAGGACGATGCGGGGGCCCGTGCGCTGGCACGGATCGCATCGCTGGCCCGCCTCGCGGCCACGGCGCAACCGCGCCCCGCAATCCGGACACAGTGGTGTCTCCCCCAGGGTTGTCACACGATCACCCTAGCTGGCAGGTATCACAGGCGGACCAGGCCGCGCCACTCTTGCTGGCCGTACACCCCGGATGAGTGGGGTTGCCCACCCGAATGCCGCTGTGATGGAGATCAGGCCCGTGGCGCGGCGAGGCGATGCCCGACCGCGCCGCGGGCGACCAACGAGCGACGGTCGTGCGGACAGGGGGTGGCGGGAGTGACGCGGGTGGACACCTACGGGGAGCGGGTGCGGGTGGCCGCGTTCGAGGCGGTGTGCCGGGGCTGGCCGGTGACGCGCGGCGTGGACGGGATCGACGCCGAGGGCTTCGCCGAGGTGCGACCGGTCGTGCGAAACGGGGAGGTGGCGCTGGTCAGGGACCCGGACCAGGCGTGGCGCCTCTGGGATCAACGGCCCTACGGGGTGCTGCTGGCCTGCGGGCACGGTGTGGACACCCTGGCAGTCCCGTTCCGGGTGATGGAGCTGCTGCCGGCCCTGGCGAGCGCCGGCCTGGCGGTGCCGGTGGCCACGGCGCTGGTGCCGTCGCGGTGGGTGCTGATCGTCACCAGCGGTTCGGGGACGGTGCGGGATGAGCTGGCGGTCGCGTCGGTGCGCCTGCGCGGGATCGGGCAGTGGGTGGCGTTGCCCCCGACGACACCAGCGGGCCAGCCGCCCCTTCGCTGGACAACTCCGCCCGCTGAGGACCCCGACACCGCTCTGCCCAGCGCTGATGAGGTGCAGCGGGTGCTCGCTGAAGCACTGCGCTCTGGGCTCCAGCGATGCTGATCCGAGCCGGTTCCCCTCGGCAATTGCGGGCGCGGCGGCATCACCGCGCCTCTCCCCCGACACCCCGGTCACCGGCCGGGTCTCGATCGGCCACCAGAGCTCACTGTGTCCGAGAGGATTCCGAGAGGATGAGGACAAGCATGGCTGATGGCGCGACCCCGGGGGCTCGCCGCCCGAACCGCAGGGCGCTTCCCGTCTCCTGCGCGCTTCACAGGGGCCCTAGGGGCTTCGCGAACCTCGTGGTGGAAAGACAGGTGAACCAGGACAGGCAGGACGGGCGGGATGTCACCGAGATCGTGTTCGACGTGCACGTCGCCGGGGCCTGCGTGATCATCATGGACGAAGACGCCGCGAGGGCATTGTTCGATGTTCTCGGGGAGTGGCTCGGATGAGCGAACACCCCACCACCGCACCCAGCGCGCGAGAGTCGCAGCCGGTGGGTGGCGCGCCGCGCTGGGGCGTGTCCTCGCAGGACTGGCAATCCCACGCCATCGACGAAGGCGCCGAGCACCCCGAGGGGGTGCACGTTGCCCGCTGCGGGCAGCGACTGGCCAGGGACACCACCCTGTACCGGGAGCCACCCGGCTGGATGTGCGTGGCCTGCCTGCGCCACACCGAGCGGGAAGCCACTGCCACCTGATAGTCCTCGCGGACTCGGCATCCACTCGGCGACCAGCGCCCGCAGGTGCGCGGCAAGATCCGCGAGTACCTCCCGCTGTAGCCAATCCACATCGGCCCAGCTCACCGCCAGGCTGAATCCATAACGCCGGATACTGTTCTGTTCTTCCTCAGATCACTGTCCTGCCCCGCGTCGAGCGGGCAGGCACCGCACGCCGCGAGTTTTTCCAGATGAAGGGCGGCCGTGGCCGCGCCGCCCGCGACGCGGAACGTCTCCCGCACGCGCCGCGCGGCCTGCCGGTAGCTCGGCTCGGTGAGCACAGCCTCGACGGCTAGGCTGATCTGAGCCGCGGTAGCTCGGGAGAAACGCAACCGGATTCCCGCACCCGCATCGACCACCTGCTGGGCCACGAGCGGCTGATCGTCTCTGATCGGCGCCACCACCAGCGGCAGGCCGTGGCTGAGCGTCTCGGACACCGTGTTGTGGCCCGCGTGGCAGACCACGGCATCGACATGGCGTAGCAGCCGCAGCTGCGGAACCGTGCGCTGGACCAGCACGTGCTCGGCAACCGCACCGAGCACCCCGGCCGGGTCCACGATCACTGCCTGCCGGTCGGGGTCGGCCGCCAGCGCCCGCGCGCACTGGCCGAGGAACCGGGCGCCGGTGTCACTGTTCACCGTTCCCAAACTGACCAGCACCGCGGGCCGCTCGGCTTCGAGCCAGTCCCAGGGGAAGTCTCCCGCACTCGGTCGCGGGGCGATCGACGGTCCCACGAGACGGACCTGCGCACCGAGGTGGCCGGTCGACCCGAGCAACGCCGAGGTGGTGAACGCCAGCACAAGGCGCGGGGAAAACCACAGCTCCCCCACCTTGTCCGTAACACCGAGATCTGGCGCACCACAACGGTGCCGCAGATCGGTCACGATCCCCCGCAACCACTCCTCGACCTTGGGTGTGCCAGAAAATGGATCCGTGAACGCCGCCGTGGTGGTCGCCGACGTAGCCCATGGCAGCCCCATTCGCTCGGCCACCAACCAGCCCGCGAACGCCTCCAGGTCGACCACGAGAACGTCCGGCACGAACCGCTCGACCGCCTCCAGCACCCCGGGCACCATCGCCTCCGCCAGCGGGATGAAGAAGCGCTCGCACAGAAACTTCAACGAGGCCGGGCCGCGCAGCCCCGGCGGTCGCCGCGCGCAGGTGTCCACGAACTCCGGGACAGCGCAGCTGTACACCGCCGCGTCGGGACCTACCAGGCTCCTGACGAACTCTCCCGCCCCGGCCCAGGCCACCTGATGACCCCGATCGACCAGCGCGGCAGCGACGCCGACCGTCGGGTTGACGTGGCCGACCAGGGGCGGGACGACAAAAAGGAACCTGCTCATCCCCGGCCAGCCTCTGCCTGAGCGCAGGGTGCGCAGTGGTTCTCAGCGATCCAGGACAGCAACAGGCCGAGTACCGTGCGAGGTGCATTCATGAGCACCAAATGCCGCTGCCCGGGCACGACCACGGTGCGGCAGTGCGGCAGCAACGACGCCAGCTCGGCCTGGTCCACGACATCCGACTCACTGCCGAGGATCTCGATCACCGGGCACCGCACTGACTGGATCTGCTCGCGGCTCAGCCATGGGCCGCTAAACGTGTCCCGAACCATGGTGGTAATCCGCACCTTGCGGCTGGTCACCTCGACCAGCCGGGTCGCATACGTGCCAAGTTGAGCCGTGACCCGATCCATCCCAACGGGGTTGTCGAACTGGCGGAACTCGTCGTGCAGTGTGGACATCTTTCGCGACCACAACTCGGTCGCAGGTTCCGCCTCGATCAAGAAGAGGCTCGCCACTCGTTCGGGATGCGCCACCGCGTAGCTGAAGGCCACCGTCCCGCCGTAAGAGTTGCCGACCAGGTGCACCGGTCCCGACACATTCAGCGCGTCGAGCAGCCCCGCCAGGTCGGCCACGAAGTCGCTCAGCCGGTACCCGGTGTCAGGTCGCGAGCTGCGCCCGTGACCGCGCAGGTCATAGGCGATCACCTCGATGCCCTTCGCGGCCAGCGGAGCGGCCAGGGTGAAGTAGAAGCTGGCCAGGCTGTCGGCACCGAAGCCGTGGACGAGCACCACCGTCGGGTGCTGCCCGTCAGCGTCAGGAACGCCTTTGGGCGGCAGCCGCAGCGCGTGCATATCGATACCGTTGGCCAGGATCCGCGTCACGGCTGTGTGCTCCCCGAGGTCGTGCGCAGGCAGTCGACCACGTAGTCGACGAGCCGACCGACGGTCAGCCCGATGATCTCGTCTAATTCCAGGGTGGCGATGAACTCGGCGATGTTGACCCGGCTGCCGTACCGCGCTTCCAGGTGACCAGCGAGCACGACGAGGTCGATGCTCTCCAGCTCCAGATCCCCGAAGAACGTGGAGTCCGCGGTGATCTCGAAATCCGCGCCGAGCTCGTACTCACCGAGCACCTCCCGCAGCATGCCGCTGAGCTCCCGCCATATCACAGCCGAGGACGCCTCGTCCGTGCTCGCTGGCGTGGGTGCTGCCTTGCTGGTCTTCACTGTGTCCCTCCCGCTCGAGCCGCTGGGCCGGTTGTCCACGCGACGACGTAGTGTCGCTCCCGTTGATCTTCACAGTTGCTCAGCCGCTCGCACCGAACCCGATAGGTGCCCGAACAACCGGCTGTGTTCTCCTCAGGGCTCTCCTCAGGCCGCACCTGGACGCTGAGCTCGGTTCGGCTGGCCTCGATGACCGCGAAGCGCCGCGGGCGACCGCCGAGCCCGGTACCCTCGGCCTTGGACACCGCCTCCTTGGCGGTCCAGAACCGGGTGAACCACACCGCCGCCGACTCACCGGTCTCCGCGCGGCACGCGGCGAGCAGAGCGCGCTCCCGCGGGGACAACGCGACGTCATGGGTGCGGTCGTCACGCTCGGTGATCTCCTCGACGTCGATGCCGACACCAGAACCGTCAACACCGGGACCGCCTGGGCCGCTGCGCGGCTGAGCGATCGCCACCCCGACCCGTTGGCAGTGCGCCAGGGACACCTCGAGGGGGGGCAGCGCCCGGCCGGGCCACCCGGCGACTCGCGGCCGGCCGCGCTCATCGTTGGAGACCTGCACCTCGGCGGGGAACACCGGTCCGTATCCCTGATCCCACAGCCACCGGCGCACCGCGTCTTTCACCGCGATCCGGCCGAGCAACCACGGCCGCCGGGCGCGAGGGGAGCACCGGTCGTAGTCGGTGCGCTCCCCCGCGCTGAGATACCCGCGCATGATCAAATCGCGGGAGGCGAGGTCGGGCCACCGGTCGAAGAGCACCGCCCAGCCCCGCGGCGATATCCGGGACAGCGTGTGCTCCTCGGGGAAGCGCTCGGCCGCCTCTGTCTCCAGGTCACTGTCGAAGCGGCGGCTGTGCCAGCCCTCGATGTGCGCCCACACTCGCCCCCGGTGAACCACCTGCATGTCGGTCCGCACCGCCGCGTCGGTGACCGACCGGAACCGGACCGTGGCGTCCACCACGGTGCCAGCGCCGGGATGCGGGCCGAAAAGGCGAATGTGCTCCACTCGCACAGGAAGCGCCGCCCGCTTGGTGGTCTGCGTCGACATGGTCCAGTACCAGACCAGCTGCGCCAGGTTGTCGAGCAGACCGCCGGGCGCCGCCGGTGTCGTGATCACGCCGCGCACGTGCCGCTCGCTCTGAGCGATCAGGTCGGTGATGCCCCGAAACCGCGGGCCCTGGAAGGCCCACCGCTGGGCGTAGAACTCCTGGGCGGTGACGTCCGGCGCCCGCTCGGCGGTGGTGTCCACCGGCCACGGCACCGGCGGGTCTGGGTAGCGCTCGCCCAGCTCGATCGTCGCGTGCGCGTACTGCCCGACGCTGACCTCAACGCTGACCGACCCCTTGACGACCGCGGTGACGGGCACGTCCACCGCGGGTGCCGCCACCAGCCAACGGTTCAGCCGCAGATCGTGCGCGGCCACCGCGAACCGGCCCGGGACGGCCCGCTCGGCGGCGTCAATCATGTGCTGGACCAGCGTGGCGCCCGGCACGATCGGCCAGCGGTCCGCTTCGGCTGGCCAGTCCGCACGCTGCCGGACGAAGCAGTGATCCCGCAGGTAGGGCATGGTCTCGGTGGACACCCGCAGCACGGTGGCGACCTCGCGTGGCGCGACTGCCGTGCTCGCTGGGCGGCTGTCGTGAGCGCCGATCACCGCAGCCGCGGCGTCAGCGGTTTCTCGCAGCAACCCAGTGAGCTCGGCCGCCAGCGGGAAGCTCGCCGCGAGCTGATCCAGCCTGGCCAGTGATCCGGAAAGCGGCGACCCGGAAAGCGACTGGGACAACGACGCCGCGAGCCCAGGAAGCGCGCTCGGCGCCGCGCCGCCCAGACTGACCAGCCCTGTCGAGAGGTCGAGCTTGACTGGTTGCCCGCGACGGCTGCGGCCGACGGTGGTGGGCCAGTCAGGTGAGCCGCCTTCCACCCAGAGTGCGGTGACCACCCGGCGCAGCTGGTCCAGCCCGCCACGGTGCGGTGAGTTGGCCACCACCGTCAGGTGTTCCCGACCGCGCAGCGTGTCGTCAATCAGCGAACCGAGCTGCCCCGTCCCGACCTGCACGAACACCGTGACGCCGGCGGCGTACATCGCCTCGATCAACGGCCGGAAGCGCACCGGTTCCAGCAGATGGCGCACCATCAGCGCCTTGACCTCGGCCTCGTCGGCCGGGTAGGGGGCGACGAGGGTGCTCGACCAGATCGGCACGGTGGGCGGGTGCAGCCGCAGGCGGCTGACCACCTCCCGGGCCGGGTTCAGGTAGGGCTCCATCATCGAGGTGTGCAAGCCCGAGCGCAGCGGCAGCACCCGGCCGAGCACGCCTCGCGCGCGCCATGCCCGGACCAGCTCGTCGACGGCGGCGGCCGGCCCACAGACGATCGCCTGGTGCGGTGAGTTGTCGTGCGAGAGCACAATGTCCTGGTGGTCGGCGAGGGCATCGACGAGCCGGTCGGCGCCGCAGCCCAGCACGGCGAACACGACGTCGGGGAACCGCAGCGCATCGGGGTCGAGGGACTCGACGAACTGGTCAGCCTCGGCGTCGCTGAACATCCCCGCCGAGATCATCGCGGTGAACTCGCCGCCACTGTGACCCGCCACCACATCGGGCCGCACGCCCAGTCGCCGCAGTGCCCGGTCCAGCAGCCGGCTGACGGCCACCACCGCCATCCCGTGCCGGCCGGCGTTGCTGAGCGAGATGTCCGGCCGAGGCAGGCCGAAGTGGTCAGCGACATCGTCCACCCTCGGGGCGAACTCCGCTTCCAGACCGGGGAAGATGAACCCGATGCGCCCGCTCGCCGGCGTGTGCAGCAGCGGCTGCGGGCTGAACCAGATGTCGCTGTGACCGCGCCACGACGCGCCCTGGGCGACCACTCGCCTGGCCGCCGCGAGGCGTTTCGGGGTCGGGTTCACCACGCCGAGCCGGCAGCGCTCCGCCGAAGGCCCGACTGACGACTCAGCACCGCTGAGCGCGCGCAGCACGACTGTATCGTCTCGGTTGAGCAGCTCAGCCAGTCCACTCGGCGTCGCGGCGGCAACCCGCAGCACCCGCTCGGGCTCGCTGACACTGACCCGCTGGCGTTGTGGCGGGACGTGCACCGCGGCCGGTTGCTCCACCACGGCGTGCGCGTTGATGCCGCCGAAGCCAAACGAGTTGACCGCGGCGCGGCGCACCGGCTTGCCGTCGCCGGGCTCCCACGGCTCCGCCGAGTCGATCACCCGGAACCGGGTGCGGGCCAGCGCGGGGTGCGGATCGTCGCAGCCCAGGGTGGGTAGCAGGACGCCCCGCTGCACCGCGAGTGCGGCCTTGATGAGCCCGGCGATGCCACCGGTCGACATGGTATGTCCGATCATCGACTTGACCGAGCCGATCACCGCCCGCTCGCCGGTGGTTGGGCCGAACACCCGGGTGAGGGCGGTCAGCTCAGCTTGGTCCCCGGCGGGGGTGGCCGTGCCGCTGGCCTCGAGCAGGCCGATCGAGCCAGGCTCGGCGGGATCCAGACCGGCCGCCCGCCAGGCGCGCCGGATCGCGAGCGCCTGGCCCTCCGGCTCGGGGCTGAACAGGCTTGCCCCCTTGCCGTCGCTGGCCACCCCGGTGCCCCGGATGACGGCGTAGACCCGGTCACCGTCGCGCTCGGCGTCAGCCAGCCGTTTGAGCGCGACCACGCCGGTGCCCTCGCCGATCAGGAGGCCATCCGCGGCGCGGTCGAACGGCCGCATCCGCTGGCTGGGTGACAACACCCCAAACTGCGTCAACACGCTCCAGAGCAGGATGTCGTGGCAGTGGTGCACGCCCCCGGCCAGCACCAGATCGCAGCGCCCGCGCGCCAGCTCACCGACCGCCTGGTCGACCGCGAACAGGGCGGACGCGCAGGCGGCGTCCAGGGTGTAGGCGGGGCCGCGGAAGTCGAGCCGGGCCGCGATGCGGGAAGCCGCCAAGGCGGGCACCAGGCCGATGGCCACGTCGGGCCCGTAGTTGCCGAGCCGCTCGGTGAACATGTCCTTGATCTGGTTCAGCTGCTCCGGCAGCAGGCCCGGCGCCAGCTCACTCAGGGTGCGGATGAGCTGGTGCGAGGTGCGGACCCGCTGCTCCAGCCGGACCAGTCCCGGGGTCAAGTGACCGCTTCGTCCCAAGATCACGCCGATCCGGTCCCGCTCAGGCAAGCGCTCGCGGCCGCCCGCGTCGGCGACGGCGGCGGCGGCGACCTTCAACGCGATGAGCTGATCAGGCTCTGTGCTGGCCACCGAGTTGGGCATGATGCCGAATTCGACGGGGTCGATCTCGGCGAGATCATCGACGAAGCCGCCTCGCCGGCAGTACACCCGGTCGGCCCTCGCCGGGCCGCTCGCCGCCGCTGGATCGTAGAAACTCGCCTCCCACCGGTGCTCAGGGACCTCGGTGATCGAGTCGACCCCGTCGACCAGGTTCCGCCAATACGCGTCGAGATCAGCCGCGCCGGGCAGCAGCACCGACATGCCCACGATCGCGACCGGCGGCTGGGTCGCCGTCACGCCGGCCATCCCTGGGCGGTGTAGACGACGGCGCGCACCGACGGCGCGCCCCAGGCGAGCTCGCTGAGCAAGCAGCGGGTGCCTTCCTCGGGGTCGATCAACCCGATGCCGCGCCGGCCGTACTCCCGAGCGAGCTCGGGCGTCACCATCCCGCCGTGCGGGCCGTCGGGCGCCCACGGACCCCAGTGCACGGTCACCAGGCGGCGACCGGTGCGGGCTGACCACGATGCGCCGAGGGACTCCAGCGCGTCGCCCGCCGCCGCGTAGTCCGCCTGCCCCGAGTTGCCCAGTGCCGCCGCGACGCTGCCGAACAGCACCACGAACCGCGGCCCTGCGGGGAGATCCTCCAGCGCGCCCAGCAACGCCCTGGCACCATCGACCTTGGTGGCGAACACCCGGCGGAAGGAGTCCAGGTTCTTGCTGGCCAGCAGCCGGTCCTCGATCACACCAGCGGCGTAAACCACGCCGTCGATCCGATCGTGCTCGGCGTGGACGTCTTTGACCAGCCGGCGCACCGCATCGGGATCTTGCGCATCAAGGCGGTGGTAACGGACCGAGCCACCCAGCGCGCGCAGCTCGGCGAGGGTGGCCTCGACCTCGCGCTGGGCGACGATCTCGCTCGCCGCGCGCTCCACCTCGGCCGGTGACCGGTAACCGAGTGCGGCGAGGGCGGCGCGCAGCGCTGGCCGGTCCTCGGCCGCCGCGATCGCCGGATCCTCCGGCTCGGTCGGCAGTGGGGTACGGCCGGCCAGCTCGATCCGGCAGCCGCTCTCGCGGGCCAACCTCGCCGCGAACCGGGCGGCGATCCCCCTGGCGCCACCGATGAGCAGCACCACCGAGCCACTGTCCAGCCCGATGGCGCTCCCGAGCGCGCCCCTCTGGGCCGCGTCGCGCAGGGGTTCGTCGACCATCAGGGGTGCCTCGACCAACAGAGGTGCCTCGACGATGCGGAAGGTGTGCCTGGCCCCCTCCGCATGCCGCACGACGGGGGCGCCCTGCCGCGTGAGGAGCTCGCTGACGAGCAGCTGGGCGATCGCCGCGGGTGCCGAGGCCGGATCGACTTCGACCAGTGTGGCCCGGGTGTCCGGGTACTCCTTGGCCACGGTCCGGAAGAAGCCGCGCAACCCGGCGGCTGGGACGCCCCCGCCGATCGGGCAAGCGGCCAGCAGCCAGCGCGGGCGCTGCGCCAGCGCCGCCTGGAAGGTCAGGAACGCCTCAGGCAGCAGCGGGTCGCCGTCGGTCGTGAGCGCGTCGAGCCAGATGAGCCCGTCGAGGTGCTTGTCCGGGTGCTTGTCCGGGTGCCCGTCGAGGTCACCGTCGCGGGTCGAGGCGCCGTGCTCGCTCAGCTGAGCGGCCAGCTCCGCACCGAGGACGCCGCCGCCGACGACCACGAACTGGCGACCGCGCAGCGCCGAGCCGTCGACGGGATCAGCGTCGCCGAGCGGGCTGGGCTCGATCACGAACCGGGTGGGCGCCACGCCGTGGGGCTCGCGCGGTGTCGCGGCGCCGATGCGGGTGTCCAGCCACGTGGCGAGCGCACCCGCGGTGCGCGCCCTCGCGAGCTCGTCCATCTCGGGGTCGGTGAGCCTGGTGGCGTCGGCGCGCTCACCGAGGCGGCCGGTGAGCAGGCCCAGGATCTCGGTGCGCTTGATGGAGTCGATCGACAGGTCAGACTCGAGGTCGAGGTCCGGCTCGATCATGTCGATCGGGTACCCGGTGCGCTGACTGATGATCTCCAACACGCTGGTCAGCGTGTCCTTGGGCGTAGGTGGGGGCATAGATGGGGGCACGGGGGTAGAAGCGGGGACAGGGGTGGCGAGGGCTGCCGCCGGCTCCGCGACCGGCAGCGCGGGCCGGGGGGTAACCGGTTGCGGCGCGGCTGGTCGCGCGCCGGCCTCGGCGCCGAGGTAGGTCAACAGCACGTCGCGTTGCGCGGTGACCATCTCTTTGCTCGCGCGCAGGAACTCACTGATCAACGCCTCGCTGTCGCCGTTGCTCGTGCCGGCAGGCGCCGCCCCAGCCAGCCGCACCCGCCGCGCGGGAGCCAGACCACCGGGCAGGCAGGCACCGTCGGCGGTGCGGACCAGGTGACCGTCGACGGTCCAGCCCGGCTGGGGCGGTGGCGTGGCGTTGGCGACGTCGTTGGCGTCGCGGCCGCTGAACAGCCACCCCGTGCGCAGCCGCACCCCGGCGACCGCGAGCGTGGCCATCGCCGCCAAGAAGCCAGGAAGTCCCGGCGCGGCCTGACTGTCGCAGGCCACGGCGACGTGCGGACGCTCGCCCAGGATCGCTCCCACCAGCCCCGTCAGCACCTGCCCGGGGCCGGCCTCCACGAACACCCTCGCTCCTGCCGCGTACATCGATTCGATCTGTTCCGCGAAGCGCACCGGCGCGCCCACCTGCGCGGCCAGCTCCGCACGAACGCCGGGCGCCTGCTGGGGGTAGGCGGACGCGGTGCGGTTGGACCACACCGGAGTGCTGAGATCTCGCAGCTCATGGCCAGCCAGCGCCGTGGCGAGCCGTCCGCAGGCACCGGCGATCAGCGGGCTGTGGAACGCGCACGCCACGGGCAGGCGCTTACTGGGATGGCCAGCGGCGGTCAGCTCGGCGACCGCACGCTCGACCAGCGCGGTCGGCCCTGAGATCACAACCTGGCGGGGGCTGTTGTGGTTGGCGACCACCACCTGCTCAGCCAGGCCCGCCGCCCGCAGCACCCGCTCGACCTGCACCGCGCAGGCCGACACCGCGGCCATCATGCCCGGGTCGTCACCGGCCGCCGCGAGGATCGCCGCAGCCCTGGCCTCGCTCAACTCAAGCAGCGCCCCCGCGTCGAAGGCGCCAGCGGCGCACAGCGCGACCAGCTCGCCGTAGCTGTGCCCGGCGAACATGTCCGCCGCCACACCCAACTGGGTGAGCAGGTGGTGCACGCCGAGACCGACGATGCCCAACGCGGGTTGCGCGACGCGGGTGTCCCGCAGCCGCAGTTCACGCTGGCGGGCGCCGTCGGGGTCGAACGCCGCTGGCGGGAACAGCGTGTCGGCCCACCTCCGGCCCAGCTGGAGCGGATAGCTGATCTCGGGGAAGGCGACGAACAGCTCGGCGAGCATCCCCGGCCGCTGGCTGCCCTGACCGGGGAACAACACGGCCACCGTGCCCGATTCGCTGGGCCCCGGTTCGCTGAGCCCCGGCTCGCTGGGCACAGCCAGAAACAGGCCACGAGCCGCGTCGCGCTCACCGGCGATCGCGTCTCCGAGCAGGTCGGCCAACTCGTCGAGATCCCCCGCAACGATCGCCACCCACACCGGCTCGTCCGACCGGTCCGCCCACCGGGATGCCGTCTTGGCCAGGTCACGCAGCCGCCACGGGCGGCCGGCGGCGTCGTTGGCCCTGGTCAGCTCCCGCAGCCGCGCCATCTGACGGCAGGCCGCGCCGTGGTCGGCACCGTGGAAGATGAGCAGCTCCGCCGGCCACCGGTCGAGGCCGTGGCGCGGCGGCGCGGCGGTGTCGTAGCCCTGCAGGACTACGTGGAAGTTGGTTCCGCCGAAGCCGAAACCGCTAACACCCGCGACCCGCTCGGCGGGTAGCGCCGCCCAGGGTCGTGCCACCGGGGAGAAGGAGAAGGGGCTCGACGCGGCCTGCCACTGCGCGTTCGGCTTGGTCACGTGCAGCGTGGGCGGTCGGATTCCGGTGTGCAACGCGAGTGCGGCCTTGACCATCCCCGCCAGGCCCGCCGCGCATTTGGTGTGTCCGATCTGGGACTTCACCGAGCCCAACGCGCAGCTGCCGGGTGCGGCGCCAGCCTCGGTGAACAGCTCGGTGAGCGCGCGCAGCTCAGTGCGGTCGCCGAGCACCGTCCCGGTGCCGTGCGCCTCGAGGAGCCCCACGTCGGCGGGTGAGATGCGGGCGTTGCGGTAAGCCCGCTCCAAGGCGGTGCGTTGTCCCTCGGAGCGGGGCGCGGTGACACCGCGCGACTTGCCATCGCTCGCGCTGCCGACACCTTTGATCACAGCGTAGATGCGGTCACCATCGCGTTCGGCGTCCGCGAGGCGTTTGAGGACCACGCAGGCCACGCCCTCGCCGATGGCGATGCCGTCCGCGTCAGCGTCGAAGGTCCGGCACCGCCCGGTGGGCGACAGCGCGTGCACCGCGGCCAAGAGCAAATAGTCGCTGATGCAGTTGCGCAGGTCAGCGCCGCCGCAGAGCACCATGTCGCTCGCGGCGCTGACCAGCTCTCGGCACCCCGCGTAGACCGCCGCGAGCGAAGCCGCGCACGCCGCGTCCACGGTGTAGTTGGCGCCACCCAGGTCGAGCCGGTTGGCGATTCGGCCGGCCACGACGTTGGCCAGCATCCCGGGGAACGAGTCCTTGGTCATCAGCGGCAGCTGAGCGGCCAGCTCCTGGGGGATCTCGCCGAGATAAGCGGGCAGCAGGGTCCGCAGCGTCATCGCGTTCGACAGGTCGCCGCCGGCCTCGGCCCCGAACACCACGGAGGTTCGGGAGTGGTCGACGTTGCCGTGCTCGTACCCGGCGTCCGCCAACGCCCGTCGCGCGGCCTCCAACGCGAGCAGCTGCACGGGCTCAATGCTGGTCAGCGAGGCTGGCGGGATGCCGTAGCGCAGTGCGTCGAATGGGATCTTGGGTAGGAACCCTCCCCACTTCGACGGCGTCATCGCGCCCGCCGTGCGGCCGGTGGCCTCGGGGGAGTAATAGACCTCGGCGTCCCACCGCTCGGCGGGGACCTCGGTGACCGCGTTCGCGCCGGCGACCACGTTCGCCCAGAAACTCGCGAGGTCCGGCGCGTCGGGGAACATGCCAGCCATGCCCACGATCGCCACGTCCAGCGGTGGGGGATCAGCCGGCTCGCGCTCCTTGGCGGTGGTGACCCCCAGCTGTGCCCCCAACCGTGCTCGCAGCCGCTCGGTATGCCGGGTGAGCCAGCTCGCCGCTTGGTCGCTGACCGCGGCGTGCAACGCGGCGATCGTGGTGGTCGCCGAGCGCAGCACCGCGACCTGGCCGGCCATGAACAGGCCCTCGGCCAGTTGCTGGTCCTCGCTGACCGCGACCAGGTCGGCGCCCACGCGTTGGATGCCCTTACTGGCGATCCGCAGCCGCCCCTGGTTGAGCCGCTCCAGCTCCTCCCACACCCGCTGTTGCGGGAGGCCGGAGGCGCGCAGATCGTCTCTGATGACGTGAAAGCCCTTGGCGAACGGACTCGGTAAGCAGCGGGTGACGTGACCAGGCGCGGTCTCCAGCAATTCAGTCCACTCGGCCTGCACCACCTGGCGCTGGAACAGCGGCTCGATAGCTCCGCAACTGACCGCCTCCTCGGTAAACAGGTAGGCGGTGCCCATCAGCACTCCGACGCCAGCACCCCTGCGCGCCAGCGGCGCGGCCAGAGCGGCGACCATTGCCGCGGAGCGCGCGTCGTGGATCCCGCCGGCGAACAGCACCTGGATCTGACCGGGCAACCCCTCGTCGTGACGCTGTGTATCCAAGGTGCGCTGGGCGTCAAGGTAGTCGGCCAACACGGTGAGCTGGGCTTCCCACAGCGCGAAGCTCGACCGGGGGCCGATGTGGCCGCCACACTCGGAGCCCTCGAAGATGAATTTGCGAGCGCCCGCGGCGAGGAATTGCTCGAGCAGGACCGGGGAGGGGACGTGCAGGAAAGCGCTGATCCCGACCTCTTCCAGCGCGGCCGCCTGCGACGGCCGCCCGCCCGCGATCACCGCGCAGGCCGGCCGCGCTTCGCGGATGGCCTCGAGCTGGGCAGTCCGGGTTTCCTCCGGCGCGAAACCCAGCACGCCGACGCCCCACGGGCGCTCGCCCAGCGCGGCCCGGGTCTGGTTCAGCAACGTCTGAGTCTGCTCCCGGTTGGCCAACGCGAGCGCAACGAAGGGCATCGCGCCGTGCTCGGCGACCGCGGCGGCGAACCCGGCTTGGTCGCTGACCCTGGTCATCGGTCCCTGAGCGAGCGGGAGCACGGTGCCCAGCGCGCGGGCGCCCGCCGCGCCGACGCGCAACGTATCCGCGGCACTCCCGTCACGCAGCGTGTCGATGATCGACTCCTGGACCGCGCGCACCACGCGACCGGCCGTGCCGAAACGCTCAGCGAACCGCTTGGCGAGCCAGCCGTCCTGGCCGATCGGCAGGAGTTGGGTGCGCAGGTCGTGGGCGCCGAGCCGGGCGCTCACCCCGGCCTCGGTCTCAATCATGTCCGCCTGTGCCGCGATCGGAGCGCGCCGCATCAGGACCCGGTGACTGGCGAGCACCACGGTCTCCGAACCATCCATCGCGGCGATCGCGCAGGACACCTCGTCGGGCAGCTCGGACTCGGCCAGCAGGGCGAGCTGGCTGTCCAACACCACCCCGGCCGCCCCTCCGAGCACCGCCGCGGCTGCCGTGCGCAGGCCGACGCCGCCGCAGACCCACACCGGCAGGGTCAGCCCCGGCTCGGCGAGCAACCGCTGAAGCAGCACGAAAGACCCCAGCTCACCGACCCGCCCGCCGGCCTCGTGCCCTCTGGCGACCAGCCCCGCGGCCCCCTCCCGCGCCACGCGCAGCGCCTCCTCAACTCCGGTGATCTCGGCCAAGACCCGGTAGCGCCCCAGCAGGTCCGAAAGCCTCCACGGCGAGCCCTCGCCCAGTAGCCCCGGGCCGAGCAGCACGGTATCGACCTGGGCCGGCAAGTCATCCGGCCGCAGCGCGCAGCCAGCCGACACCCGGACACCGAAAGATCCAGGAGCCCACCGCTGGACAAGCCCCAAGGCTGTTCGCGCTTGGCTCGCCTGGCGGTCACCGACGCCCAGATCGAGCACGCCCAACCCCCCGCCACGGCAGACCGCACCGACCAACCGAGCGTTCGGCTCACCAAAGGGACTCACCCCGATGACGAGCTCGCGCCGACACATCTGAGCGGTCACAGAATCCTCTGTCATCGTCACCACAATTTCCCGCTCCCCATTTCGCTAATAATATAGGACATCTCATCCGCCTTGTTTGACTTAGCCGAGAGAGACGAAACGCGGCACGGAATGACGCGCGAGCGCGCCACACCGGCGGCGACATCACACTTTCTCCACGTTTGCGAGGTACCGGATTAGATGGGGCTTACACGGCGAGATGCTAAGTGCGCACCGAAGTCGGTGTCAACTGCGGGCAGAATCGACCCTCCGGAAACAAGCGAAAACTCACAGTACCCAAGTCGATGTCAACAACGGCTAGAATCGACTCTCCGGAAACGAGCGAAAACTGGGAGTGAGAAAAGTAAGCAATGGGGCAGGGTGCGGTTTAGGTCGGAACCAACTGACGTTTTGGTTTCCCTGAGGTAAACATCCAAAATTTGGATCGTGACATGCCTGGGGGTCGTTACTGTTGAACGAGCAACCGTTCGCAGGCCCCGTCGTCGTAGGATGCAAAGAACGCGTGGAGGTCCGACACCATCCGCTCGACCGACGCCGCCGCGAACAGCACCGGCTGGTAGTGCGTGATGTCGTACTCCTGAGTCGCCATGGCGCGAAGATCCCACCCCCGGATCCGCGCATCGCGGAACGCTTCGATCTCGCCGCAGGACGACAGCAGGCCAGCACCGTAGGCTTTCACCGCGCCGTTCTCGTGGACCACGCCGAACTCGAGGGTGAACCAGAAAACGCGGCTGAAGACATCGAGCGAGGCGTCGGCCGTGGCGCGCAGCGATGCCCGCCCGGCCAGCTCGTAGAGCTCAGCGAACACCGGGCTGGCCAGCATGTTGACGTGCCCGATGATCTCATGAACGATGTCCGGCTCCGGTGTGTAGAAGGGCGCCGAGTGATGGCGGATGTACTGCGTCGACAGGAACGTCCGCTGCGCGAGCGACCCGTAGAAGGTTCGGGGCGCCACGAGGCCGGGCACCGGGTTGACGTGGAAGCCGGTGAGGCCGTAGACCCGCTCGTCGACTTCGCGCAGCTGCGGAACACGCTCTCGCGGAAGGACGAGTCGGTCCGCGCCGCCCAGATACTCGGCGCAGGCGTACTCCCGGTGCTTGCCGGCGAGCTCGGCGGACACCACCCGCCAGACGTCGTCCTCCTGGGCGGTGTAGGTGACGTCCGGGATCGGATCGCCGCGGCGATATGCGGCGCCGACCTGAGCGATCCGAGCCCGGCGCTCGCGATACGCCGGATCGTGCAAGCCTGGGTGATCCTGGGGGAGCTCACACTGGAGGGGTGTGCTGGGCGGGGCCATAAAGACAGCCTCCGCCTACCGGCGTGATCGTTCAACAGTCACTAAACGTTGCGCACTTCACTCGATCGGGTGTTACCCGGGGTGTACTTATCGGGCGACGCTGGGCCTCGTTTCACGAGGAGCCAGGTCAACCGGCCCCTGGATGACGACCCCAAAAGGAGCTTAGGCCATGGTCAGCAACGGTGGATGTCGGCGGGCCACCACCGGAATGGCTGAGCGCGGTGACGTGCTGGACGCGCTAGAACGGCTCCTCGCTGACGCCCGCGAGGGCCGGGGTGGGGCGCTGTTCGTCGTGGGGGCAGCCGGGTTGGGCAAAACCACCGTGCTCGAGCACGCGATCACCGTGGCAAAGCCGCGGTTTGCGGTCGGTGTCGGACGGGGAGATCAGGTGGAGGCGATGTTGCCGTTCGGCCTGATCGGCCAAGCGCTCACGCAGCTCCTCGACGGGAAACGCCCCGGTGACGGTCTGGTGCTGGACGCTGACAGCGGCGAGGCCGCCGACATCTCCGCACAGGCCCGCTTCTACGACATCCTCCGCGGGGTGCGCAAGGCCGCGGTCCGCCCGCTGCTGGTGGCCCTCGACGATCTGCACTGGTCGGATCCAGACTCGCTGACTGTGATCCATCTGCTCTGCCGTCGCCTGGCCGGTCTGCCGGTGGCGCTGATCGCCACCACTCGGCCATGGCCGACGGAGGCGGTCACCTCGGCGCAGGATCTCGCCGCCCAGGGGTTGGCTGAGATCGAGCCACTGGCTCCGCTGAGCACCGCCGCCGCTCGGAATCTGCTGTGTTCCCGGGTGAGCGAGCGGGTCGGGGCCACGCTCGTGGACCAGGCCGTCGACCTGTGCGGTGGCAACCCGTTGCTGGTGGAGCAGGTCGCCGCTGAGCTACGCCGGAGCGGGCGGCTCTCCGATGGGCGGGTCGGGTTCTCCCGCTTTGTCGGGGTCGGTGCGGCCGGGAGGCGCTATCTGCAGGCGGCGAGCGTGCTGGGCACCCAGTTCCGGGCCGCTGTCGCGACAGACGTGGCCGGACTGTCCGCCACCGAGGCCGCCACCGAGCTCGACGGCCTGTTCCGCGGCGGTCTCCTGCACGAGGCTGACGAGGGGTGGGCACGGTTCACCCACGCGCTGATCCGGCAGGGGGTGTACGAGGACATCGCGCCGCCGGTGCGTCGGGATCTGCATGCGGCCTCCTTCCGTGCCCTGGTTGCCGCTGGGGCCCATCCGGCCGAGGCCGCGGAGCATGCGGTGGCCGCTCACCTGGCCGGTGAGCCCGCGGCGGTGTGCACAGTGGCGCGGGCGGGGCGCGCGGCACTGCGGGTGGGCGCGGTCCGCGCCGCCCGAGCGCACCTCGCGGCGGGGCTGCGTCTGGCCGGTGAGGCCGCCCCAGCGGAACTGCTCTTCGACTTGGCCGCGGCCCTGGTCGCGGACGGCGCCAGCGAGGAGGCAACTACCATCTACGAGCGGCTCTTGAATCTCCCAGGGCTGTCCACCGAGGATCACATCGCCGTCTTACGCGAACTCGGGCAGGCCAGCTTCGGCACCGGCCAGGTGGAACGCGCCGCCGCCTGTTACGAGTCGGCGGTGGCCCTGGCCGAGCGGGAGCATCCCGCACTCGCCATCGGAGTCCTGCTCGACCAGGCCTTCCACCACCAGCTGTTGTCCGGTCCCCGGGCCGCCCTGCCGTGGGCGGGCCGAGCCGCCGAGTTGGCCACCGCGCACGGGGTGCTGCGGGCCTCGGCGCGGGCGTTCTGGGGAGCGATCGCCTATCGCTGCGGTGACCCCGACGGCCTGGTGGCGGCCGCGACCGCCGCCGCCACCCACGCGGACCTCATCCCCACCGCGCGGTCCATAAACCGGCACAGGTACCGGCATCCCGCACTCAGCTACGCCATCCTGGCCGTGCACGCGGAGCGGTTCACCGACGCCGAACGGTTGCTCACCGAGATCCTGAGCTCGGCCGAACACCGATACGAGCCGGTCACTCTGATCGAGGCGGAGATCGCGTGGATCGACGGCCTGTGCCGCTTGGGCCGGCTGGACGAGGCGCTCACGCACGTCGATCGCCTCATCGAGCTCGCCGAGCTGTTTGATCCTTACCTGTCGCCGCTGGCCATCACCTACCGAGCGTTGGTGCTCCTGGAGCAAGGACACCTGGAGCAGGCGGCATTGCGCTGCGCGCAGCTGCCGGTCCGGATCCATCACCTGCACAGCATGCACCTCGCCGATGGGTTGACACTGCACGTGCGCGGCGTGCTCGCGCACCGCCAGGGAGACGCCGAGACCGCCTGCACACTGTTCGCCCAGCTCCAGGACTGGGCTGAGCGCACCGGCGAGGTCGACCCGTCGTTCCTGCCGTGGGCGGCGGATGCGATTGCCGCCTACCTGTCCTGTGGCCGGGACACCGACGCGCGGCAGGTGATCGACTGGGTCGAGCGGCGCGCGGTGGCTCTGCCCAGCCGGTGGCCCACCATCGTCGTCGCCACCGGGAGAGCCACCCTCGCTGAGCGCACCGGGGACCGAGCACTCGCGGAGAGCTGTTTCAGCCAAGCGCTCGAGCTCCACAACGAGCTGCCGATGCCACTGGCTCGGGCGCAGACGCTGACCGACTACGGCGCCTTCCTGACCCGGGGCGGGGACATCGCCCGGGCGCGGGTGCCGCTCGCCGAAGCGCTGAGCATCGCTGAGGCATGCGGCGCCGGGTGGCATGCCAACCGCGCGCGGGCCGAGTGGCGGCGAGCCGGCGGGCGCACCCGCGGCCGGAAACCCGACGAGCTCAGCCCACAGGAAACCACCGTCGCCCAGCTCGCTCAGGCCGGCCGAACCAACCGGGAGATCGCCCAGCGGCTCCATCTCTCCATCAAGACAGTGGAAACCCACCTCGGACACATCTATCACAAACTCGGTATCCGCGGCCGTTGGGATCTCAAGAACACCAGCCTCGACACTCAGAATGTGAGCAACAATGAATGACCGTGCTCCCCAGATGGCGATCGCTCGCTGCCTGGGGAGCACGGTCGGGCTCGTCCTCACGGTTATTCGGCCGGCAGGGAACGGTGTCCAGCATCAGTGATGGCGCCACCACGCACCGTGGTGGCTATCACCATGGCCGCAGCCAGCAGGATCACGTCTTTGAGGACGTACTGGCCTTCCATGGTGGGCATGTGATCGGGGCCGCTGAACAGTCGGGCCGGGAGCACCACGATTGGGGAGAGGATGCCCACGATCCAGGACGCGATGAGGTAGTTGATGACGCGCAGCGCCCGGCCTGTGATCAAAGAAAGTCCGATGACGCATTCCACCGTCGCGATGAGAACCATCACCACGCTGCCCGGTACCACGGCAGGCACCAGGCCGAAGCTCAGCACCCGGGCGTCGGCCAGGATGAGGTCTTGAGCTGGGCTGAAGCCGGGGAAGTACTTCAGGACGCCAAACCCGAAGATCACCAGACCCATGCTGATCCGCAACGCGGTGATACTGTGGCGCATCAACCAGCGGTGCTGGGCGGCCTCCCATTTGTCGACCGCTACAAACAGTGTGCGCGCGACCCGGTCTTTGCGACATACGGCGCTGGTGCGAGTGCCTCCCGCGACTGCGCCCAGATCCACCGGCGACGCCATTTTTTGCGGACAGGTGTCAGTCGGCATGCTCATCCTCCTTGCGGAACGAGATTGTGGGATGGACCCGACGGTGGTGAATTCCTCGGAGGCGAATTCCACGGGATATCGTGGGGAGTGGTCCATGCCATTCAGTGTGGGCGGCAGGCCGAGTCGGTGTCATCGGGACGCACCCTGAAAATGTTTGACCGCAGAGGAGGTGCTGCCGCCAGTATTCTCCGGGTGCCCCTGAAAATAAGGACAGCGCTCCGGTCGACCGGAGCGGTCGACCGGAGCGGGTGCCTACCCGGAGCGACCACAGTCAAGCCAAGTTCACTCGATCGGGGTATGAACGCGGCGTACTTACTGGGTACCGCGGGCCCTCTTCTGTGTTGCTGGCTTGGATGCGCGCACGGGGAAGAGAAAGTCCAGACATCGACACCGCGAGTGGCGGCGAGCATTGCCCATGACGAATTTTACCTGTCTATGTTTAGGAGGCATCATGACGCAAGCACGGCATGGCTTTGACGTCCGTGGCCTGGACGTCCCCCGAGGCGCTAACCCGCCGGCCGGCCGGTTCGGCCGGTTGTTCCCCACCCTGGACCCCCGGCTTCCGACCGGTCTCGCGATGGCCGAGGAGTTTGGCCTGCCCGGCGGGTTGATGGACGGCGGGGAGACCACGGACGGGACAGACAGCCCCACGCTGGATGCGGGGTTCACCTTCTTCGGGCAGTTCATCGACCACAACATCACCTTCGACGTCACCGGACAGCTCGGCCGGCAGATAGACCCAGAAGCGGTGACCAACTTCCGCCCGCCCATGCTGGACCTGGATCACCTCTACGGATCCGGCCCGGCCGCGAGCCCCTACCTGTATGACACGACCTCACACAACACCAAGCTGTCGCTCTCCCCCGACGGAGCGGATCAGGCCCGCACCTCCGATGGCGTGGCGCTGATCGGTGACCCGCGTAACGACGAGAACCTGCTGCTGAACCAGCTCCACCTGGCGTTCATCAAGTTCCACAACCGGGTCGTGGACGCCCTGATGACCCAAAAGATCACCGATGTGTTCGGCAATCTCTTCCCGCCGCCCCCGCCCGCAAACGCCCCCCCGCTGCCCCCGAACGCGTCCATCGACCAGCTGCTCGCGGTGCGGACCTACTACGACGACGTGTTCGACAAGGCCCAGCAGATCGTGCGCTGGCACTTCCAGTGGATCATTGTGCACGAGTTCCTGCCACTGGTCGCCGGCCAGGACAGCGTGGACCGGGTCGACCGCGACGGGCTGCAGTTCTTTGCGCCCGACGGCCACCCGTTCATCCCCGTCGAGTTCGCCGTCGCCGCGTTCCGCTTTATGCACCCCACTATCCGCTCCGAATACACGATCAACGACACACACCCCGACCTCTCGCTGTTCCCGCTGCCGGATCCGACTACCGGCATGATCCCGGATCCCCCCATGGACCCTCATAATCGGACCGACCTGCGGGGCGGCCTGGTGGCGCCGGAGTTCGCGGTGGACTTCACCTACTTCTTCGCCATCGACGAGGGCCGCACCCCACAGCGGGCCAAGCGCATTGAGGCCAAACTCAACACCCGCCTGCTGGACCTGCCCACCATCACGGACGTACCAAAGGAGATCGCCAGGCAACTGCGGTCACTGGCGGTGCGCAACCTGCTCCGCAGCGAAGCCCAGGAGCTGCCCTCCGGCCAGGACATCGCCCGAAAGATCGGCACGGTCCCGCTCACCGACGCCGAGCTGGGCACCACCGGGCCGATCTACCTGTGGTACTACATCCTCAGAGAAGCCGACCTGCGGCATAACGGCGGCCGGCTCGGCCCGGTCGGCGCCCTGATCGTCACCGAGGTGCTGATCGGGCTCCTCGACGCCGACCCCATCTCCTACCGGTCCACCTACCCGATCTGGACACCCACCCTCGCCAACAGCGAGGGCCGCTTCGGCATCGCCGAGCTGTTGCGCTTCGCCGGTGTCGTCAAGTAACCCCCGAGGGCACCGAAACCACCCACCGACGAGATTCTCTGGAGCACACCCGATGACAAAAGAGCTGTTATTCGTCCAAACCAACAACCTCACAGGCAACCAGATCCTAGTCTACGACCGCGCCGGAAACGGCACCCTGACGCTCACCGAGACCGTCGATACCGGCGGGAACGGCGGCGTGAGCAGGACGGGTCCCGCTCCTGATCCGCTGAACTCCTCAGGCTCGCTGGTCTATGACACCCACCACCGGGTGCTGATCGCCGTCAACGCCGGCAGCGACACCGTGTCCGTGCTCGGGCTCGAGGACGACCATCTGCGCCTGCGACAGGTGCTGCCCTCAGGGGGAACCTTCCCGTGCAGCGTGACCGTCCACGGCGACCTGCTCTACGTGCTCAACGCCAATGAGGCTGGCGCCATCACCGGATACCGGATCACCGGAGGCCAGTTCCGACCGATCGACGACTCCACCCGCTCGCTGAAGCTCCCCCCCCTCACCGGACCGAGGCCGACCTTGCCTCTCCAGATCGGCTTCACCCCCGACGGGCACCATCTGGTCATCACCACCAACGACAACAACGGCCAGATCGACGTCTTCACCGTGGAACCCCACGGGCGGCCCTCCGACGCCTTCGTGGCCAGCCCCGCGGACACTCCCGGCCCGTTCGGTTTCACCTTCGATGAGCACGGCCACCTGGTCGTGACCGATGTGGGCATCAGCACGCTGACGACCTACACCATCCATCCCAAGGGCACCGTCGAACGAATCGCCTCCCAACCCGACGGGCAGCAGGCCATGTGCTGGGTGACCCGCGCGGCGGGGAACTTCTACGTCTCCAACGCCGGCAGCAACGTCGTCACCGGCTACCACATCGACCGCGAGGGCACCCCCACCGTGTTCACCCAGACCTCCACCAGAGCGAACCCGATTGATTCGGTTGGCACCCGCGATGGGCAATTCCTCTATGTCGAGGTCGGCGGCGCCGGGGGCGTGGACGGCTTCCGCATCAACGCCAACGGCACTCTCACCCAGATCGTTACCCTCACCGGTATCACTGGTCTGGAGGGCATCGCCCTCACCTGAGCGGAGCAGGCTTCGCACCTGAGAGCACGTGAGCCACCGCCCCAGGCCACCCGGCGAAAGGTCGGGCCTGGGGCGGTGGTTCTTACCCGAGGAAAGAATCAGGAGCGGGCGGAGAAGGCGTACCAGTCGCGGCTGGACGGGCTGAAGTAGTGGTCGGCGGGGACTTGCTCGCCGGGAAAGAGCTGGAAGGCGTGCGGCGGGCCATCCGGCACGGGATGGAAGTAGGCGCCGCTGACCCAGTTGGGGTTGATATCCAGCTCCATCCCGCGCACCACACCGCTGGCTCGCATGATCTGTCCCAGAGTGCACACCGACAGGGCGAGTCCGCCGACATACACCTCGCCACCATCGGCGGTAACCCCGAAACCAGAGCGGTGAATGAACGCGACCTGGCCGACGGTGTTGCCCCACTGAGCGCTGCCACCGCTGCGGCAGGTCGGGTTGACCTGCCCATCGTCGAGCAGCGGGACGAGGTTCTGCCGGACGCTGGCCACGTCCGGCCCCATTCGGACCTCGCGGTTCCAGGCGCCAACGGTGGCCGCGCCGTCGGCGCGCAGGACCAGGCTGGCCGCGCCGTCCACCAATGGCGCAGCGGTGCGGCCCTCGCTGTAGTAACCACCGTGGCTGGCGCCGCCCAGACGGAACCCGCCATTGAAGACGGCGGCGACGGTGCGTTGCTCCGCCGGGCTCAGCGATGTCCCGGCCTGCCAGGTTCCGCCAGGATCCCGGAAACCCGGGTGCAGCTGTCCCCGCACCAGGGTGGGATCCATCCACATCACACCGACCAGGAACGAAGTGTGCTCGCGGTCCGGGCGCACGTGGGCCACCTGAACCGCTGGCTGGCCGTGCACCGTCACCACGGTTTCCCACTGGCCTTCACCGGGCAACGGCGCGATGCCGGGCAGTGGCGGCAGCGACGCTGGCAGGTGCGACGAGCCCACCTTGGCGTACGGATCAGGTGATGGCACCGGAACCACCCCCCCGAACGAGATTCCTCCCACCGGAGCGCCACCGGTCCGAGGGGGATTGTGCTCGTACCGCGCTCGCTCCAACCAGGTGACCAACCCGTCGAAGCCATGGTCCCGACCCCACTCAGCCAAGCGCGCGGCTGTGCTGTCGGTGCCCGGCGCGCGCAGCGCGCCCACGACGGAGGCACCCGCTCCGGATCCGAGCAGCGCCACCGC